>NZ_JAKRMS010000067.1 GCF_022346185.1 Cellulomonas sp. ACRRI | reverse complement strand
AAGCTGCTGGGTGGGCGTCGGGGCGATGCGCTGCGTCTCGTCGGCGGACGGCGTCGACGGCGCGGCGGCGACGGCCTCCGTCGCGGCGGTGGCGTCCTCGCGCTGCGGCTCCGGCGCGCCCTGGACGTCCCGCGGCCCCTCGGGGGTGCTGCTGCTCATGGGGTCTACCTCCTTCTCGGGGACTATCAGACCCCCCGCGGCTGGAGCGACGCTCGGCGAACCCTGGGAGTCCGCTAGGAATCCACGATGACCCCGGGCGCGACCGGTCGGTCCGCGACGTCCCCGCCTGCCAGCGCGCCCCTGGCGGCGTCCCGGGCCGCGGCGGCCAGCCGCTCCCCCAGCGCCCGCCGGTCCGCGCGGTCGACCCGTACCTCGACCACGGAGGTGCCGCGCCCCGGCGCCGCGAGCGCCACGGCGAGCGCCGCCTCGTGAGAGACCCGCACGTGCCGCACCCCGTAGCCCGCGCACAGCGCGGCGACGTCCACGGCGTGCGGCGTGCCGAACACCCGCTCGAACGTGCGGGCCCGCTCCGGGGCCCCGTGCTCCAGGGTGGCGAAGATCGACCCGCCGGCGTCGTTCAGCACGACGACCTGGAGGTCGACCTCGGGCTCGGTGGTGAGACGCAGCAGGCCGCCGACGTCGTGCAGGAAGGTGAGGTCACCGACCAGGACCCGTACCCGGCGCCGCGGCAGCCCGAGCGCGACGCCCGCGGCGGTGGACAGCATGCCGTCGATGCCGGCGAGCCCGCGGTTGGCGAGCACGAGCGGCGGCTCCGCCCACCGGGCGACCAGGTCCAGGTCCCGCACCGGGTTGGACGAGCCGACGACGAGCACGTCGCCCGGCAGGGACGCCTCGGCGACCGACCGGACGGCGCGCGGACCGGTGAGCGGCGGGGTGGCGCGGGTGGCCGGCGCGCGGGGGTCGTCGTCCAGCGCGGCGTCGACCGCGGAGCCGGCGGCGGCGTCGGCTCGCTGCCAGGCCGCGAGCCACGCCGGGTCGTCCGGCGGGCCGTCGTACCACGCCGCCGGCACGCCGGTGAGCACCCGGTCGGCCGCGCGCCCGGCGTCCGGCCAGCCCGAGCCGGCGGGGGCCACCACGGTGAGGTCGACGTCGTCCCGCGCGAGCAGCGCGGACACCGGCCGGGTGAGCGTGGGACGGCCGAGGAGCACGACGGAGCGGATCCGGCCGCCCAGGTCGGGGTCGGCGAGCAGCACCCGGTAGGCGGCGGGCGCGGCCGGGCCGCCGCGGGACCCCGAGGACGGCTCGGCGAGCAGAGGCCAGCCTGCCGCCTCCGCCAGCCGGCGTGCCTCGGCGCCGGCGCCGTCGCCCGCGACGACCACGACCGGGCCGGGCAGGTCGCCGCGCCGGGGCACGCCGGGGTCGCCGGCCACCGGGGCCGCGACCGGGCGCGGGGGCACGGTCACGCGGCCCGCCGACCCGTCCGCCGGCCAGGGCTCGGGCCCGGGCACCAGCGGCTCGCGGTAGGCCAGGTCCAGGTGCACGGGGCCGGGGTCGCCGGTGCGGGCGCCGAGCGCCGCGGTGACGGCACGGGACACCAGGTGCCGCAGGTCGCGGTCCTCCCCCGCCCGGCCGGACGGTGCGGGCACGTCGGCCGCCAGCCGGGTCGCCGCGCCGAAGATGCCGGGCTGCACGGTGGTCTGGTTGGCGCCGGTGCCGCGCAGCTCGTGCGGGCGGTCGGCGGTGAGCAGCAGCAGCGGCGCGCCCGCGTGGTGCGCCTCGAGCACGGCCGGGTGCAGGTTGGCGACGGCGGTGCCGGAGGTGGTCACGACGGCCACGGCGCGCGGGGCGCCCTCCGCCGCGGCGGCCCGGGCGAGGCCGAGGGCGAGGAACGCCGCCGACCGCTCGTCCACCCGCACGTGCAGCCGCACGGCGGGGGCGCCCGGGGGCCGCTCGCCGTCGGGCAGGGCCGCCTCGGCGAGCGCGTAGGCCAGCGGGGCGCTGCGCGACCCGGGGGCCAGGACGACGTCCCGGACGCCGTGCGCGGCCAGCTCCTGGACCAGGACGCGCGCCGCCTGCGACGCGGGGGCGCCGCGCACGGGTCCGCGGGGGCCGCCGCCCGCCGCGGCGGGGGCCGTCACCGCGCCACCGCCCGCACCGCGGCCAGCCGCTGGGCCCACCGCGCCGCCGTCGCCGGGTCGGCGGCGGTCGCCGCCAGCCGCTCCTCGGTCGGCACCACGGCGCGCGCGGCGGCGACCGGCAGCGCGCCGTCGACGGGCAGGAGGGCCGGGTCGGCGACGTCGTCCGTGAGCAGCTGCGCGGTCGCGAGCCCGCAGGCGTAGGGCAGGTCGGGCAGGGCGGCCGCGAGCGCCACGCCGGCCGCCAGCCCGACCGACGTCTCCAGCGCGGAGGACACCACGACCGGCAGCCCGACCTGCTCGGCCAGGTCCAGGCAGGCGCGGACCCCGCCGAGCGGCTGCACCTTGAGCACCACGACGTCAGCGGCCTCGGCGCGCACGACCGCCATGGGGTCCTCGGCCCGGCGGATCGACTCGTCGGCGGCGATCGGCACGTGCGTGGACCGGCGCACCCGCGCGAGGTCGCGCACCGACGCGACCGGCTGCTCGGCGTACTCCAGCCCGCGGGCGGCGCGGTCGAGGATCCTCAGCCGCTCGAGGGCGGTGTCGACGTCCCACCCCGCGTTGGCGTCCACCCGGATGGCGCCGGCGGGGCCGAGCGCCTCGCGGACGGCGGCGAGCCGGTCCGCCTCCTCCGCGGCGCCCTGGCCGGGCTCGGCGACCTTGACCTTGGCCGTGGTGCAGCCGCCCGAGGCCAGGACGATGCGGCGCGCGGCGTCCGGGCCGACGGCGGGGACGGTCACGTTCACCGGCACCCGGTCGCGGACCGGCTCCGGGAAGCCCTCGTCCGCCGCCTCGCGGGTCGCGCGCCACCAGGCGGCCGACTCCGCGGCGTCGTAGTCCCAGAACGGGCTGAACTCGCCCCAGCCGGCCTCCCCGCGGACCAGCACGCCCTCGCGCACCGTGATCCGGCGGAAGCGCGTCCGCAGTCCGATCGCGTAGACGTGCACGCGGCTCAGCGTAGAGGCTGCGCGGCGGCGAGCACGGCGAGCAGCAGGTCGCGGGCGGTCCGGCGCAGGTCCCGGCCCTCGCTCACCGCGGCGACCACGGCCCCGTCCACCACGCCGATCGCCACGGCCGCCGGCACGGGCAGCCGCAGCTCCGCGAGCAGCGTCGTCAGGACGGCGTCCAGGCGCGCGCGGCCGTCCCCGAGCGCCGCCGCGAGGGCCGGGACCCGGCCGGCGGCGAGCAGCTGCTCGTAGTGCGCGCGCACCGCGGCGTCGTCGCCCGGCGGCAGCACGGCCTCGACGAGGACGGCCGCGGGGTCCGCGGTCGCCGCTGCGCCGCGCGCCCGGCGCAGCGCCCCCTCGGCGTGCGCGACCCAGTCGTCGACGAGCGCCGTCCCGGCCGCGGCGGCCAGGTCGTCCAGGCCCGCGTAGTAGTAGGTCGTCGCGGACAGCGACAGGCCGGCGCGCGCCGCGACCGCCCGGTGGCTCAGCGCTGCGGGGCCCTCCTCGCGGACCAGGTCGGCGGCGGCCCGGGCGAGCTCGGCGCGCCGACGCTCCCCCTTCGCCGTGCCACCGGCCCGGCCCGCAGCCATCAGTGCCCGCCGCCCGACAGGTTGAGCCCCACCACGCCGGCCACGATGAGCACCAGCGACACGATCTTCAGCACCGACACCGACTCGCCGAACAGCACGATCGCCAGGATCGCGGTCGCCGACGCGCCGATGCCGACCCACACGCCGTACGCGACGCCGACCGGCAGCGAGCGCAGCGCCCAGCTGAGGCCGGCGAACGACAGGATCGCCAGGACGCCGAACGACACGCTCGGCCACAGCCTCGAGAAGCCGTCCGACGCCTTGAGGCTGAGCGCCCAGCCCGCCTCGAGCAGTCCGGACACGATGAGCACGGCCCACGCCATGGGTGATCCCTCCCCCGGGACCGGGCGCGCCGGGTGGCAGTCTCCGCCGTCCCGCGCCCGTTTCTAGTACGACCGTACCAGAATCCACCCGCCGGTGCCGTCCTACGCTGGGCACCGTGACCGACCCCACCGCCGCCCCGCTCCCCCCGCGCGTCTCCGACACCTTCGACCCGACCCGCTGGCGCCTGGTCGGCGGCTTCGAGGACCTCACCGACCTCACCTACCACCGGGGCGTCGCGCGGTCCGCGGACGGCGGCACCCGGGACCTGCCGGTGGTGCGTGTCGCGTTCGACCGGCCGGAGGTGCGCAACGCGTTCCGCCCGCACACGGTCGACGAGCTGTACCGGGTGCTCGACCACGCGCGGATGACCTCGGACGTCGGCACCGTGCTGCTCACCGGCAACGGCCCGAGCCCCAAGGACGGCGGGTACGCGTTCTGCTCCGGCGGCGACCAGCGGATCCGCGGCCGCGACGGCTACCGGTACACCGGCTCGACCGACGCCGAGACCGCCGACGCGATCGACCCCGCCCGCGCGGGCCGGCTGCACATCCTCGAGGTGCAGCGCCTCATCCGGACCATGCCCAAGGTGGTCGTCGCCGTCGTGAACGGCTGGGCGGCCGGCGGCGGGCACTCGCTGCACGTGGTGGCCGACCTCAGCATCGCGTCCCGGGAGCACGCGCGGTTCATGCAGACCGACGCCAACGTCGGCTCGTTCGACGGCGGGTACGGCTCGGCGCTGCTCGCCCGGCAGACCGGGCAGAAGCGGGCGCGGGAGATCTTCTTCCTGGCGCGCGAGTACTCCGCGGAGCAGGCCTACGCCTGGGGCGCGGTCAACGACGTGGTCGACCACGCGGACCTCGAGGACGCCGCGCTGGAGTACGCGCGCATCATCGCGACCAAGTCGCCGCAGGCCATCCGGATGCTGAAGTTCGCGTTCAACCTGGCGGACGACGGGCTGGCGGGGCAGCAGGTGTTCGCCGGCGAGGCGACCCGACTCGCCTACATGACGGACGAGGCCGTGGAGGGCCGTGACGCCTTCCTCGAGCGCCGGGACCCGGACTGGAGCCGGTTCCCGTACGCGTACTGACGCACCCTGGCCGCGCCGGTCAGGAGACCGTCAGCGACCCCGTGCCGTTCGGCACCAGCTCGACCCAGGTGTTGCCCGGCGCCAGGAGCGCCGGCGTCCCGTCGGGCAGCGTCAGCCGCAGCGGGGCGTCGCGGGCGTCCTTGGCCCAGTTCACCGCCACCGTCTTCCCGCCGGTCGCGAGCGTCGCGGTGCCCGAGCCCACCAGCTGGTAGGTCGGCACGATCGCCCCGTTCTGCGCGCCGAACCCGGTGCCCGGGTGGTCGGCGACGATCGACACGACGTTCGTCGCCGACAGGCGCGCACCCGATGCCGCCACCGCGGGCGTCGATCCCTCCGAGCGCTCCCAGACCGTGCCGTTCCAGGTCCACGACGGCTTCGACTGGCTCGACAGGTCGAACGCCAGGGTCGTCGCGGGGGTGCCCGCCACCACGGCGCTGGCGCGCTCGGCGGTCCGCGCGAACGAGAACTGCTCGCCCGGGCTGTTCTGGTGGTTCGCGTCGGCCTGCGCCCACAGCTCGGCCGGGCTCGCGTACACGTTGTGCGGGGCGGATCGCGACGAGATGCGGTACAGCCCCGCCGCGCCGGCGTCGTGGCTGATGACCTGGACCGGGCTCGCCGCGACCAGGTCGAGGATGCCGGGCTGGCCGCCGGAGAACGTCAGCAGGCCGTTCATCGGGGCGACGATGTCCGGGTCCATCGGGCGCACCGAGCGGACCGGGCCGACCTCGCCGGGCACCTGCGAGTGCCACACGGCGACGAACCGGGACACGTCGAACTCGACGATCGTCTCCCACACCACGTCGGCCTGCTCCAGCCCCGACTGCGGGCGCGCGGTCGCGGTGTTCTCGATCTTCACCGCCAGCGACGGCCGGTTCACGACCTCGCCCGCCACGCCGGTGAGCGGCCAGGTCGGCGCGACGACCGGGTCGGGCGCCGCGACCTTCTGCGGGTCGAGGGTGGGGGCGACCGTCGCCGCCTCGGGGGCGGGGTCCTGGCCCTGCGTGCAGCCGGCGACCAGGAGCGCCGTGCCGACCGCGAGCGCCGCCGCGCGCCGCAGCCCCCGCCTCGTGCTGTGAACCATCTCGACCCTTCCGTGCCGCCTGCGTGCGCCGCGGCAGCCGCCGCGCGTCCCGCGCCACTCTACGGGCGGACCTACCCTGACCGGGTGACCCGTCCCGTCCGCGTCGTCCCCGCCACCCCCGCCGCGGTGCCGGAGCTCACCGCGGCGCTCACCGCGGCGCTCGACGGCACCGGCCCCGCGGTCCTGCCGGTCGAGGCGCCCGACGCGGGGACCCCGGGGACGGGCGACGTCGCCGGGGGCGAGGTCCCCGACGACGTGGCGCTGCTCGTGCGCACCTCCGGGTCGACGGGCACGCCGCGGGAGGTCATGCTCACCGCCGCCGCCCTGCGCGCGTCGGGCCGCGCCACCGAGGCCCGGCTGGGCGGCCCCGGCCGGTGGCTGCTGCCGCTGCCGCCCGCGCACGTCGCGGGCCTGCAGGTCCTGGTCCGGTCGATCCTCGCGGGCACCGAGCCGGCCGTGCTGTCCGGGCCGTTCCGCGCCGACGCGTTCGCCGCCGCGGCCGCGCGACCGGCCGACGACGCCGGCCCCCGGTACACCTCGCTCGTCCCCACGCAGGTGCACCGCCTGCTCGACTCGGCGGCGGGCCGGGAGGCGCTGGCGTCGTTCGACGCGGTGCTGCTCGGCGGCGCCGCCGCGTCGCCCGGCCTCCTCGACGCGGCCCGTGCGACCGGTGCGCGGGTCGTGACCACCTACGGGATGTCGGAGACCTGCGGCGGCTGCGTGTACGACGGCGTCCCGCTCGACGGGGTGACCGTCGACCTCGACCCCGACGACGGACGCGTGCGCCTCGCCGGCCCCGTGCTCGCCGCGGGGTACCGGGGCCGGCCCGACCTGGACGCCGAGCTGTTCGAGGTCCGCGACGGCACCCGGTGGCTGCGCACCAGCGACCTGGGCCGGTGGGACCCCGCCGGCCGGCTGGAGGTGCTGGGCCGCGCCGACGACGTGCTGGTCACCGGCGGGGTGAAGATCCCGCCGGCCGCCGTGGAGCGCGTCCTGGCGGGGCTGCCCGGCGTGGGCGAGGTGCTCGTCGTCGGCGTCCCCGACCCCGAGTGGGGCCAGGCGCTGGTCGCGGTCGTCGTCCCGGCCGCGGGCGCACCGGCGCCCGACCTCGCGGTCCTCCGCGACGCCGCGGCGGCCGCGCTCGGCGGGCCCGCCGCCCCGCGGCACCTCGTCACGCTCCGCGCGCTCCCCCTGCGCGGGCCGGGCAAGCCGGACCGCCGGGGTGCCGCCGCGCTCGCCGCGCGCGAGCTCGGCGTGCCGACCACCGTGCGCGACGCCACGCCCGGGACCTGACCCCGGCGCACGTGCCCGCCCGGCGTTCCGGGTTACCGTCGCTGCACGCCGAACCCGCGCCGCGGCCCCGAGCCGCGGCCCCAGAACAGGAGCACCATGGCCACCGCCGCCGAGTGGGTCGCCGGAGCGCGCCCGCGCACCCTGCCCGCCGCCGCCGCCCCCGTCCTGGTCGGCACCGGCGCCGCCGCGCAGATCGAGGCGGCGCACCTGGGCCGGGCGCTGCTCGCCCTCGGGGTGGCCCTCGCGCTCCAGGTCGGCGTCAACTACGCCAACGACTACTCCGACGGCATCCGCGGCACGGACGCCGACCGGGTCGGACCGATGCGGCTCACCGCCAGCGGCGCGGCGCGGCCCGGCGAGGTCAAGGCCGGGGCGTTCGCCGCGTTCGGCGTCGCGGGCCTGCTGGGCCTCGCGCTCGTGGCCCTGAGCGGCCAGTGGTGGCTCCTGGCCATCGGCGCCCTGTGCGTGGCGGCGGCCTGGTTCTACACCGGCGGCCGGCGACCCTACGGCTACCTGGGCCTCGGCGAGGTCGGCGTCTTCGTGTTCTTCGGCCTCGTGGCCGTCCTCGGCACCACGTACACCCAGTCCGGCACGCTGACCTGGCCCGCCGGGGTCGGCGCGGTCGCCGTCGGCCTCATCGCGTGCGCGCTGCTCATGGTGAACAACCTCCGGGACATCCCCACCGACGCCCTCGTCGGCAAGCGCACCCTCGCCGTCCGGCTCGGCGACCACCGCGCCCGCCGCGCCTACGCCGTGATGGTCGTGCTCCCCGTGCTGCTCGGCGTGCTGTGCGCGCTGGCGAACCCGTGGGCCCTGATCGTCATGCTGCTCGCGCTGCCCGCCGGGGTGCTGGCGTTCACGGTGCTGGTCGGCGCGCGCGGCATCGCGCTCGTCCCGGTCCTGGCGGGGACCGGGATGTACGAGCTGGCGTTCGGCGTGCTGCTGGGGCTCGGCCTGGCGCTCTAGCGCCCGGCCGGCGCGTCGAGCGCGGCGAGCTCCCGGGCGACGGCCACCTCGACCGCTGCCGGATCCACGACGACCGGGCGCCGCACATCGGTGTGGTCCACGACCAGGGACGCGCGCGACCACGGCCGGGCCGCGGCGAAGTACAGCCGCTGCGCCCCGAGGTAGCGGCGCAGCGGGCCACGGCGCAGGTCCGGGTCGGCGCCGTCGCGCGCGGCCATCCGACGCGCGCCCTCGGCGAACGGGACGTGCAGGTACACGGACCGGTCCCAGTAGCCGGCGAGCTCGTCGCGGTGCAGGAACGTCCCCTCGACCACGACCAGCGCGTCGCGCGGCGCGGTCTGGACGTCCGGTCGCACGGCTTCACCGGTCCGCCGGTCGTACACGTGGTCGCGGTACGTCGCCGCACCCGGACGGGACAGCGGCTCCAGCGCCCCACCCGCGAGCGCGACGTGGTCGTAGGCGTCGAGCCAGAAGCCCTCCGGCGAGAGCCGGCCCCGGGCGTGCCGGACCGGCGCCGGGTGGAAGAAGTCGTCAGCGTGCAGCAGCAGCACGGGCCGACCCGTCACCCGCGCCGCCAGGTGCGACGCGAACGTGGTCTTGCCGCTCGCACCGATGCCGTCGACCGCCAGGAGGACCCTCCGGTCCGCCGGAAGCCGGTGGAGCAGGCGGTCGGCGAGCGCGTCGGCGGCTCGCGCGTCCTCGGGCATCGACCAGGCGTCGTCAGGCCGGGCGGCCGGGGGTGCCGCCGTCGCCTGCCCGGTCCCGGGTGCGTCGGCCGCCGCGCGCCTCGCGCTCGGCGGCCTCGACCGCGGCGTCCTCCTCCGCGGCGTCCGCGCTGGCGGAGCGGGACAGGCGCGGGCGGTCGCCGCGCGCCTCGGAGCGCGCCTGCAGCCACAGCGCGGCCCGGTCGCGCGGGCCGCGGAGCAGCACGTAGGACAGCAGCGCCGCGAGCAGCGCGGCCCCCACGACGCCCAGCAGCCAGCCGGTGCCGGCCAGCACCAGGCCGACCAGGCACACGACGAACAGGGCGAGGCGGAGCAGCGAGTAGGTCACGACGGGCACGCGTCCAGGGTAGGCCGACCGCGCGGTCGTCCGCGCCGCGCGGGCCCCGGCACCGGGCCCGGCGCCGCCGGATGTGACGACCTCGTGCCGGTTCCGGCGATCACCCGGCCCGGGGCCGGGTGCGTGTGCGCGTCCTGGTTAGGGTGGAGCATGGCTCGCGCGCTCTTCTTCCTCGTGATCATCGGCCTGGCGGTCTACGCCCTCGCCGACATCGCCACGAGCGACGACCGCGCGCGGCGCGGCCTGCCGAGGGGCGCGTGGTTCCTCATCGCGCTGGTGCCGGTCGCGGGTCCGGTGGTGTGGATCCTCACCAGCCGCGCCCAGCGCGCCGCCGGGCCCGGCGGCCCCGCGCAGGGGCACCGCCCGGGGCCGGGCGGGTCCGGTCCGCGCCGGCCGGGCCCGGTCGCGCCGGACGACGACCCGGACTTCCTGTGGCGCCTCGACCAGGAGCGGCGACGCCGGCAGCGCGAGAACGGCACGGGCGACGGCAGCAGCGGCGACGTCCCCGACGAGGGCGCGCGCGGCTGACGCGCCCGGCGCGCCCACACGCGCGCGGCGCGCCCACACGCACCCGCCGCGCACGCCGAGATGGGTCCTTGCCGTCGAGATCGGCGCTCGCAGGCACCGATCTCGACGCGAAGCACCGATCTCGGCGCGAAGGCCAGGGTGCCCCGGCTCAGAGGCCCGAGTAGGAGTGCTTGCCGGTGACGAACAGGTTCACCACGGTGAAGTTCGCCAGCACGACGGCGTAGCCGACGTAGACGAAGTACGCCGCCTTGCGGCCGGCCCAGCCGCGGGTCGTGCGGGCGTGCAGGTAGGCCGCGTACACGACCCAGGCGACGAAGGTGCCGACCTCCTTGGGGTCCCAGCCCCAGTACCGGCCCCAGGCGTGCTCGGCCCAGATCGCGCCCCCGATGAGCGTGAAGGTCCACAGCACGAAGCCGATGGCGTTGAGCCGGAAGGACAGCGCCTCGAGCCGGCGGGCGGACGGCACGGTGCGCAGCCAGGACCAGGCCGGGCCGGTGACCCGCCAGCGGGCGAGCGCGCGGCGCAGGCCGTCGGCGGACCGCCAGGGGTGGTCGAGGTGCGAGCGGCCGGTCTCGCGGCCGTCCTGCAGGACCTGGAGCACCGCGGTGGCGAACGCGACGGTGAAGATGCCGGTCGCGGCGATCGCCACGCCGACGTGGATGATCAGCCAGTAGCTCTGCAGCGCCGGCTGCACGGCGTCGGCCTGCACGTAGAACACGAGCAGCCCGAGCGCCAGGGCGAGGACGCCGATGCCCATGACGACCACGCCGAGGAACGGGATGACCCGCTTGCGCTGCACGACGGCGAGCACCACGGCGGCGACGAAGGTGCCGACGAGGGTGAACTCGTACATGTTCGCGGTGGGCCAGCGACCGGCCGCGACGCCGCGCAGGACGATGCCGACGCCCAGGAGCAGGATGCCGAGGTAGGTGGTGGTCCGCGCGATCCCGGTGGTCGCCGACGGCACGGTCAGGGGCCGCTCGGGCTCGGCGTCGTCGATCCTGCCGGACCGCGGCGCTGCGTCGTCGTCGCCCGCGTCGGCCGGCACGACCAGCCCACCGGGACCCCCGGCGCCGACGGTCTCGCGCGCGGCGGCGCGGGCCCGCTTGGCGGCGGCGACCCGGGACGCCCGCTCCGCGCGGTGCTCCGCGGACGCGGCGTCGGCGAGCCGGGCCAAGGCCGAGGTGTAGGCGATCAGGGCGATCGTGAACGCGGTCGCCGCCCCCCACACGAGCAGGGTGCTGATGTCGCCGATTGCCATGTCCTCTACCTTCCGGTCCGGCCGGTGGGCCCGTCGACGTCCGCTCCGCGGAGCCGGTCCATCGCCCGGTCGAGCTCCGCCTGCAGGCCCACGTCGTCGCCACGCGCCAGCGCGGCGGCGGTGACCACTGTACGGCGTGACCCGGGACCTTCGTCCTCCTCCGGCCGCAGCCTCAGCCACACGCGGCGGCGCGGCACGAACAGCGACGTCGCGAGGCCCGCGAAGGCCAGCAGGGCGAACGTCAGCACCCAGGCGAGCGAGGGGTCGTGCCGCAGGTCCAGCGCGACGAACCGCGGCAGCGCGTCGAAGGTCAGCGTGCCGAGCCCGTCCGGCAGGTCGACGGTCTCCCCCGGCCGCAGGTACAGCGTCACGGGCAGGCCCTCGTCGTCCAGCGCCTGGGTGAGGCCCGCCTCGTCGAGCTGGTACACGTTCTGCGGGACGCCGTCGTCGAGGCCGAGGTCGCCGGTCCACACCGCCAGGGCGAGCAGCGGGTCGGTCGGCTGCGGGTCGACGGACCGGTAGATGCCGTCCGCGACCTGCTCGGCGGTGGGCAGCAGCACGCCCTGCAGGCCGATCTGCGGCCCCGAGCTGACGTCCGGCACCTTGATGACGCCCTGCGAGGTGTAGACGGTGTCCTGCGGCAGGAACGGCACGGCGCCCGAGAACGTCACGTCCCCGTCCGGGTCCCGCACCGTCACCTGCGGCGCGTACCCGTTGCCCTGGAGGTAGACCTTGGCGCCCGCGACGTCGAGCGGGTGGTTGACCTTGATCCGCTCCTGGACGCCCGCGGACCCCGGCTCGGTGATCGTCACGTGCGCCGTGAAGTCGCGGGACTGCAGCGTGTCGGGGTCGAACGAGGACTCGAACGAGTCGAGCCGCATCGCGAACGGCTCGAGCGACGAGGCGCTGAACCCGGAGCCGGACTCGAAGGTGTCGTAGTCGCTCTGGGTGTTCGCGAACGCCCGGCCCTCGACGATGATCGCCTGGCCGCGGTAGTGCAGCAGCTGGCCGGTCGCCACGGACACCAGCAGGCCGACGAGCGCTAGGTGGAACACGAGGTTGCCGGTCTCGCGCAGGTAGCCGCGCTCGGCGGCGACGCTCCACACCCCGCGACCCTCGTCGCGGACGTCGACCCGGAACCGGCGCCACCACCGCGGGCCGCCCAGGGCCGCCGCGGCCCGCCCGGCGACCTCCTCCGGCGCCCCGTCGAGCGCGGCGGACGCCTGCGCCGGGAACCGGTCGAACCGGCGCGGCGCGCGCGGCGGCCGGCCGCGCATCGCCCGCAGGTGGGTACGGCTGCGCGGCAGGATGCAGCCGACCAGCGACACGAACAGCAGCAGGTAGATCGCCGAGAACCAGACGGACGAGTACACGCCGAAGAAGCCGAGCCGGTCGAGCACCGGGCCGAGGTCCGGGTGGTCGGACAGGTAGGTGGCGACCTTGTCCGGGTCCTGGGCGCGCTGCGGGAACACCGTGCCGGGAACGGCGGCGACGGCGAGCAGCATGAGCAGCAGCAGGGCGACGCGCATCGAGGTCAGCTGCCGCCACGCCCAGCGCAGCCAGCCGACGACGCCGAGCGAGGGCAGCTGCGGGGCCGCCCCGGAGCCGGTCGGTCCCGAGCCGCCCGTCGGGGGCTGCCCGGCGCTGAACGCGTCCTCGAGCCCCTCCGGGGTGTACCCGCGGGGCGAGGGCTCGGTGGTCTGTCGGTCGCGCGTCATCATCACACCGCCGGGACGAAGGGCTCGGCGCCGGTGAGCAGGCCCTGGAGCCAGCCCGCCCACGCGGACCAGAGGCCGGTGACCAGCGCGGCACCGAGCAGGAGCAGGAGGCCGCCGCCGACCCGCATCACCGCGAGCCGGTGCCGGGCGAGCCAGTCGAGGGCGCGGCGGCTGCGCTGGAGGCCGAGCGCGACGAGCACGAACGGCAGGCCGAGGCCGACGCAGAACGCGAGCGCGAGCAGCGCGCCGCGGCCGGCCGAGCCGCCGTCGAGGGAGAGCAGGAGGATCGCGGCCAGCGTCGGGCCGATGCACGGCGTCCAGCCGATGCCGAAGGTCACGCCCAGCACGGGCGCGCCCCACAGGCCGGCGCGCGGGGCGAGCACCCGGCGGCTGTCCCGCTCCAGGAACGGGACCAGGCCGAGGAACGCCAGGCCCATGACGATCACGCCGACGCCGAGCACCCGGGACACCGGGTCCTGCCAGCGCAGCAGGAACGAGCCGAGCGAGCCCGCGAGCGAGCCGTAGGCGAGGAACACCGCGGTGAACCCCGCGACGAACAGCAGGACGCCGAGCACGACCCGGCCGCGGGACGGCGCGGCGTCGGGGGCGGCCGGGGAGCCGGCCGCGGCGGGCCGGGTCAGCGCGGGCTGCGCCGGGAGCGCGCCGGCGAGGTCGAGCGTCCCGCCGCCCGGGGCCGGGGCGACGGCGCGCACCCGCGGCGCGCGGCGGCCCCCCGGGGCGGACGCGGCGGACATCCCGCCGAGGTAGCCGACGTAGGCGGGGACCAGCGGCAGCACGCACGGCGACGCGAACGACACCAGCCCGGCGAGCAGCGCCACCGGCACGGCCGCCAGCAGCGACCCGGACGTGGCCGCCTGCGCGAAGGAGTCCCCGACGTCGGCGAGCATCACGCGGGGTCCCCGCCGTCCTCCGCGAGCACCTCGTCGATCAGCGCGCGCAGCGTGGAGCCCTCGGCCAGGCCGACGATCCGCGCGGCGACCTTGCCGTCGCGGTCGAGCACGACCGTGGTCGGGGTCGCCTGGATCGGCACGATGCCCTGCAACGCGGCGATGGCCTGCTTGTCGCGGTCGTCGATGCTCGGGTACGGCACGTCGAAGGTCTGCTGGAACGGCTCGGCCGCCCCGGCGTCGTCGACCCCGTTGATGCCGAGCAGGTGCACGCCCGCGTCGGCGTACTCGTTCGCGATGTCGACCAGGTCGGGCGCCTCCTCCCGGCACGGCGGGCACGCCGCGTACCAGGTGTTCAGCACGACGACGTCGCCCCGCCAGTCGGCGACGTCGACCGCGTCCCCGGCGTAGTCGGTGCCGGCGACCTCGACGGGCCCCTGCCGGTCGGCGACCGCCCACTGCGTGAACGAGCCGTCGCCGGAGACGTAGCCCTGGTCGGCGACGTCCGCCTCCGAGCCGGACCCGCCCCCGGACGAGCACGCCGCGAGCGCCAGCGCGGTGCCGAGCGCGACGGCGGCGACGCCGGCGCGGCGCAGGCCGGCGCGGCGCGGGCCGGCGCGGCGCGGGCCGGCCGGGGTGCGGCGGGCGGCGCTGCGGGGGGTCATGCGCCCGCCACGGCCGACGCGCCGGGCAGCAGGTCGGCCGCGGGCTCGGTGTAGCCGATGCGGACCAGGCGGTCGTCCTCGTAGGTCAGGGAGGTGAGCGACGCGAGCGAGCACTGGCGGCGGCGCGGGTCGTGCCACAGCCGGCGGTCCTCGAGCGCGAGCCGGGTGACCCAGATCGGCAGCTGGTGGCTGACCAGCACCGCCTCGTGGCCGCGGGCCGCCTGCCGGGCGACGTCGACGACCGCGAGCATCCGCCCGACCTGCTGGCGGTACGGCTCGCCCCAGGACGGTCGGAACGGGTTCACCAGCAGCGGCCAGTGCCGCGGGTGCCGCAGCGAGCCGTCGCCGACGCCGAACGTCAGGCCCTGGAACCGGTTCTCCGCCTCCAGCAGCCGCTCGTCCGTGGTGACCGGCAGCCCGAGGGCCTCGGCGATCGGGGCGACCGTCTCCTGGGCGCGGGTCAGGGGCGACGCGAAGAGCGCGGTGACGTCGCGGCGCGGCGCGTCGAGCCCTCCGGCCAGGTGCGCGGCGACCCGCTCGGCCATCTGCCGGCCCCGCTCGGACAGGTGGTACCCGTCGAGCCGTCCGTAGAGCACGCCCTCGGGGTTGTGCACCTCGCCGTGCCGCATGAGGTGGATGGTGGTGGCGACCATGGGGTCAGTCTCGCAAACCCGGCTGGGTGATCGGGCCGCCGGGCGTCGCCCTGGGGACGATCAGCGCCCCCCGGCGTCCTCGGCGGCGGCGACGGCCTGCGCGCAGTCGGCCTGGAACGCGGCGCCGACGGCGGCCATCGCGTCGCCCAGGGCCTGCATCTGGACCGGCGTGAGCACGTCGACCAGGTGCCGGCGGACCGACTCGACGTGCGACGGCGCGGCGTCGACCAGGCGGCGCCAGCCGGTCTCGGTCATGGTGCAGTTCACACCGCGCGCGTCCTCGAGGCACGGGGCGCGCTCGACCAGGCCGGCGGCCTCCATCCGGCGGACGGTGTGCGTGAGGCGGCTCCGGGAGTGCGCCAGCTCGCCGGCCAGCTCCGACATGCGCAGCGTGCGCTGCGGCGCCTCGGACAGCCGGACCAGCACCTCGTACTCCCCGAGGGACAGCCCGGAGTCCTGCTCGAGCTCGTGCGCGAGCACGTCGAGCAGGCGGGCGGTGCCGTCCCGGTACGCGCGCCAGGCGCGCTGCTCGTCCGCCGTCAGCCAGCGGACGTCGTCGTGCGAGCGCGGGGCGCCCGCCCTGGCCGTGCCGGTGCTCGTGGTGCTCATCGCCGTCCTCCTCCCGCGCCCTCCTGTGACGTCGGTGGCTGATCGTCCCACAGGCCTTGCGCAGCGAGCCCCACTGTAGTAGAAATCTCAACTAACCGCAGTTGATGCTTCAACCAATCTCTTGCAGGAGGCACCATGTCGACCACGACGCTCCCCACCGCCCTCACCGCCGGCACCTGGGCGATCGACCCCTCGCACACCGAGGCGTCCTTCACCGTCCGCCACGCGGGCATCTCCAAGGTCCGTGGCACCGTCGCGGTGACCTCCGGCACCATCACCGTCGCCGAGGACCTCACGCTGTCCGGCGTGACCGCCTCGCTCGACCCGTCGACCATCGCCACCGGCGACGCCAACCGCGACGGCCACCTCAAGGGCTCCACCGACTTCTTCGACCTGGAGAAGTTCGGCGAGTGGACCTTCGCCTCGACCTCGGTCGCCGCGGACGGCGAGGACTACGTCGTGACCGGCGAGCTCACGATCAACGGCGTGACCAAGACGGTCGAGCTGGCCACCGAGTTCGGCGGCGCGGCCACCGACCCGTTCGGCAACCAGCGCGCCGGCTTCTCCGCCTCGGTGACGATCTCCCGCAAGGAGTTCGGCATCACCTGGAACGCGGCCCTCGAGGCCGGCGGCGTCCTGGTGAGCGACAAGGTCGTCATCAACCTCGAGGTCTCGGCCATCAAGCAGGCCTGAGCCTCCCGCACGACCCCCGCGAGGGCCGCCGGGTGCGGCGTCAGTCGGCGGCGGGGACCGGCTCGGTCGCCGCAGCCGGCTCGGGCACCGCCGCCGGCTCGGGCACCGCCGCCGCCGGCCCGGCGACCGCCTCCGCCACGGGCACCGCCGCCGCGGCCGGCGACGCCGCGGCGCCCGAGCGCTGGCGCGCGTGGAACCCCAGGATCTGCAGCTCCGACCCGAGGTCGACCTCGCGGACGTCCACCCCGTCGGGCACGCGCACCGTGCGGGGCGCGAAGTTCAGCACCCCGGTGACGCCCGCCGCGACCAGGCGGTCGGTGGTCGCCTGCGCGGCCGAGGCCGGCGTCGCGACGATGGCGATGCTCGCCTCCCGGTCGACGACCGCCCGCTCCAGGCCGTCGACGTGCTGCACGACGTGCCCGCCCACCTCGGTGCCGACCAGCTCGGGGTCGGTGTCGAACAGGCCGACCAGCACGAAGCCGCGGTCGGCGAAGCCGGAGTACGTGGCGAGGGCGTGCCCCAGGTTGCCGATCCCGACGATGACCAGGCGGCGCTCCTCGGTCATGCCGAGGGCCTGGGCGATCTGCCGCCGCAGGTGGTCGACCTCGTACCCGACGCCGCGCCGGCCGCCCGCGCCCAGGTAGGACAGGTCCTTGCGGAGCTGCGCGGGCGAGGCGCCGACGAGCTCGGCGAGCTGGTCGGACGACGTGGTGGTCACGCCCTCCGACGCGAGGCCCCCGAGGGAGCGCAGGTACCCCGGCAGGCGGGCGACGGTGGTCGGCGGCAGGGCTCGCACGGCGACAGCCTAGGCCTGCGGGGACGCCGCGAGGGCGTCGACGAGCCGGTGGCGGTCGATCTGCCAGTGGCCGACCCGGGCGCCGTCGACCTCGACGACCGGCAGCAGCTCGCCGTAGGCCGCCGCGAGCGGGCGCCCGTCGCGCGCGGTCCCGCCGGCGTCGACGTCCACCTCGACCCACGGCTCGCCGCGCTCGGCGGCGACGGACGCGACCAGGTCGCGGGCCGCGTCGCAGAGGTGGCAGCCCACGCGGGAGTACAGGACGAGGCGGGGCCCGGGGCCCTCGGCGGTGGTCGGCACGGCACGAGCCTAGGTCGGTGGCTACAGTGGCGGGCGTGCCCGAGCCCACCGAGCCCCCCACCGGCGCGCCGGTGCCGACGGCGCCGACGGGGCGCGTGGCCGCGTTCTTCGACGTGGACAACACGATCATCCGCGGCGCGAGCTCGTTCCACCTGGCCGTCGGCCTGTACCGGCGCGCGTTCTTCCAGCGCTCCGACATCGTCCGGTTCGCGGTGCACCAGTTCCGCTACCTGACGTTCGGCGAGAACCGGCAGCAGATCGACGAGGTCCGCCAGCGCGCGCTCGAGATCATGCACGGGCGCTCGGTGGCCGAGGTGGTCGCGATCGCCGAGGACATCTACGACGAGGTGCTCTCGCTGCGGATCTTCCCGGGCACGCAGCGCCTGCTCGACCAGCACCTGCGCGCGGGCCACGAGGTCTGGCTCGTCACCGCCACGCCGGTCGAGATCGCCGACATCATCGCCCGCCGGCTCGGCGCGACCGGCGCGCTCGGCACGATCGCGGAGCACAAGGACGGCTTCTACACGGGCCGCCTCGTCGGGGACCTGCTGCACGGCCGCGCGAAGGCGGAGGCGGTGCGCGCGCTGGCCGAGCGCGAGGGCCTGGACCTCGAGCGGTCGTTCGCGTACGGCGACTCCACCAACGACGTGCCGATCCTGTCCGAGGTCGGCTTCCCGTGCGCCATCAACCCGGACCGCCGGCTGCGCAAGCACGCGGCCGAGGTCGGCTGGCCGATGCGCGAGTTCCGCGGCCGCCGGAACGCCACCCGGCGGGGGGTCGACGCGGCCACGGTCGCGGGCTCGGTGTGGGTGCTGGGCCTCGTGGTGCGGACGGCGCGCCGGGCGATCCGGGCCCGCTGGGGCGTGCGGTGACCGCGCCCGGGACCGGGCGGGCCGTCCCGCCGACCGCTCGGCCCGCCGACGCGCCGGTGGTCCGCCGCGCCCGCGCCGAGGAGGCCGCCCCGCTCGCCGACCTGGCCGCCGCGACGTTCCCGCTGGCCTGCCCGCCGTCCTCGACGCCCGCGGACCACGCCGCGTTCATCGCCGGGAACCTGACGACGGAGCACTTCGCGACCTACCTGGCCGACCCGGCGCGGGACCTCCTGGTCGCCGACGCCGACGGCGAGCTGGTCGGCTACACGATGCTGGTCGCGGGCGAGCCGTACGCCGCCGAGGTCGCCGCGGTCGTCCCGCTGCGCCCGACCGTCGAGCTCAGCAAGTGCTACGTGCTGCCCGGCCGGCACGGCGGCGGCGTGGCCGGCGCGCTGATGGCCGCGAGCCTCGACGCCGCGCGCGCCCGGGACGCCGCCGGGGTGTGGCTGGGCGTGAACGGCGAGAACCTGCGCGCGCAGGCGTTCTACCGGCGCTCGGGGTTCGAGGTCGTCGGCGAGCGCACGTTCCAGGTCGGCGACCAGCGGCACCACGACCTGGTCCTGCACCAGCCGCTCTGACCCGCCCCTCGGGTGGAAGGTCTGGCCGGACACGCCCGGTGCGTGTCGGGCCAGACCTTCCACCCGGAACCGCGGGTCAGCCCGCCCGCTCGGCCTCGGCCCGCTCGGCCTCGGCCTGCTCGGCCTCGGTCGCCAGGACCGGCCAGCCCTCGGCGTCCCACGCGATCTCGCGCAGCCCGAGGGTCGGGGTGCCACCCGTCGCCGCGTCGTAGAAGTGGTACGCCAGGACGCCGCGGGACGCCGACTGGCCGCCGGGGCCGACGCGGTCCCCGGCCGTCTCCAGCAGCACGTCCCCGCCGTCGAGCAGCAGGTCCGTGCCGTCCCGGGTGACGTACGGCCCGGTGACCTCCCGCGACCGCCCGACGGCGATCTTGTACGTCGAGTCCGTGCCCTGGCAGCACGCGTCCTGGGACACCAGCAGGTAGTACCAGCCGTCGTGCGGGACGACGTACGGGGCCTCGATCGCGTGCGGCGCGGACAGCCGGCTCGCCAGCCCCACGGGTGCCGCACCCGCCGCCGGCAGCCCGTCCGGCCACGCCAGCTCGACCACCTGGATGCCCGACCAGTACGACCCGAACAGCATCCAGGGGGTGCCGTCGGCGTCCTCGACGATGCCGGGGTCGATCGCGTTGTAGTCGTCGGTCGGCTCCGACCGCCACACCTCGCCGCGGTCGACCCAGCCGTAGTCCGGGTCGTCGGGGTCGAGCGTCGGGCTGGTGCGCAGGCCGATGACCGAGCGGTTGGACCCGAAGGTCGACGCGGCGTAGTAGAGGTACCAGGTGCCGTCGTGCTCGTACAGCTCGGGGGCCCAGTAGTTCACGACGCCGGGCACCGCCTCCTGCGCCCACCGCGGCGAGTCGGACGGACCCCACGCGGTGCCGAGGTACTCCCAGGTCGCGCCGCGGTCGGTGGACCGGCGGACCTGGACGGCCCCGGCGTTCTCCCGCTGGTCCCCGGTCGAGTACACGTACCAGGGGTCGTCGCCCTCGCCGACGACGAGCGCGGGGTCGTGCACGCCGACGTCGCCCGCGACCGGGATCCCGGTGGCCGCGGGCGCTCCCCCGGCGCGCGTCGCGACCGCCACGCCGCCCGCCGCCACGAGGGCGACCGCCGTCACCGCCGCCGCGACCAGCAGGCCGCGGCGGCGGTGACGGGGCGCGTGGGCGCCGGCGGCGTCGTCCTCAGGCACCGAGCCGGACGACGTTCCACGACACCGGCGGCACCTGGACGGTGAGCCGCCCGCCGTCGAGCGTCGCGGAGTCGTTGTCCCGCGGCAGCACCGCGGTGTCGTCGTCGGCCGTGGCGACCCAGGTGTGGTCCGGGTTCGACAGCGTGGTGGCGCCGAGCACCCGCAGGCCGGGGATCGACCGGCTGTCGACCTCCAGCGTCACGGTCTCGGTGGTCGAGCGGTTGACCGCGAACAGCGCGACGGCGCCGGTCTCCGGGTCCCGCGTGGCGACCGCGTCGACGAGCGGGGCGTCGCCGAACTTCGCCGTCTCGTACGTCGGGGCGTCGATCGCGACCTGCAGCACCTCGCCGGTCGCGTACCGCGAGGCCTGCGCGAACGGGTGGAACGTCGTCTGCCGCCAGATCCGGCCGCCGGGCTCGGTCATGATCGGCGCGATCACGTTCACCAGCTGGGCGAGCGACGCGGAGTGCACCCGGTCGGTGTGCCGCAGCAGCGAGATGAGCAGGTTGCCCACCACCACCGCGTCGGCGACGTTGTACTTGTCCTCGAGCAGCACGGGCGCCACCGGCCAGTCGTCGCCCGACGGCGGCACCGACTCGGCGCGCTTCTGGTACCAGACGTTCCACTCGTCGAACGAGATGTGGATCCGCTTGGCGAGCTTCTTGTGCGCCCGCACGCCGTCGGCCACCGCGGTGACCGAGTCGATGAAGTGGTCCATGTCGACGGCGGAGGCCAGGAACGAGCCGAGGTCGCCGTCCTCCTCGGCGTAGTACGCGTGCGCCGAGATCATGTCGACGTACTCGTAGGTCTCGGAGAGCACCGTCTGCTCCCACTGCCCGAACGTCGGGATCGGCACGCCGGACGAGCCGCAGGCGACGAGCTCCAGGTCGGGCTGGATCATCCGCATGGCGCGGGCCGTCTCGGCGGCGAGCCGGCCGTACTCGTGCGCGGTCTTGTGCCCGATCTGCCAGGGGCCGTCCATCTCGTTGCCGAGGCACCAGAGCTTGATGTCGTACGGCTCCGCGGCGCCGTTGGCCCGCCGCTGGTCGGACAGCGCGGTGCCGCCCTTCACGTTGCAGTACTCCAGCAGGTCGAGCGCCTCCTGGACGCCGCGGGTGCCGAGGTTGACCGCCATCATCGCCTCGGTGCCGGAGGCCTTCGTCCAGCGCATGAACTCGTCGACGCCGACCAGGTTCGGCTCGGTGGAGTGCCAGGCCAGGTCGAGCCGGCGGGGGCGCTGGTCGCGCGGGCCGACGCCGTCCTCCCAGCGGTAGCCGGACACGAAGTTGCCGCCGGGGTAGCGGACCGTCGAGACGCCGAGCTCCCGGGTGAGGTCGATGACGTCGCCGCGGAACCCGTCGGCGTCGGCGCTGGGGTGCTCGGGGTCGTGGATGCCGGTGTAGACGCAGCGGCCGAGGTGCTCGACGAACGCGCCGAACGTCCGCCGGCGGACCGGCCCCACGCGGAACGCCGGGTCGATGGTGAGGGTGATGGTGGTCATGTGAGGCGCAGCTCCTTCGCTGTCCGTGTCTACATCGTTGTAGGACGATCGTGCCCGCCGGGGCGGGGCCCGTCAACCAGGGCACCGGCACCCGGCCACTCGACGCCCCTGGCCGTGACCAAACCGTTGCTTGACCGCACGACGTGACCCGTGCCACTCTCTCCAACGTTGTAGTGCAACGATGTAGAACACGAGGTCAGAGCCGCCCTCGACCCTCCGGTCCGCCACCGACGGCCGACCGGCGCGCGCTCGACCTCGCCCGGTCCACCAGTGGAGGCAACGGCGCGATGACCACGAAGACCCTGCGGGCGGCGGCCCTGGCCCTGGCCGGGGCGCTCGCCCTGACGGCGTGCGGCTCCGGCGGAAGCGACGACGGCGGCGGCTCCGGCGGCGGAGACAGCCTGACGTTCATGTTCCGCGGCGGCGCGGACGAGAAGGCCGCGTACCAGGCCGCGATCGACAAGTTCACCGAGGACACCGGCGTCGAGGTCCAGATGACCGTCACCGACGCCGACCAGTACGCCACCAAGCTCCAGGCGGCCGTCTCGGGCAACAAGGTGCCCGACGTGTTCTACATCGAGCAGGCCAACCTGCAGTCGTACGTGGCGTCCGGCGTGCTGCTGGACATCACCGACCAGGTGGAGGAGGCCGGCGTCGACCTGGACAACATCTGGGGCTACGGCGTCGACTCCTACCGGTTCGACGGCACGCTGCAGGGCACCCCCGAGGGGCGGCTGTACGGGCTGCCGAAGGACGTCGGCCCCTTCGCGTTCGGCTACAACAAGACGATGCTCGAGGCCGCGGGCATCCCCCTGCCCGACCCCGACGTCCCGCTCACGTTCGAGGAGTTCCGGGACATCGCGAAGCAGCTCACCGTCGACACCGACGGCGACGGCGCCCTGGACCAGTGGGGCACCGGCCTGAACGTGCAGTGGAACCTGCAGTCGATGGTGTGGAGCAACGGCGGCGACTGGACGAACGAGGACCGCACCGAGGTCACCGTCGACACCCCCGAGTTCGCCGAGGCGCTGCAGTACTTCGCGGACCTCACGAACGTCGACGGCGTCACCCCGTCCGCCTCCGAGGCCGCGACCCTCGACACCTACCAGCGGTGGATGGCCGGCGAGATCGGCTTCTTCCCGGTCGGCCCGTGGGACGTCAGCGTCTACAACGACCTGGACTTCGAGTACGACCTGATCCCCTGGCCCGCCGGCAGCACCGGGGAGTCCGCCACCTGGGTCGGCTCGCTCGGCATCGGCGTCTCCGCCACCTCGGGCAACCCCGACGCCGCGGTGCAGCTCGCGACCTACCTGTCCGCCGACCCCGACGCCCAGCAGACGCTGGTCGACGCGGACGTGCAGATCCCGAACCTGGTCGACGTGGCCGAGGAGTGGGCCGCCGCCCCCGACGCGGAGCCCGCCAACCGCCAGGAGTTCCTCGACATCGTGCAGGACTACGGCCGCGCCATGCCGGCCTCCTTCACCTACGGCGCCGAGTGGTACGACGAGCTCTGGGTGAACATCCAGCCCGTGCTCGACGGCAAGCAGACCGCCGCGGACTACCTCGCCGAGGTCCAGCCCAAGATGCAGGCGCTGCTCGACGAGTCCAACGCCAACGCCGAGATGGCGGGCGGGGCCTGACCACCCCACCCCCGCTCCCC
>NZ_JAKRMS010000066.1 GCF_022346185.1 Cellulomonas sp. ACRRI | reverse complement strand
GTCGGGCAGGTCATCGGGCGGGCGCGGCCTCGACGGCGGGGACGGTGGTCCGCACGTGGTCCCACACCTGTCGGATCCCGTCGGCGAGGGAGGTCGTGGCGGTCCAGCCGAGCACCGACTCCGCGCGGCCGCAGTCCAGCCACGTGGACCGGGCGTCGAAGCCGCGCGCGTCGTGCTGCGCGGGCGCGGGCTCGACGCCGGCGACCTCGTGGACCAGGTGCAGCAGCTCCGCGAGCGAGGTCGGGCGGCCCGACCCGATGTTGAGGACGGTGCTCCCCGGAAGCGCGGACCGGGTGACGCGGAGCACGGCGCGCGCCACGTCGTCGACGTGCACGTAGTCGCGGGCGACGGTCGGGTCCCCGAAGATGTGCACCGACTTCCCCGCGGCCAGCGCGTGGAGCCAGTGCGCGATCACGCCCTGCCCGGGCGCCACCGGCTGCCCCGGGCCGTAGGCGTTCGCCACCCGCAGGACCACGCCCCGGGGGTCGTGCTCCGCGAGCCGCCGCTCGAGCGCGAGCTTGGCGCGGCCGTACTCGGAGCGCGGTCGCGTGGGCGACGTCTCGCGGTGCGGCGGTGGGGCCTCGTAGTCGTAGACGGTGCCGCCCGAGCTGAGCAGGACGTGGCGGGGGGGCTCCGGGAGCCGGCGCACCGCCCGGAGGTAGGCGTCGAACGCCTCCAGGTCGAGCGCGACCCGGTCCGGGTCGTTGTCGGCGATCAGCGGGTTGATCGACGAGGCGGCCCACACCACGTGGTCGCAGCGCGCCACCCGGGGGTCGAGCCCGTCGCCGGTGACGGCCGGGTGCGCCCGGTCGAAGACGTGCACCGTCCGCCCCTCGGCCTCGAGGACGGCGCGGATCCGCGCGCCGATGAACCCGCGCCCGCCGACGACGCCGACGTGCCGGCCCCGGTCGGTCCCGTGGGTCGCGTCACTCATCGCGGGTCTCGCCCCGGGGGACCGGGCTGGAGTCGTTCTCGCACGGAGAGCCATCATGCCGCACCGGGCGGGGCCCCGGCTCCGCGCCCTCGCCCGGGTGCGATGGGACGGGCGCCGCGGCGGGCGCGCGGTCGGTGCGGCGCCGGCGCAGGAGCACCCCGACCGAGGCGAGGACGAGGAGCAGCGCCACGGCGGTGACGGCGGCCCCCACCCGGAGCCCGGGCGGGTCGTAGCGGACCTCCACCGTGTGCACGCCGCCCGGCACCCGCACGGCAGCCATCGCCTGGTCCGCGGGAACGAGGTCCACGGGTGCGCCGTCGAGGGAGGCCGACCACCCGCCGCCACGGACGGAGTCGGCGACGACGAGCCACCCGGCACCGTCGGCGTCGACCCGCACCGTGATCGTGTCCCCGTCGTCGGCGAGCGTCTCCAGCGTGGCCGTCGACGTCCCGGGCAGGCCCTGGGCGTCGGCCCGTTCCTGGAGCACCACGGTGGACACCGGGACCTCGCCCGAGGCGATGGCGGCGAGCCGCTCGTCCTCGTCCCCGATCACGACCTCGTCCGCGGCCCAGCGCAGCCGTGACGCGGCGGCGTCGCGCTGGTAGACGGTCGCGTCGCCGGTGTGCACGACTGTGAGCCCGTCGTCGGCCGGGCGGACGGCGCCGACCGCCCACCCGCCCTGGGCGTCCGTCGGCAGCACGAGGTCCGCGCCGTCGGCGGACAGCGTCAGCCGGAAGGTCTGGTCGGGCGCGATCTCCTCCGCGGCGAGCGCGATCCAGGCCCCGAACGGCTCGGTGGTCGAGGCCGTCGGCCGAGTGGTGGTGGCCAGGACGGTGCCCCACGGGTCGACGGCGCGGAGCGTGAGCGACGTGGCGTCGCCCAGGTCCACCCCCTGGGGCATGACCAGCTGGACACCGCGGATGCCGCCGCTGATCGGCTGCGTCGTGGCGACCTCGCCGTGGGCCACGTCGCTGACCGGGCTGCTCGTGCCAGCCAGTGTGCCGGCCAGCGCCGCCTCCGGGTCGTCGACCCCGTACCGGACGGCCATCCGGTCCAGGACGGGTGAGGTCAGGCCGCCCATGCTCATCGTGGAGTTGGTCCGGGTGGCCATCGCGCGGGGCTCGGCCGCCGTGAGCAGCGTGGTCCACTCGCGGGTGTGGAAGCCGTGGCCGGTGGCCGACCGCAGCGAGTACTGGGACGAGGTCCCCGGCAGCATCGTCCAGCCGACGCCCACGTACCGGTCGGGCCCGAGGTGCTCGGCGAGGAACTCGTGCGTGGGCGTCACCGGGTAGAAGGTGTCCGTGTCCGACCGCGGCCACCACGTCTGGGTCACGACCAGCGCCTGGCCGGCGACGAGCACCGCGACCACCGCCCCCGCGGTGCCGCGGACCGCACGGCCGGGACGGACGGCCGCGAGGACCAGGACGAGCACGCAGACGACGGCTGCGACGGCTGCCGTCACCACCGCCGGCCGCACCGTCCCGGCAGCGCCGGCGGGCGTCGCCCGGGCGGCCAGGGCGACGAGGACCGCGACCGCGAGGCCCGTGGCCGCGGCGGCCGCCCAGCGCAGCGGCCTGCCCCCCGGGCGGCCCCGCCGCACGAGGGCCGCGCGGACCGGGTCGTCCCGCGCGACCAGGGCGTGGAACCCCAGGCCGGCGGCCAGCGCGAGCGCGAAGCCGAGCACGACCCGCAGCCGGGCCACCGAGTTGTTGGAGAAGATCGGCAGCTGCTGGGCGAGCCCGAGCAGCGGGCCGCCGCCGTAGATGAGGGCGATGCAAACGACCACGACCGCGACGGCGAACACCTTGAGCATCCGCAGGTCGCGCGTGCGCTGCCGGGTCGCGAGCGCCGCGACGACGAGCACCACGGCGGCCGCCCCCACGTACGACAGGGACTCGACCGGGTTGGCGCGCACGATCCAGAACGACTCGGCGTGGTCGCTGACGTCGCCGATGAGCTGCGGCACGGCCGTCGTCGCCAGCGCCAGCCAGGACAGGTGCCGCTCGGGGTTCTGCGCCCGGGCCTCGAAGTCGATGGTGCTGAGCGCGTGCAGCGCGAACGGCACCATCTGCCACGCCGCGAGGCCGGCCCCGAGCAGCGCGCCCGTCACCCCGAGCGCGGCGGACCGCAGCCACGCCCGGAGCCCCGCGTGCAGGCTGACGAGGCGCACGACCGCGTACCCGAGCACCGCGTACGCGGCGTAACCGACGACGGCCGGGAAGCCGGTCAGCAGCATCGACGCGACCACGAGTCCCAGGGCGAGTACCTCGCGCCTGCGGCGGAGGACGAGCACGCGGTCGACGGCCCAGAACAGCAGCGGGATCAGGGCCGCCACCCGGGTGTGCGGCCAGTTCGTCCAGGCGATCATGAAGCCGGAGGAGACGAACACCAGCGCGGCGACGGCCCGGGCGCCCGACGAGAGCCCGAGGCGCCGCGTGAACAGCGCCATCCCGGTGGCGGCGACGGCGATCTCGACCAGCTTGACCGCCGCCGTGGCCAGGGTGGTCGGCAGGACGAACCACAGCCACGACATCGGAGAGAAGAGGCCGAGGTCGGGCAGCGCCCCGAGGGGGGTGCCGCCGATGACGAACGGGTTCCACCACCGGATGTCGCCGGCCTGCACCGACTCCTTCAGCAGCGTGGTCTGCGGCACGTAGAAGTCGATCGTGTCGCCGATCCACGTGTTCGTCAGCGTCGGCGCGCCCGCGCTGGACCACGGCGCGTAGCCGAGCAGGTTCTCCGTGCCGAGGAACACCCCGTGCCCGAGCAGCGGCGCGCCCACCGCGAGCAGGGAGAACAGGACCAGGCAGGTCCACGCGACGGTGGCGACGAGGTCCCGGGCGGCCAGGGCCCTCGCGCGGGCCGCCCACCGCCCCACCGCACGGGCGGGGCGGTCGATCCGGGTCCTCACGCGGTGGGCGGCCGATCCGCGAGCAGCGACAGCAGGTACGTCCCGTACCCCGACTTCACCAGCTTCTCCGCCCGCACCCGCAGGTCGTCGTCGGACAGGAACCCGCGGCGCCAGGCGACCTCCTCGGGTGCACCGATCTTGAGCCCCTGCCGGGACTCGATCGTGCGGACGTAGTCCGAGGCCTCGAGCAGCGAGTCGAAGGTGCCGGTGTCCAGCCAGGCGGTCCCGCGGGGGAGCACCTCGACCTGCAGCCGGCCCTGCTCCAGGTAGTGCCGGTTGACGTCGGTGATCTCGTACTCGCCGCGCGCGGACGGCCGCAGGTCCTTGGCGATCGCCACGACGTCGTTGTCGTAGAAGTACAGGCCCGGGACGGCGTAGGAGGACTTCGGCTCCGCGGGCTTCTCCTCCAGGGAGAGCGCGCGGCCCTGGGCGTCGAACTCCACGACGCCGTAGGCGGTGGGGTCGGCGACCCGGTAGGCGAAGACGGCGGCGCCGTCGATGTCCTCGAACCGGGTCAGCTGCGAGCCGAGACCCGGCCCGTAGAAGATGTTGTCGCCCAGCACCAGGGCGGCCGAGTCGCCGCCCACGAAGTCGGCGCCCAGCACGAACGCCTGGGCCAGCCCGTTGGGCTCCGCCTGGACGGTGTAGCTGATCGAGATGCCGAACTGCGAGCCGTCGCCCAGCAGGCGCCGGAACTGCTCCGCGTCGTGCGGCGTGGTGATGACCAGCACGTCCCGGATGCCCGCGAGCATGAGGGTGGACAGCGGGTAGTAGATCATCGGCTTGTCGTAGACCGGGACCAGCTGCTTGCTCACGCCGAGGGTGATCGGGTGCAGGCGGGTGCCGGAGCCTCCCGCGAGGATGATGCCGCGCATGGTCGCCCATTGTGCTGCATCGACGTGCCCCGTGGGGCCGGATCCCGAGGCCGGCCGGGTAGGGGACCGGTGGCGGCACTGGGTACCGCGCGCCCCGCCGTAACGTCCACGGCGATCTGCTCGCGGTCCGCTGCATCTCGGCGCGCGGGCACCCCGACCGCCGAGGAGACCCGAGACCGTGCGTGCCGTGGCCCTGGCGACCGTCGTGCTCGGCGGCCTGATGCTGCTGTGCGGCCTGCCGTTCGCCCTCGCGCTGCGTCGTCCCCGCGACGGCTGGGTCGCCGCCGGGGTGGACGCGCTGCTGCTCGGCGTCGTCGCGCTGCCGCTGGCCGTGACGCTGTGGGCGTGGTGGGGGGTGGCGGGCGCCGTGCTGCCCGCGGCCGCCTGGTGCGCCGCCGCGGTCGCGGTGCTGCGGCGCGGGCGTGCGGGGCTGCCGCCGGCCCCCGCGCGGCCGGGGCGGGACGGCGCGGCCCGGGGGGTGCTGTGGTGCGGGGTGCTGGTCGCCGCGGCGCTGCTGCGGCTGCGCCAGGTGGAGTTCGTGCCGTGGGTCGGCGACATGGGCGCGTACGTGAACTGGGCGAACGAGCTCGTGCGCACGGGGGCGCTGGAGGCCACCTGGCCGCCGCTGCTGCCCGCGTACCTGGCCGTCGGCGGGGCGCTGCTCGGCACCGCGCACACGACCGCGGGCATGGCGCTGGTCGGCCTGGTGCTGGTGCTCGCCCTCGCACGCCTGGCGCAGCAGGTGGGGGTCGGCCCGTGGGCGGTGCTGGCCGCGGGCGCGGTGGTCGCGGTGCACGGGCACGCCGTGTGGTTCGCGACGTTCCCGGCGAGCGAGTCGCTGGCCGCGCCGTTCCTGGTGGTGTGGTTGCTGACGGTGCACCGCGCGCTGACGGCCCCGACGCGCGCGGCCCGGTGGCCGCACGTGCTCGCCGGCGGGGTCGTGGTGGTCGCGCTGTGCCTGCTGCGGGCCAACGGGCCGCTGCTGCTGGTGCCGGTGCTCGCGGTGCTGGTCGCGGTGCTCGCGGTACCCGCCTGGCGGCGGTTCGCCGGCGCCTGGTCCGGGGTGTCCGCGGCGGCGGTGGCCGGCTCGGCGGCCGGCTACTGGTACGGCGTCGCCGTGATCCCGGCGTACTACGTGGACATGCAGCTGCCGCTGTTCCTCCCGGCGCGCGCGCTCGCGGTCCTGGGCGGCCTCGGGGTGCTCGACGGGACGGCCCGCACGGCCGGGCTGCTGCTGGCGGTCGTCGCGGTGGTGTGCGCGGCGCTGCCGGCGCTCGGCGCCCGGGTGGCCCGCCGGGCGGCGGCGTCCCCGGTCCCGCCGTCCCGCCGGTCCGAGACGGCGGTGCTGCTCGCCGCCGCGGTGGCGCTCGCCGGGCTGCTCGCGGTCCTGGCCGTGCAGGACGGCGACGTGTGGCGCATCGCCGGCCGCCTCGGGGTGTGGCTGTGCGCGGCGGGCGTGCTGGGCGCCGCGACCGCGCGGTGGCTCCCCGACGAGGCGGCCCGGCCGGTGCTGCTCGTCGCCGTGGCCACGGTGCTGCTCTACCTGGTGCTGCAGGACGCCCGCCTGGGCGAGCCGCGCGAGCACGCGTTCTACCTGTACTGGGACCGGTACCTGGTCAGCGAGGTGCTGCCGTGCCTGGTCCTGCTCGGGGCGGTCGCCCTGCACCAGGGGTCGCGGGCGGTGGCGGCGGGGCTGCGGCGGCTGCGGGTCGGCCGGCCGGCCGGCGCGGTGGCGGCCCCGGTCGCGGTGGCGGCCACGGTCGCGGTCGTCGTCTGGGCGGCGCCGGGGCTGCGGCACGCGAACGGCGACGCGTTCCTGCGCGGCGCGCGGGCGTTCGCGGAGGACCTCGCGGACGTGGCGCTCGCCCAGGGCGCGCCGGTGGTCTGGGCGGCGGCGGGCGACGACGAGATCGCCGACTACTTCTTCCCGAACACCTGGATGGCGTTCGCCGTGCCCCTCGCCGTCACCTGGGGCCTGGACGTGGCGGACCTGGACGTGGGCGACTTCGAGCCGGACGTGCCGGCCGGCGAGGGCCGGCTGCGGCGGGTCGCGACGTGCGCCGACGGCGACGAGCTGACGGTGCTCGAGGTCGACCGCGGCGGCCCGGGCCTCGCGGAGCGCCTGGACGGGTCCGACATCGCGGTGACGCATCTCGGGAGGGTCCGCGGCAGCTGGCGGGTCCTTCCGCAGCGGCACGAGCCGGACGAGTGGCGGACCGTCGCGTTCGAGGTCGACGCCTGGCGCGCGACCGTGCCCGCCGCGCTCCAGCGCCTGCCGTACGCGTGCGGCGACGGCGCCGTGGACGGCGGTGCCGGCGCAGCGCGGCAGCAGCCGCGGTGACCCCGCCCCAGGTGCGACCGCGGGCCTGAGATAGGTTCACCACGTCCTCTTCGCCCCTCCCTCCTGCGTCAGGATGCTCCATGAAGGTCTTCGTCCAGATCCCCTGCCTCAACGAGGAGGCCACCCTGCCGGCGGTGCTCGCCTCCATCCCGCGGGAGATCCCCGGGGTGGACGAGCTGGAGATCCTCGTCATCGACGACGGCTCCACCGACCGCACGGTCGAGGTGGCCCGCGCGCACGGGGTGCGGCACGTCGTCCAGCACTCGCGGAACCAGGGGCTCGCCCGCTCGTTCCGCGACGGCGTGGACTACGCGCTCGCCCACGGCGCCGACGTGGTGGTGAACACGGACGGGGACAACCAGTACCCGCAGGACCGGATCCCGGACCTGGTGGCGCCGGTGGTCGAGGGCCGTGCGGACATCGTGATCGCGGACCGGCAGACGGCGACGATCGCGCACTTCTCGCCGTTCAAGAAGCTCATGCAGCGGGTCGGCAGCGGCGTGGTGAACTTCGCCGCGGACACCCAGCTGCCCGACGCCGCCAGCGGGTTCCGTGCGTACTCCCGCGCCGCGCTGATCCGGCTGAACGTCGTGACCGAGTTCTCCTACTGCATGGAGACGATCATCCAGGCGGGGCACAAGCGGCTGCGGATCGCGTCGATCCCGGTGACCACCAACGCGAAGACCCGCGAGTCCCGGCTGTTCCGGAACATCTTCCACCACATGGCCAAGTCCGGGTCGGCGATCGTGCGCAGCTACCTCATGTTCAAGCCGTACGTGCTGTTCGCCTGGTTCGCCGCGGTGTTCGGGGTGCTGGCGCTGTTCCCGGCGGTCCGGTTCCTGGTGCTGCACTTCGGGCCGGGCGACAGCGACGGCAACGTCCAGTCGCTGATCTTCGCGGCGATCATGGCGGTGGCCGCCCTGCTCTCGGTCGCGCTCGGCATCCTGTCGGACCTGCTGCGGACGAACCGCACGCTGCTGGAGGAGCAGCTCGAGCGGATCAAGCAGATCCAGTACCCGGGCCCGGGTCAGGCGGCGTAGCCGGGACCGCCGGGGCCTCGGCTGGGGCGCGGGCCGGGCCGCGGCGCGCGAGGAGCGCCGCGGCGCCCGCGGCCCCGGCGTCGGCGACGACCATGAGGACGCGGCTGACCAGCGCGACGAGCAGGGCGTCGGCCGACGACAGCAGGGGGGCCAGGGCCAGCACCAGCGCGGCCTCCCGCGGGCCGGTGCCCGCGGGCGCGATGACGACGAGGAAGCCGACCACCCAGGCGAGCGCGAACGCCCCCGTGCCGAGCACGGCGGCGCGGCCGGGGTCGCCGGGCGCCAGGTCCGCGACCAGCACGGCGGCGTGGGCGCCGAACAGCAGCCACATCACCAGGGCCCAGGCCGCCGACCGGGCGAGGCCGGGGCCGCCGACGCGCACCGGGTCGTCGCCGCGGCGCATCAGGCGCAGGGCGAGCGCGACCAGCCGGTTGAACACGGGCGGCAGCAGGCCGATGATCCCGAGCGGCACCACCGCGATCGCCCACCAGTAGGTGGACAGCGAGCCGGGGGAGGCCGCGGCGAGGCCGACGACGGCCACGGCGCCGCCCACGACGAGCAGCACGGCCAGGGCGGCGAGGGCCACCACGGCGCTGCGCGCGCGGGTCACGCGGTGCGCCCGGCCCAGCTCGGCCTGCGCCACGACGGCCCACACGCTGCCCGGGACGTACTTGCCGAGCTGCCCGTGGTAGTAGATGCGGGCGGCGGCGCCCAGCGGCGGCGCGTCGCCGGTCGCGGCCAGCAGGCTGCGCCAGGACAGCATCTGCGCCACAAGGCCCGCGCAGGCGAGCACGAGGGACAGCGCGACGGTGCCGGCGTCCAGCCGGGTCAGCGCGTCGCCGAGCTCGTCGCGGCGCCCCAGCACCGACCACACGAGCAGCGCCAGCGCGACCGCGAAGAACACCACCCCCACCACTGCTCGCCTGGATCGCACCGCACGAGGATAGGGGGACGGGCCGATCGCCTAGGGTGGGCGCGACCCGCACTCAGCCACACCGAGGAGGTCCGGCGTGCCCGGCACCGGACAGATCGCACGCTCCGCCTACGTCTCCACCTCGCGCGCCGTGCGCGAGGCTGCGCGCCGGACCGGCGTGTACGACCGCCTGGACCGGCGCTACCGGGAGGCGCCGCGCAGCCTCGGGGGCCACCTGCGGACGCTGTTCGCGATCCACGACGTCGAGGACCTGGTCGTCCTGGACCAGCCGTGGTGGACCTACGGCGCGATCGACGCGGTCGCCGAGCACCTCGCGGCGCTCGACGGCCGGGCCCGGGTGTTCGAGTACGGCTCGGGCGCGAGCTCGGTCTGGCTCGGCCGGCGCGCGGCCGAGGTGCACAGCGTCGAGCACCACGCCGGGTTCGCCGGCGTGATGCGCCGCGTGCTCGCCGAGGCCGGCCTCGACGGCACCGTCACGCTGCACGAGGTGCCGCCGACGACCGGCGACGCGCCCGTGGTGCCGTCCGAGCGCGGCGGCGAGGAGGGCAACGACTACGCCGGCTACGTCGCGAGCATCGACGACGTGCCCGGGGAGTTCGACCTGGTGGTGGTGGACGGGCGCGCCCGGGTGGCCTGCCTGCAGCACGCCGCGAAGCGGCTCGCCCCGGGCGGCATCGTGCTGTTCGACGACACGCAGCGGCCGCGGTACGCCGCCGGGCTGGCCGGGAGCGGGCTGCACGTGCAGCGCATCCGCGGCTGGGTCCCGTCGCTGCCGTACCCGCGCGAGACGTCGGTGCTCCGGATCGGCCGGGGCTGACGCGCCGGGCCGCGGGCGGCGGCCCGACCCGGGTGGCCGTTGGGTAGCATCGGACGCCCCACCGCCGCACCCCACGAGGGACCACGTGTACCGCCTGACGAACGCCATCCAGCACTACGCCTGGGGCTCGCCCACCGCGATCCCGACGCTGCTCGGGACCGAGGCGACCGGGGAGCCGGTCGCCGAGGCGTGGTTCGGGGCGCACAGCAGCGCCCCGTCGCACTGCGTGCAGGCGGACGGCACCCCGGGCGCCTCGATGCCCGAGGTGATCGCGGCGGACCCCGCCCGCGTGCTGGGCGAGGACGTCGAGGCGCGGTTCGGCGCGACGCTGCCCTACCTGCTCAAGGTCATCGCCGCGGAGACGCCGCTGTCCCTGCAGGTGCACCCGCACGTCGCCCGCGCGCGCGAGGGGTTCGCCGAGGAGGAGGCCGCGGGCGTCCCCGTGGACGCGCCGCACCGCAACTTCCGTGACCGGAACCACAAGCCGGAGCTCGTCTACGCGCTCACCCGGTTCGAGGCGATGTGCGGGTTCCGCGCCCCGCGCCGGGCGGCCGAGCTGCTCGAGGGCCTGGACGCGCCGCTCGCCAAGGAGCTGCGCGCGATGCTCGCCGAGCAGCCGTCCGCCGCCGGCATCGAGGCCGTGTTCACCCGCCTGCTGCGTCCCGAGACGCGGCCGTCGTCGGAGGAGGTCGGCGAGGTCGCCGTGGCCTGCGCCGCGCGGCTCGAGGCCGGCTCGGTGTCCCCCCGCGCCGACCGCACGGTCGTCCGGCTGCAGGAGACGTACCCGGGCGACCCGGGCGTGGTCACCTCGCTGCTGCTCAACCCCGTGACGCTGCAGCCCGGCGAGGCGCTGTTCGTGCCCGCCGGCGGGGTGCACGCCTACCTCAAGGGGCTCGGCGTGGAGATCATGGCCTCCTCGGACAACGTGCTGCGTGCCGGCCTGACCCCGAAGCACGTCGACGTCGACGAGCTGCTCCGCAACGTCGACTACGTCGCCGCGCCGCCGATCCGGATCGCCCCGGAGAAGTTCCACGGCGCGACCCGGGCCTACTACGCCCCGGTGGACGACTTCGAGCTGTCGGTCACCCGCGTCGACGACGGGCACGAGCACCCGCTGCCGGGCCGCGGCCCGCGCGTCCTGCTCTGCCTCGAGGGCCGGATGACCGTGTCGTCGCGGAACGACGGCGCCCTCACGCTGACCCGGGGCCAGGCGGCGTTCGTGCCGGCGTCCGACGGCGCGCTGCGGGTGCGTGGCGGCGGGACGCTGGTCCAGGCCGACGTCCCCTGACCCGGCCGTGCCGGGTGTGCGGCCGCGCGACGCGGGACGCGCCGGGGCACGACGCGCCGGCGCGGGGCGCCCCGGCCCGGTCCCGCGGGCCGTCGCGCTCGCGCTGAGCCTGCCCGACCGCCTCCCGGTCCTGCTGCTGGCCCTCGGGGTCGCGGCGCTCGTCGCGGTGCTGCTCGGGCAGTTCCGCCCGGTCGTGGTGCTGCCGCTCGCGGCGCTGCTCGCGGCGGCCACCTGGCGGCTCGTGCCGCGGCCGCCGCCGGCGACCCGCGCGCACGTGGGGTCCCTGGTCGCCGTGGTGGCGCTCGTGGCCGGCTGGGTGGTGCTCGGGCTGCGGTCCGTCGCCGAGTACGTCGTGGTCAACCGCGACCCCGGCTTCCTCACGCTCCAGGCGCTCTGGCTCACCGAGCACCCGGCGGCCCCGATCCCCGTGGGCGCCGCCGAGACCGCCGCGGCCGCCGCGGCGGGGGCCGGCGCCGGGACGGAGGCCTTCTGGCTGCACGACGGGCTGCTGCACGCGCAGGGCAACACGGTCGTGCCGGCGCTGCTGGCGGTGCAGGGCTGGGCGGGCGGCGAGCGCGCGGTGCTGGCGGGCAACCTGCTGCTGGGCGCGGTGGGGATCCTCGCCGTGTTCGCGGCCGCCCGGCGGTTCGCCGGTCCGGTGTGGGCGCTCGTGCCGGCCACCGCCCTGGCGCTCAGCCTGCCGTACCTGGAGCTGACCCGGGCGGCCTACACCGAGCCGGTGACCGTGGCCTTCCTCGGGGGCGGGCTCGCGCTGGCGCACGGTCTGTGGCACCCCGCCGCGGCGGGCCCCGCACCGGGGCCGGCGCGGTGGGCGCTCGTCGGGGCACTGACCGGCGCGACCGCGGCGGCCCGGATCGACGGCGCCGTGGTGGTGGCCGGCCTCGCCCTCGCCTGCGTGCTGCTGGCCGCGAGCCCGCTCGGGGCGGCCGACCGGCGCGGCGCGGTGCGGGGAGCGCTCGCCGCCCTGGGCGCGGGCACCGCGATGGTCGTGCTCGGCATGACGGACGTGCTGCTGCTCAGCCCGGAGTACGTGCGGATCCACGCGAGCCAGCTCACGGCGCTGCTCACCGCGACCGGCGTGCTCGTCGCGGCGGCGGTCGTGGTGCTGCTCCTGCCGGGGCCGGTGCTCGCGCGGGCGCGGGCCGGCGTGCACGCCCGCAGGCGGGTCCTGGGTCTCGCCTCGGCCGCCGTCACGCTCCTGCTCGGGGTCGTGCTCGCGAGCCGGCCGCTGTGGTGGGAGGGCCGGTACACCGACGCGGCGAGCGGGTTCGGCTACGCGGTCTCGGTGCTCCAGGAGGCGGCGGGGCAGGCGGTCGACCCGGCCCGCTCCTACGACGAGCAGTCGCTGGCCTGGGTGGGCTGGTACCTGGGGGTGCCGGCGGTCGTGCTCGGGTTCGCGGGGCTGGCCCTGCTCGCGTGGCGCGCGGTCGGCCGGCGCGACCCGGCGGCGGTGCTGCTCGTCGCCGTCGTGGGGGCCGCGGCCGTGTTCCCCCTGGTCCGGGTCAGCATCACCCCCGACCAGATCTGGGCGGTGCGGCGGCTCGTGCCGGCGACGTTCCCGGGCCTGCTGGTGGCCGGCTCGTGCGCGCTGGCCGCGCTCGCGTCCCGGTGGCCGCCGCGGGCGCCCGGGGCGGCGTGGCGCGGCGCGCGGCGCGCGGCCGCGGCCGTGCTGGGGATCGGCGTCGCCGCCTTCCCCCTCACCACCTGGGGCTCGGTCGCGTCCCACGTCGAGCTGTCCGGCCGGGCGACCCAGGCGCACGCGGTCTGCGACGCGCTCGCGGAGCGCGGCGTCGACCGCGTGGTGTGGACCCACTCCAGCCCGTTCCGGTACCTGGCGACGCTCCGGGTGCTGTGCGGGGTCGAGGTCGTGGAGTTCGTCGACCCGCCGACCCGCGCCGAGCTCGCCGCGGTGCGCGCCGCGTGGGGCGGGGGGCCCGTGGCGGCGCTGTCGTTCGACCTGGACGACTACGTCTGGACCGTGCCCCCCACGACGTCGGTCGGCGGGACCGCGTCCTCGACCCTGTCGCGGACGCTCACCGGCCCGCCCACGACGCTCGACACCACGTGGAGCGAGGTGTGGCTGGGGCTGGTGCAGGACGACGGGACCGTCGCGCCCGCAGGCTGAGGCGTCCGCTCAGAGCCGCGCCGTGACCCGCTCCGTCGCCGCGACCCGCTCGGCCCGGTCCGCCGCGTCCCCGTCCTCGGGTCGCAGCAGCACGACCGACCCGCCGCCGGCCAGCACCCCGAGCGTCGTGAGCAGCGCGGACGCCGTGGCGGCGCGCTCCTCGGCGACCGGGAGCAGCGCGCGGGAGCCCGCCGGCACCGGCGCGGCCCCGGCCGCCGCGGCGACGAGGTCGGCGTGCGGGACGGGCGTCCCGCCGACCTCGAGGGCCGGCTCGGACGGCTCGACGGCCGGGGCCCAGCCGACGACGTCGCCGTAGGTCATCACCGACTGCGCCGCGTCGAGGGCGCCCGCGGGCAGGTCGCCGTCGAACCGCCGGGCGAGCGCGGGCAGCGCCACCGCGACGATCCCGGCCCCGCGGGGGAGGCCGAGCGCGCCCGGGCGGTCGGAGACCACCACGTCGGCCGTCGCCGCGGCGGCGTGCGCGTCGGTGGCCACCGTGGCCCCGACCCGCCAGGTCGCCAGCGCCCAGACGACGGTCCGCCAGTGCGGCGGGAGGTCGAGCAGCACGCGCGTCCCGGGGCCGGCGTCCAGCTCCTCGACGAGGAGGTTGGTGGTCTTGCTCACCCAGTTGTCGAGGACCGCCCCGGAGAGCTCGATCCGCTCGCCGGCCGGGCCGTACCAGGTCAGGCGGGGGCGGCCCGGCTCGCTGAGCAGGGCGGACAGGACGTCGGCGACGGAGGCGGCGGGGCGGGGCGTGGAGAGCGGCACGTGAGCAGCCTAGGGGCCGTGTTCACGCGGATCCGGACATATCGGCCAGGATGGGCTCCGATACCAGTCTTCCGCTTGACTACGCGGAACGACACGCGTGTAATTCCCTGGAACGGGTGGCACGCGGGGCACTGCGGGCGCCGACGGACCATCGACACCGAGCACGACGGGGGAGGCACACATGTGGAGTCTGCTCGACGACGAGGGACCCTTCCCGTCCGAGGCGCGCACGACCCAGCCCGAGGCGGTCGCGCCCGTGCTGCCGCTCTTCGGCGCGCCCGAGGACGACGGCATCATGGGCTGGCAGGAGCGCGCCCTGTGCGCCCAGACGGACCCCGAGGCGTTCTTCCCCGAGAAGGGCGGCTCGACCCGCGAGGCCAAGAAGGTCTGCACCGGCTGCGAGGTCCGGGCGGAGTGCCTCGAGTACGCGCTCGCCAACGACGAGCGGTTCGGCATCTGGGGCGGGCTGTCCGAGCGTGAGCGCCGCAAGCTCAAGCGGCGTGTGGTCTGATCGCGCCCGCCGGGGCGCCTGACGTCGTGACCGCCAGCACGCTGCACCCCGGCGCGCCCGCCACGGGCTCCCTCCCCGCCGCCGCACCGGTGACGGTGGTGGTGGTCGCCCGCGGCGTCACGCCGTTCCTCGCGACGACGCTCCGCGCGCTCGCCGCCCAGACCCGCGCGCCCGCCCGCGTGCTGCTGGTCGACGCGGGCGACCGCCCCGACCCGGGCCTCGCCGCCGTGCTGCGCGACGCGGGCCTGCCCGCGGGCACCACGACGCTGCTGACGGCCCCCGGTGCCCGCAGCTTCGGCGACGCCGTGCGGGCCGCCGTGGCGGCCGAGGCGGACCTGCCCGGGGGCGGCGCCCCCTGGCTGTGGCTGCTGCACGACGACGCCGCCCCGGACCCGGCCGCGCTGGCCGAGCTGGTCCGCGCGGTGCAGGCCGCGCCGTCCGTCGGCGTCGCCGGCGTGAAGCAGCGCACCTGGACCGCGCCCGCCCGGCTGCTCGAGGTCGGCGTCCGCACCTCGCGGTCCGGCCGGCGGATGACCGACATGGAGCCCGGTGAGGTCGACCAGGGCCAGCACGACGGGCGCGAGGACGTGCTCGGCGTCGGCGTGGTCGGCGCGCTCGTCCGCCGGGACGTCTGGCAGGAGCTGCGCGGCACCGACCCGGCCCTGGGCCCGTTCGGCGACGGGCTCGACCTGTCCCGGCGCGCCCGCCTGGCCGGGCACCGGGTGCTCGTGGTGCCCTCCGCCGTCGTCCGGCACGCGCAGGCCGGGTACCACGGCCTGCGCGACCCCGGCACCGACCCCGCCTCGATCGTCGACCTGGACGCCGACGGCGAGCCCGACGGCGCCGACCCGCGGCGGTCGTTCGCCGCGCGCCGGGCCGCCCTGCTGCACCAGCGGCTCGTCTGGGCGCCGCTGCCGCTGGTGCCGTTCGTCGCGGTCATGGCCGTCCTCGCCGGGCTGGTCCGGGTGCTGGTCCGGGTCGCCACCAAGGAGCCCGGTCTGGCCGCCGCCGAGCTCGCCGCGCCCCTGCGCGCCCTCGGCCGGCCCGCCGCCGTCGCCCGCGCCCGGGCCCAGGCGCGCCGCACGCGCGCGGTCCCGCGCCGGACGCTGCGGCCGCTGCAGGCCGACGGCCGCACCGTGTGGCGGCAGTGGCGCGACCGACGGCTCACGCGGGCCGAGGCCCGTCGGGTCGTCCGCGCGCCGAGCGAGCTGGAGCTGCGCGAGCTCGCGGCGCTGGCCCTGCGCCGCCGCGCGGGTCTCGTCGCCGTCGCCGTCGTCCTGGTCACCGTCACCGGCGCCGCGTTCGGCCCGCTCGTGCTCGGCACCCTGTCGGGGGAGCCGCTGGTCGGGGGCGCGCTGCTCGCGGCGTCCTCCGGCCTGGGGGACGTCTGGGCCGCGGCCACCAGCGGCTGGGTGTCCGGCGGGCTCGGCTCGCCCGGGCCGGCGGACGCGTTCGTCACCGCGGTGCTGCCCGGCACCGCCGTCGCCGGGGGCAGCCTGGGCGTCGCGCTCGCCGTCCTCGTGCTCGGGTCGGTGCTGCTGTCCGGGCTGGGCGCCTGGTTCGCCGCCGGCGCCGCCACGCGCTCCGTCGGCGTGCGGATGTGGGCCGCGGTCGTGTGGGCGGCCCTGCCGAGCCTGCTGCTCGCCGCGGGTCAGGGCCGCGCCGGGGCGGTGCTCGTGCACGCGGCGCTGCCCTGGCTGGTGCTCGCGCTGGCGCGGGCCGTCGGGGCGCAGCAGGTCGACGTCGTGCTCTCCGGCGTCGCCACCGCGGCGCGCGCCGAGGACGGCGCCGGGCTGCCCGCGCGGGACCCCGGTGCGGAGGAGTGGCCGGACCCCGAGGCCTGGGCGCGGGCGGGCGAGCCCGCGCGCCGGCGCGGACGCCGGGCCGCGGGACGCGGCGACGCCGCCGCGGTCGAGGCGGCGACGCCGGCCCCGGCCGAGCCGGACGCCCTGGCCGAGCCGGACGCCCCGGCCGAGCCGGACGCCCCGGCGACCGACGAGGACCACGCCGAGCGGGCCGCGGCGGATCGCGACGAGCTCGCCGACGTGACGCCCGTCCGCGGGACCCGGGCGGTGCCCGCCACCGGGCCGACCCCCACCGTGTCGGCCCGCGTGCCGGACGGAGACGGCGGCGAGCCGGACGCGGCCGAGGACCCGGTGGAGCCGCAGGCCGGCACGGGCGCGCCGCCGGTCGGCGCCCGGGACGCCGCCGCCGGTGACGACCGGGAGGCCGTGGCCGACGCGTCCCCCGACCCCGCCGACGACCTGCCCGCCGCTCCCGCGCGCCGCCCCGGCTCGATCGCCGCGGCCGCCGCCGCGTCCCTGGCGTTCGCCGCCGTCGCGGCGGGGGCGCCCGCGCTGCTGCTGCCCGGCGTCCTGGTGCTGCTCGTCGTCGCCGCCTGCGCCCCGCGCGGCCGCCGGCTGAGGGTCGCCCTCGCCGCGGTGCCCGCCCTGGTGCTGCTCGGCCCGCTGCTGGCGGAGGCGGCGTCCCGCGGCGTCGACGGCCTGCGCCTGCTGCTCGCCGACCCGGGGGCCCCGCTGGCCTCGGACCCGGCCTCCCCGGTGGCGGTGCTGCTGGGCGTGCCGGTCGACGCCGCCGCGCTGGTCCCGTCGTGGCTGCCGGGCTGGGTGCCCGACGGCGCCGCCACCTGGTGGCCGGTGGCGACGGGCGGCGCGGTGCTGCTGCTCGCGCTGATCGCCCTGCTCCGCGGCGCGCCCGTCGCCCGGGCCGTCCGGCTCGGCTGGTTCGTCGCGGCCGTCGGCGTGGCCGTCGCCCTGGTCGGCGCGCGGGTGGCCGTCGGCGCCGACGACGACGGCACGGTCGTCGTCGGCTGGGCCGGCTCCGGGGTCTCGCTCGCGATGGCCGGGCTGCTCACCGCCGCGGTGCTCGGCACCCGGGGGACCCGGGCCTGGCTGGACCGCGCGTCCTTCGGCTGGCGCCAGCTCACCGCCGCCGTCGTCACCGTCCTGGTCGTGGCGCTGCCGCTGCTCGCCTGGGGCGGCTGGGCCTGGCAGGCGCGGGACGGCGCCGCCGCGGACCTCACGACCCTGGACCGCGCGGTCGTGCCGGCGATCGGCCGGCAGACCCAGCAGTCGGCGGACGCCCCCCGGGTGCTCGCGCTCACCCCGTCGGCCGCGCCGGACGCGTCCGCCGCCGGTGCGGTGGACTGGCAGCTGCTCCGCGGCGACGGCCCGCAGGTCCTGGAGTCCGCCGGGGCGGCCCGCACGGCCGGGCTCGCCGGCCCGCTCGCGGACGCCGCCGCGGCCGAGCCGGACGCCGCCGACGCCGAGGTCGTCGCGGTGGTCGGTGCGCTCGCCGTCGGGTCCAGCACCGACGTCGCCGCCGACCTCGCGGCGCTCGCCGTCGCGGACGTCCTGGTGCCGCCGCTGCCCGCGGGGGAGGACGACCTCACCCGGCAGCAGGCGCGCACGGCCCTGGTCGGCCGGCTGGACGCCACCCCCGGGCTGGAGCGGATCACCGAGGTCGACTCGGGCGTGATCTGGCGCGTGCAGCCCGCGGGCGGCGCGGTCGGCGAGGCGTCGACCGGGTCCGCGGACGCCGCCGACGCCGCCGCCGTGACCGCCTGGGCCCGCCTCGTCCCCGACGCGCGCGCCACCCAGGACGCCGCCGGCCTCGCGTCCGCCGACGCGGTCGCGGTGCCCGCGGAGCCCGGGGTCGTCCCGCGGGTGGACACCGAGATCCAGCCGGGCGACCCCGGCAGGCTGCTGGTGCTCGCCGAGCGCGCGGACGCCGGCTGGCGCGCGACGCTGGACGGCCGGCCGCTGCGCGCGGTGACCGACGGCTGGCGGCAGACGTTCGAGGTCGGGGCGGAGGGTGGCCGGCTGGTCGTCACCCACCGTGCGCCCGACCGGACGGCGTGGACGGTCGCGCAGGGCACGGTGGGGCTGCTCGCCCTGCTGCTCGCGCTGCCGGTCCGGCGCCGTCGGGCTGGGAGGCGATGACGTGACGGACCCGACCACCGGGCGCCGGCGCCGGACCGGGCGCGCCGCGCGCGTCCTGTCCGGGGCGCTGGTGCTGGCCCTGACCGGCGGCGTGGTGGCGCTCGCGGTGGCAGCGCCGGCCGACGAGCCGGACCCCGTGCCGGCCGCGACCGTCGACGTCGCCCCGACCGCGGCGACCCTGGTCTGCCCCGGCCCGCTGCAGCTGCCCGACGACACCCTGTCCGGCGACTCGGCGTTCGACCGGGTGCCCGTCGCCCCGGTCGAGAAGGTCACCGGGTTCGACACCGTCGCCTCCGGCACCGCGTCGCTCACGGTGCTCGGCGCCGACCCCGTCGCGCTCGCGGGCGGCACCGGGTCGGTGTCCGCCCCGACCGCGGCGACGGTGCTGCGCGCGGAGCCGGCCGGCGACGAGCCGGCCCGGGTCGCCGGCGCCACCTCCTCCGTCGTCATCGACGGCGACCTGCGGGGCCTCGCCGCCGCCTCCTGCGCACGCCCGTCCGCGGACGTCTGGCTGGTGGGCGGCAGCACCGAGATCGAGAGCACCGCGGACCTGGTGGTCGTGAACCCGGGCGCGACGCCCGCGGACGTGACCGTCCAGGCCTGGGGCCCCTCGGGCGCCGTGGACCTGGCGAACGGGGGCACGTTCCTCGTCGCGCCCGGCGCGCAGCGGGTGCTCTCCCTGCCCGGCGTCGCCGCCGAGCAGCGCCGGATCGCGGTCCGGGTCACCGCCGCCGGCGGCCAGGTCTCCGCCTACCTGCAGGACTCGCTGCTCGACGGGTTCACCCCGCGCGGCACCGACCTCGTCACCGCGGGCACCGGCCCGGCGACGACCCAGGTGGTGCCCGGCATCTCCGTGGTCGCCACCGACGTGGACGCCGCGGACGCGGGGGCCCTACGGCTGCTCGTCCCCGGCGAGGTGGGCGCGACGGCCTCGGTGCGGCTGCTCGGGCCGGACGGCGACGTCGCGCTGCCCGGCGCCCAGGACCTCGACCTGCCCGCCGGCGAGGTGACCGACGTGTCCCTCGGCGGGCTGGCCGCGGGCAGCTACACCGCCGTGGTCGAGTCCACCGAGCCCGTCGTGGCCGGCGCGATGATCGCCCGCGAGGGGAAGGCCGGCGAGCTCGACGAGGGCCCGCGCCTGGAGCGCGCCTGGGCCGCGGCCGCCACGCCGGGCAGCGGGCTCGTCGCCGTCCCGGCGGGGTCGACGGGCACGCTCACCCTGACGGCCGTGCCGACGGACGACGCCGCCGCCGAGCCGGCGCCCACCGCCACCGCTGTCCCCAGCCCCGAGCCCACCGAGGGCCAGCGGCCGGACCCCGAGGCGACCGCCGCCGCGCAGGGCCCGACGGTGACCGTGACGCTGCGCGCGTACGGCGCGGCCGGCGCCGTGGGCGAGGAGGAGGTCGAGGTGCCGGTGGGGTCGACCGTGGCCTACCCGACGAGCGGGCTCGGCACCGGCGTCGCGGGCGTCGAGGTCGTGGCCCCGGACGACGCGTCGGTCGACCTGGCGTGGGCGCTGTACGCCGCGGTCGCCCGGCCGAGCGGCCCGCTGGTCTCGGTGCTCTCGCCGGTCACGGACGCCGCCGCGGTGAGCACCGCGCAGGTGCGCGAGGCGACGCGGATCGGCCTGGGCTGAGCCGCCCGGGCCGCGCGGGGTCTCAGCGGGCCGCGCGCAGCTCCACGACCTCGCGCGCCCGCAGGCCTAGCGACACCGCCACGCGCACCGGCCACTGGTACCACCGGTGGTACCGCCGGTGCAGGTAGCGCTCGGCCGACCGGTGGTGCGCCGAGATCATCGCGGCCGGCTTCGCCTTCCAGGACACGCCGCCGACGTGCGTCACCCGCGCCGCGGGCACGTACACGTTCGGCCGCCCGGCCAGCGCCAGCCGCTCGCCCAGGTCCACGTCCTCGAAGAACATGAAGTAGTCGTCGTCGAACCCGCCGACCGCCTCGAACGCGTCCCGCCGCAGCAGCAGGCAGGCGCCGGAGAGCCACCCCGCGTACCGCTCGGTGCCCGCGGTCTCCTGGCGGCGCTGGTACGCGCGGGTCCAGGGGTTGCCCGGCCAGACCTTGCCGAGCACCGCGTGCCCGGCGCCCTGGGTGAGTGAGGGCAGCTCGCGCGCCGACGGGTAGACCGTGCCGTCCTCGTTCAGCAGCGCGGGCCCGAGCGCGCCGGCGTCCGGGTGCCGCGCGGCGGCGTCGAGCAGCGTGTCGAGCGAGCCGGGCTCCCAGACGACGTCCGGGTTCGCCACCACGAGGAACGGCTGCGTCGCCCCGCGCGCGCCGGCGTTCGCCCCGCCGCCGTAGCCGAGGTTCTCGCCCGTGCGGACCACCCGGCCGCCCGCCGCGGCGGCCACCTCGTCGGCGGTCCCGGGCTCCGTGCCGTTGTCGACCAGCACCAGCTCGACCGGCGCGGTCGTCGCCTCCGCCAGGGAGCGGGCGAAGTCGGCCAGCTCCGGCCCGGGGTGGTAGACGATCGTGACGACGCGGACGGCGGGGCGGTCCGCGGCCGGCTCCGGGGGCGGGGTGGTGGCGGCGCGGTGCGGCTCGGGGGTGGTCGTCATGGCCGGGTCAGGCTACCGCCCGTCCCCGAGCTCCGGGTCGACCTCCTCGGGGGAGCGGCCCAGCAGGTGCGCCACCTGCTCGACGACGACCTCGTGCACCACGTCCGCGAGCTCGTCCGCGTCGACCGAACGGGACTCCACCGGGCGCCGGTACACCACGATCCGCGGCGGCAGGCCCGGCTGGGACGGGAACGACCGCCCGAGCGGCACGCCGCCGGACTCCCACGGCGCCGGGTCGGACGGCGGCACGTCCTCGACGGCGAACTCCACCCCGTCGAGGTACTTGCCCCAGCGGGCCTCCAGGCGCTCCACCGAGTCCAGCACCAGGTCGTCGAACCGCTCCGCCCGGGTGCGGTGCGCGGGCAGCGTCGGCGGGAGCAGCGGGCCGCGGATGCCGCGGCCCCGGCGGTCCCGCCGTCGGACCGCGCCGACGCGGGGGACCGGTCCGCCGGGTGTGCCGGGGACGGCGGGGACGTGCCGTCGGGGTGCCACCCCGGCACTGTATCCGGGTGACAACGCGGGTCGCGCGCACGCTCCCGCGGCGGGCGGCGGTAGGTTCTACCCCGTGAGACCCGTCCGCCAGTGCTCCCGCACCGCGTGCGGTCGTCCGGCGGTCGCGACCCTGACGTACGTGTACGCCGACTCGACGGCCGTCCTCGGCCCGCTCGCCACCCTCGCCGAGCCGCACTCCTACGACCTGTGCGCCGAGCACGCCTCGCGCCTCACGGCCCCGCGCGGGTGGGACGTCGTCCGGCTGACGCCCGAGTTCGTGGAGACCGGCCCGAGCCACGACGACCTGCTCGCGCTCGCCGACGCCGTGCGCGAGGCCGGCCGGCCGGCGCCCCGGCACGCGGCGGCCGTGCCGGACGGGCTGCCCCCGGCCGCGGAGCTCGACACCGAGCGGCGCCGCGGGCACCTCCGCGTCCTGCGCGGCGAGCAGGACTAGCCCGCGATGGCCGGGTCGGGGGGCGGTGCGGCGGGACGCCGCAAGGGGCGGCGCGGCGAGCCCGAGCCGACGCCGCTGGGCTCGCTCAGCCAGGCCGGCTCGGAGCACGCGCCCGGCACCGAGGAGTGCGAGTCGTGCGGGTCGGCCCGCCTCACCCGGCTGCACCTCGCCCTCGCCGACGGGACGGACGTGACGTTCGTGTCCTGCCACGAGTGCGAGCACCGGGCGTGGTTCCCGCTGGACGGCGACGGGACGTCGCTCAGCCGGGACGAGGTCGTGCGGCGGTCGAGCAAGGGCTGAGCCCGCGGCGTCACCGCACGAGCGCCGCTCCGGAGCCCGCGTCGAACGCGTGCACCGACCCCGCCGCCACGTGCGCGGTCGTCCGGTCGCCCGGGCGCAGCGCGGACTCGGCCGGCACCTTCGCCACGATCCGGTGCGCGCCGGACCGGAGGGTCGCGTACGCGTCCTCTCCCCGCAGCTCCAGCAGCTCCACCTCGGCGCTGAGCTCGGCGTCGCCGTCCCGGGCCGCGGCGGCACCGACGCGCACGTGCTCCGGCCGGACGCCCAGGCTCACGTCCTCGCCGTCGGGCACGCGCTCGCAGCCGGCGGGTCGCCACCCGCGCGGGACCACGGCGTCGGGGACCCGCACCGCGCCGCCGGCCACGCGCGCGGGCAGCAGGTTGATCTCCGGCTCCCCGAGGAAGGTGGCGACGAACCGGTCGGCCGGGCGGACGTAGAGCTCGCGCGGGGTGCCCTGCTGCCGGATGACCCCGTCCCGGAGCAGCACCACCCGGTCCGCCATGGTCATCGCCTCCACCTGGTCGTGCGTGACGTAGACGGTGGTCACGCCGAGCGCGCGGTGCAGCGCGAGGATCTCGGCCCGCATGGTGCCGCGCAGCTTCGCGTCCAGGTTCGACAGCGGCTCGTCCATCAGGAAGATCCGGGACTCCTGGACCATCGCGCGTGCCAGCGCGACGCGCTGCCGCTGCCCGCCGGACAGCTCGGCGGGCGGACGGTCGAGGTAGGGCGTGAGGCCGAGCGTCTCGGCGACGGCGCCCACCTTCTCCCGCACGACGCCCCGGGGGGTGCGGCGCAGGCGCAGGCCGAAGGAGATGTTCTGCGCGACGGACATGTGCGGGTAGAGGGCGTAGTTCTGGAAGACCATCGACACGTCCCGGTCCTTGGGGTGCACGTCGTTCACCCGCCGGCCGTCGACGAGGACGTCCCCGGCGGTGACGTCCTCGAGCCCGGCGAGCATCCGGAGCAGGGTGGACTTGCCGCACCCGGACGGGCCGATGAGCACGACGAACTCGCGGTCCTCGATGGTGAGCGAGACATCGTCCACGGCGAGCGTGCTGGTGCCGTAGACCTTCGAGACGCGGGACAGCTCGATCGTGGGCATGGGGGCTCCGTTCAGGAGGCGCCGCGTGCGGCGCCTCCTGAACGGAGCCCCCATGCCCACGATCGAGCTGTCC
>NZ_JAKRMS010000065.1 GCF_022346185.1 Cellulomonas sp. ACRRI | reverse complement strand
CCCCCGCGCCCGCGCGCACCAACGCCCCGCCGAGATGGCAACTCTCGGCTGGCGCGGGGGTCCCGCGCACAGCCGAGAGCTGCCATCTCGGCGAACGGGCGACGCGGGGGCGGGGCGGGCAGGAGCGCGCAGCGCGGGTCAGCGCGCAGCGCGCGTCAGCGCGCGGCGCGCGTCAGCGCGCGGCGCGGGTCAGCGGGTCACCAGCGGTCGTGGACGTGGGGGCGGATGCGCTCGTCGTAGATCGCGCGGAACCGGTCCAGGGTGAACTCGTCGAGCGCGGGGATCAGGGCGGCGTCGGCGTTGCCGCGGGCCTGCTCCGCGTTGCGCGCGCCGGGGATGACGGTCGAGACGCCCGGCTGGTCGACGATCCACCGCAGCGCGAGCTGGGCCGTCGTGGCACCCGCCGGGGTCAGCGCCGCGACCTCGCGGGCCGCGGCGACGCCGACCTCGAACGGCACGCCGGAGAACGTCTCGCCGACGTCGAAGGCCTCGCCGTGCCGGTTGAACGACCGGTGGTCCGTCGCGGCGAACTCGGTGTGCTCGTCGTACTTCCCCGACAGCAGGCCGGACGCGAGCGGCACGCGCGCGATGATGCCGACGCCGGCGTCCGCGGCCGCGGGCAGGACGCGCTCGAGCGGCTTGCGGCGGAACGCGTTGAGGATGATCTGGATCGTCGCGACGTGCGGGCGGGCGATCGCCGCGAGCGCCTCGTCGACGGTCTCGACGGAGACGCCGTAGGCGGCGACCCGGCCCTCGTCGACCAGGGTGTCCAGGGCGTCGTAGGTCGCGTCGCGGTCGAGCACGACGCTCGGCGGGCAGTGCAGCTGGACGAGGTCGAGGGTGTCGACGCCGAGGTTCGCCCGGGACCGGTCGGTCCAGGCGCGGAACGCGTCGAGCGTGTACGCCTCGGCGACGTGCGGGTCCGCGCGCCGGCCCATCTTGGTGGCGACCGTGATCCGCGCGGCGTCGGCGGGCCGCTCGCGCAGGAACCGCCCGATCAGCGACTCGCTGCGGCCGTCGCCGTAGACGTCGGCGGTGTCGAAGAACGTCACCCCCGCGTCGGCCGCCGCGGCCAGCACCGCGAGCGCGTCGTCCTCGGCCACCTCGCCCCAGTCGGCGCCGAGCTGCCAGCAGCCCAGCCCCACGACCCCGACGTCCCGTCCCGTCCTGCCCAGCGTCCTCGTCTGCACGGCCCCGAGGGTACCCCGGCCCTTTCACCCGGGCGCGCCTGGGTGCCTGCACCCAGCCGGCTCCGGCGGACCGCGGTGGTGAGCGACGGGTGACGATCCCAGAGGGGAGGATGGGGGGACGCGCCCGGGGTCGACGCGGGGCGAGCGGCCCCGCGCCCCGCGAGCGACGGACCGACGGGGACGAGGGCGACGATGATCACGCGAGACCGGGACCGCACGCCGTGGGCGCGCGTGTCCCGGGTGCTGCCCCTGGACGCCGAGCGCGCCTGGGACCTCGTGGCCGACGCCCGGCACCACACCCGCTGGGTCCCGCTGACCCGCGTCGACCTGAACCGGCCGTCCCCGCGGGCCGCGGGCCCGCGCCCGACGGGACGGACGTCGCCCGAGGTCGGGGACGAGATCCGGGCGGTGACCGGGCCGACCGCACGCCGCGGCGGGCCGGGCCTCGTCGACCGGATGCGGATCGACCGCTACGAGCGCCCGCTCGGGGCCGTCCCCGGCGTCGCGGTGTTCCAGAAGCTCGGACCGGTGCTGCTCGGCACGGCACGGATCGAGGTCGCGGCGGCCGGCGCGTCGGCCCGGGTCACCTGGAGCGAGTCGGTCCACCTGCGCGGGCTCCCGCCGGCCGCGACGCGGTGGCTCGGCGCGCTGCTGGTCGACGGGATGCTGCGGCTGGTCCTGGACCGCGCGGCGCGCGAGGCGGCGGCCGGCACGCAACGAACCGCCGCCTGAGGCCTGATTCGCGCAACGAATCGGTGGCGTGGGCGCAACGTCGCGCCATGATGCTCCGGGCAGGTGGATCGTAGGCTTGCCCGGACGCGCCCCGACGAGGCGGCCCGACGTCCAGTCGTTCACCGGACACCTCGAGGAGCACCATGCCCGCGACCCCGCAGCAGACCCGCCGCCACTACCTGATGTGCGAGCCGACCTTCTACACGGTCTCCTACGAGATCAACCCGTGGATGGACTCGACGCGGTACACGGACGCGGGCCTCGCGGTGCAGCAGTGGACGGTGCTCAAGGACACCTTCGAGTCCCTCGGCCACACGGTCGAGACGATCGACCCGATCCCCGGCCTGCCGGACATGGTCTACGCCGCCAACGGCGCGACCGTCGTCGACGGCCTCGTGTACTCCGCGAAGTTCCGCTACCCGGAGCGCCAGCCCGAGGGCCCGGCGTACGAGAAGTGGTTCGCCGACCACGGCTACGTCACCCACACCGCCGAGCAGGTCAACGAGGGCGAGGGCGACATCCTCGGCGTCGGGGACGTCCTGCTGGCCGGCACCGGCTTCCGCACCGACCGCGCGTCGCACGACGAGCTCGCCCGGGTCACCGGCCGCGAGGTCGTGACGCTCGAGCTGGTCGACGCGCACTACTACCACCTCGACACCGCGCTGGCCGTGCTCGACTCGACCGCCGGCCGCGAGCAGATCGCGTACTACCCGCCGGCCTTCTCGGACGCCTCGCGCGCCGAGCTCGAGCGGCGCTACCCCGACGCCGTCATCGCCTCCGGGTCGGACGCCGCGTGCCTCGGGCTGAACGCGGTGAGCGACGGGCTGAACGTCGTCGTCGCGCCCGGCGCGACCGACCTCGCCGCCCAGCTGACCGACCGCGGCTTCCGGCCGATCCCGGTCGACACGAGCGAGCTCCTCAAGGGCGGCGGCGGCGCGAAGTGCTGCACGCTGGAGATCCGCCCCGCCCGCTGACCCCTCGGCCGGCCGGGCGCGTCCCGGCCGGCACCCCCCCGGCCCGGAAGGTGACCCCCATGACCGCCACGATCCCGAGCCGGGACGCCGAGGCCGCCGCCGCCGGCCCGCTCGCCCCCAACTACCACCCGCTGCCCGTCACGCTCACGACGGGTGAGGGCGCCTGGGTCCGGGACGCCGAGGGCCGCACGTACCTCGACATGCTCGCGGGCTACTCGGCGCTGAACTTCGGGCACCGGCACCCGGCGCTCATCGGGGCGGCGAAGGCCCAGCTCGACCGGCTGACCCTGTCGTCCCGGGCGTTCGACCACGACCTGCTCCACCCCTTCGCCGAGGCGCTGTCCGACCTCGCGCGGCCGGTGGTCGCGGGTGCGGGGGTCGCGGGCGCGGGTGCCGCGGCCGAGGGGCCGCAGCCGATGGTGCTGCCGATGAACACCGGCGCCGAGGCCGTCGAGACCGCCATCAAGGCCGCGCGGAAGTGGGGCTACGACGTCCGCGGCGTGGCCCCCGAGCGCGCGACGATCGTCGTGGCCGCCGGCAACTTCCACGGCCGGACGACCACCATCGTGTCCTTCTCCACGGACCCGGAGGCACGCGACGGCTTCGCCCCGCACACCCCCGGGTTCCGGGTGGTGCCGTTCGGGGACGCCGACGCGCTGCGGGACGCGGTCGACGAGACGACGGTCGCCGTGCTGCTGGAGCCGATCCAGGGCGAGCAGGGCGTCGTCGTGCCGCCCGCCGGGTACTGGCCGGCCGTGCGGTCGATCTGCGACGAGGCGGACGTGCTGCTGATCGCCGACGAGATCCAGTCGGGGCTCGGCCGCACCGGCACGACGTTCGCCCTGGAGCTGTGGGGCGTGCGCGCGGACCTGGTGACGCTCGGCAAGGCGCTCGGCGGCGGGGTGCTGCCGGTGTCCGCCGTGGTGGGCCGGCCGGACGTGCTCGGCGTGCTGACCCCCGGCACCCACGGGTCGACGTTCGGCGGCAACCCGCTCGCGTGCGCCGTCGGGATCGCGGTGGTCGACCTGCTGCGCCCCGGGACGTTCCAGGAGCGGGCCCGCACCCTCGGCGCGCACCTGCACGAGCGGCTGGCGACGCTGGTCGACACCGGCCTGCTCGTCGGCAGCCGCGGCGTGGGCCTGTGGGCCGGCCTCGACGTCGACCCGGCGCGGATGACGGGGCGCGAGCTGTGCGAGCGGCTGCTGCGGCTGGGCGTGCTGGCGAAGGACACCCACGGGTCGACGATCCGGCTCGCGCCGCCGCTCGTGGTCGAGGCCGACGACCTGGACCTGGCGCTCGACCGGCTGACGCAGGCGCTGCGCTGACGCGCGCCGCGGGCCGGACCCGCGGCGCGCGCGACGGCCCTCAGGAGAACCGCATGGCCGTGTAGAGCCGGCCGTTGATCGTCACGGCGCCGATCGACACCGCGGACCTGTCCGCCTTGAGGATCCACGCGCGGTGGGCCGGCGAGTTCATGTAGGCGGCGATCATCTGGCCGTCGCTGACCGGCTGCACCCAGCCGACGATGTGGTCGTTCCCCGAGTGCCAGATGCTGCCCGCGGCGGCCATCGCGGCGGCGTGGTCCGCCAGCGACGACGAGGCGGACACCGACAGCGCCGGCAGGCCGTTCTCGGCCCGGGCGGCGTTCAGCGCCGCACCGAGTCCGCCGACGCCGTAGGACGCGACGCCGGGGGCCCAGGCAGCAGCCGCGGCGGGGGCGGACGCGCCGCCGCCGGAGGTCGCGGGGGCAGCCGCGCGCGCGGACCGGCCGCCGGTGGACGGGCGCGGCGTCGCGGCCCGCTGGGCGGCGGCCCGCTGGGCGGCCTCCGCGGCGGCGCGCTCGGCCGCGGCGCGCTCGGCGGCGATCCGCGCCGCCTCGGCGGCCTGCCACGCGGCCTCGGCGTCGACGGCGGCCCGCTGCGGGGCGGCGACCGAGGCGACGGCGGCCGCCACGGTCGCCGGGCTCGTCCCGGACCCGGCGCCCTCCGCGGCCCGCTGGGCGGCGTCGGCGGCGGCGCGCAGGGCGGCGAGCGGGACGTCACCGGCGTGCGGGGAGGCGTCGGCCGCGGCGCGCGCGGCGGTCACGACGGTGGAGGCGTCCCGGACCGCGTCGGCCACCAGCGCGTCGTACCGGGCGGCGGCCCGCGCGGCGCGGGCGTCGGCGACGAACGCCTCGTCGGCGCGCTGCGCGGCGTACGCGGCGGCGACCCGCTCCTGCGCGTGGGCCCACGCGGCGGCGCGGGCGTCGGCGCGCAGCTGGACGACGACCCCCGCGGCGACGGCGCCGACCAGCGCGGCGCACAGGACGGTGGTGGCGACGGCGCGACGGCGGACGGCGCGGGGGCGCGCGGCGCGGGGGCGGAGCGCGGGGCGCGCGGGTGCGTCGAGGGCGGAGGCCGCGGCGGGCGCAGCGACCGACGGCGCAGCGGGCGCGTCGACCGGCGAGGCGACCGACGGCGCGGCGACCGACCCGGCCGACGGGCCGGTGCCCCGCGCCCGCTGCGTCGGGATCGTCCCGGGCGCGGCCGTGGGCCGGCGGTCCGCGTCGTGCGGCGCGGCTGCCGCGGCGAGGAGGTCCGGGCCGACCGGCGCCGTGGTGCCCTCCGACGTGGGGTCCGTCGGGTGTCCGCCGGTCACCGGCATGACTGGTCCCTCCTCGTGCGGTCGCTGCCCCCTGTCACCGCACCCATCGACCCCGCGGGCAGCGCGCTGAACGCCCGGCCCCAGGGTTCACCCGCGCGCCCGCGAACCCCCAGGTCGCCGCGTCCCCTCCGCCCCCGCGAGTGGACGGTCCTGCCGGACACGCCCGGGGCGTGTCCGGCAGGACCTTCCACTCGACCGAGCACGACCGGCCCGCCCCCGGGCGTGCGCGAGGATGGCCCCGTGCCCCCGACCCGTCCCGGCGACCTCGACCCCATCGACGAGGCGATCCTCCGCGAGCTCGCCGTCGACGCGCGCGCGTCCTACGCGGACATCGGCCACGTGGTCGCGCTGTCCGCGCCCGCGGTGAAGCGCCGCGTGGACCGGCTGCGCGAGCGCGGCGTCGTCCGCGGGTTCACCGTGCTGCTCGACCCGGCCGCGCTCGGCTGGGAGACCGAGGCCTTCATCGAGCTGTTCTGCCACGGCTCGACGAGCCCCGCGACGATGCGTGCGGGCGTCGAGCGCTACCCCGAGGTCGTCGCGGCGAGCACGGTCACCGGCGACGTGGACCTGGTCGTCCAGGTGCGGGCCCGGGACATGCGGCACCTCGAGCAGGTGGTCGAGCGCCTGGCGGCCGAGCCGTTCGTCGCGCGCACCCGGTCGACCATCGTGCTGTCGGCGCTCGTCCGCCGCCCGGACGTGCCGCCGCCCCCGGCCTGACGGTCAGCCCGCGGCGGACTCCGCCGACCCGCCGCCCGCGGCCCCCACCCGGTCCTGGCACCGGTTCGTCACGACCATGACCGGGCAGGCCGCGTGGTGCAGCACCGCCTGGCTGGTCGAGCCGAGGAGCAGCCCCGCGAACCCGCCGCGGCCGCGCGACCCCACGACGATCAGGTCGGTCGCCGTCGAGAACTCGGTCAGCAGCTCGGCGCCCGTGCCGTCGAGGACCACCCGCTTCACCGTCAGCCCCGGCCGGTCGGCGATCGCGCGGTCCACGACCACGTTCAGCCCCTCCGTGACGTCGGCGAGCACCTGGGTCTGGTCGATCGTCGCGGGCAGCCACGCCATGACCCCGGACCCGCTGCCGACGGGCACGCCGGCGACCGCGGTGAGCTCGGCGCCCCAGGCCTCCGCCTCCTCGATCGCGTGGCGCAGCGCCAGGTCGGCCTGGGGGCTGCCGTCGACGCCGACGATCATCCGGCGCACCGGGCGCACGACGGGGGTGGACTCGTCGGTCGGGACCACGCCGCCGCGCCGCTGGTCGCGCAGCGGGACGACGACGGTCGGGCAGTAGGCGTGCGCGGGCAGCGTGGACGACACGGTGCCGAGCAGCCGGTCCGCGAACCCGCCCTTGCCGCGGGTGCCGACGACCGCGACCGAGGCGTCCCGGGACATCTCCACGAGGACCGCCGCGGCGTCGCCGGTCGCGACGGTCGTGACGACCTCGAGCCCCGCGCCCTGCGCGCGCTGGCGCGCCTCGTCCAGCACGGCGCGGGCGCCCTGCTGGATCGCGGTGTCGTCGAGGGCGGCGTACCCGCCGTCCAGGGAGGCCGCCGTGAACGACGGCAGCGTGTACGAGCACACGACGTGCAGCGTCCGGCCCCGCGTCCGTGCCTCCGCCGCGGCCCAGTCGAGGGCGTGCATGCTCGCCGCCGACCCGTCCACGCCGACCAGGATCTCTGCGTCCCGCTTCATCGCCACGACCTCCTCCGGTGCACCTCCCAGTGTGCCCCCGATCATGCCCGTTCCGCACCCGCCGTGGGGTCCGGCGTGGCGCGGGCTTGACGAAGTCTTGGACCGGAGCGCGTGGCGGGCGCGGCGGTCAGGCGGCGAGGTACGGCGACCAGGCCGGCTCGTCGACCGCCGCCCCGCGCAGGAACGCCGTCGCGCCCCGGGGGGCGGACGGCGTCCAGCGCAGCTCCCAGCCGATCTCATGGAGGAGGTGGTCGGCCTTGCGGTGGTTGCACCGGCGGCACGCCGCGACGACGTTGCCCCACTCGTGCCGCCCGCCGCGCGAGCGCGGGTGCACGTGGTCCACCGTGTCGGCGTGCGAGCCGCAGTAGGCGCACCGGTGGTCGTCGCGCTGCAGGACCGTCCGGCGGGTCGGCGGCAGGGGGCGGCGCATCGGCACGTGCACGTACCGGGTGAGCGAGAGGACGACCGGGAGCGGCACCGCGACGTGCTCGGAGTGCAGCACGCGGCCGTCGGACTCGAGCACGGTGGCCTTGCCGGACATCACGAGGGTCACCGCGCGTGGCAGCGCGACGACGCAGAGGGGCTCGAGGCTGGCGTTCAGGAGCAGCGTCCTGGGCGGGGCGGGCAGCAGCAGCACGGCGTCACTCCTGGGTCCTCGGGGACCCGCCTGGCTGGCGGGCCCGCTGGGGGAGGCAAGCAAGAGCAGGGTACGCGCACCTGGCCGGAGAGACCCCATCGTTTGTGTCGCACGTCACGCCCCCGGCGCGCCGCGCGACCCCCGGGGACGACGCGACCCCCACGGCCGCGCGGGCCGTGGGGGTCGGGTCGGGAGAGCTGCGGGGCGGTTCAGCCGATGCGGATGAACGTCGGGTTGCTCTGCCAGATGCTGCGGAACTGGATCGTCTTGCCGGGGCGGGGCGAGTCGATCTGCTGGTCGCCGCCGGCGTAGATCGAGATGTGGCCGGGGCTCCAGATCAGGTCGCCGGGCTGGGCCTCGGACGCGGAGATCACGGTGCCGGCCGCCTTGATCGCGGACGACGTGCGCGGCAGGGAGATGCCGAGCTGCGCGTAGACGTAGGACACGAAGCCGGAGCAGTCGAAGCCGTCCGGGGTGGTGCCGCCGGAGACGTAGGGGACGCCCACGTAGCGGGCGGCGACCTCGAGCACGGCGTTGCCGGCGACCGACTGCGGCACCGCGGCGGCGGCGACCTCGGTCGCGGCGGCGGTCTCCACCGTGGCGCGCTGCGCGGACCGGGAGGTGGTGGTGCGCACCGGCTCCGGCTCGGGCTCGGGCTCCGGGACGACGGCCGTGACGGCGGGCGTCTCGAACGACCACGCGGCGTCCGCGGGGGCCGTGACGACCGGCGCGGTCTCGAGGACCGTCTTCGCCGAGGCCGTCAGGGCGGCGGTGTCCACCGACGGCAGCGCGGCCTGGTCGCCGGAGGCGGTCGCGGCGCTGGCGGCCGGGACGGCGACCGCGGAGACCATGAGCCCCGTGGTGGCCGCGACGACGGCGGTGCGGCGACCGGCCTGGGCGAGGGTGCCCGTGGCGGCGGTGGCGAAGTCGGTCAGGGGGGTGACGGGGCGACGCGCGGAACGGTGTCGAGCGCGCACAGCACTAGCGGTCACGTACAGCCTCTCCTGGCGCCTACGAGGTGAGCTGTCGGGTTCGGGTCGGAGATACCCGGCCGCGATCCGCTCCCGGTCACCCGGTCGCGTCACGCGGCTTCACCCCAAGGACACCGTCTCCGGTGCCCGCATGTGGTTCCCCCGCCCCTGCCGGCGAAGTGTGTACGGAACCTCGGTCGGCGGCAGGGCTCGGCGTACCGTCCAAGGGCTCGTGCGGAGGAGGGTTCCGACGAGCAGGACCGACCGTACCCGACCCCCGAGCCGATTGTCACGTTCCGGTCACGGACTGTTTCCCCGGCCGCGAGAACGCTCACATCGCCCAGCAGGTCACCGACGCACGAGGGCCCCGCGCGTGGCGTGCGCCACAGCCCGCGGGGCCCTCGGGGACGTCGGTCAGGAGGTGCGGAGGAAGACGTGCCGCGCGACCTCCTGCGGCAGGTCCAGGACGGTCTCCGCGCCCGGGGCGCCGACGGTGACCGTGTTGCCGTTCTTCTCCACCGCGATCTCGTTGCCGGGCCGCACGCCGGCCTGGGACAGCCGCGCGAGCAGCTCGACGTCGGTCTGGATCGGCTCGCCGAGCCGGGCCACGACCCCCTTGGTCGAGCCACCGGCCTCGACCACCACCGCGACCACCGGGGCGACGCCGTCGAGGAACCCGACGGGGGTGCGCTCCTCGCCGATCTCGTCGAGGCCCGGGATCGGGTTCCCGTACGGGTCGAAGTGCGGGTGGTCGAGCAGCCCGGCCAGGCGCCGCTCGACGCGCTCGCTCATGACGTGCTCCCAGCGGCACGCCTCCTCGTGCACGTACTCCCAGTCGAGCCCGATCACGTCGGTCAGCAGCCGCTCGGCCAGGCGGTGCTTGCGCATGACGCGCATCGCCTTGCCCTGGCCCACCTCGGTCAGCTCGAGGTGGCGGTCGCCGGACACGACCAGGAGCCCGTCGCGCTCCATCCGGGCGACGGTCTGCGACACCGTCGGGCCGCTGTGCCCCAGGCGCTCGGCGATGCGGGCGCGCAGCGGGGTGATGCCCTCCTCGGTGAGCTCGTAGATCGTCTTCAGATACATCTCGGTCGTGTCGATCAGGTCACTCACGCCGGTGCCCTCCTGTCGTGCGCGGACGTCCGTCCACAGGCTAGTCGGCTCCGGCCGCGCGCGGACGCGCCTGGGTATCGTGCGGCTCGTGACCGCGACCACGCCGCCCGCCGTGACCATCCCGGAGCACCTGCTGCCCGCCGACGGGCGGTTCGGGTCCGGGCCCGCCAAGGTGCGCGCCGCGCAGGTCCGGGCGCTGTCCGCCGCCGGGCGCACCCTGCTGGGCACCTCGCACCGCCAGCCGCCGGTGAAGCACCTCGTCGGCCGGGTGCGCGCCGGGCTCGGCGAGCTGTTCTCCCTGCCCGAGGGGTACGAGGTCGCGCTCGGCAACGGCGGGTCGACGGCCTTCTGGGACCTGGCGACGCTCTGCCTGGTCGAGCGCCGGTCCGCGCACGCCGTGTTCGGGGAGTTCGGGTCGAAGTTCGCCGCCGCCGCGGCGCGGGCGCCGTTCCTCGACGAGCCGGTGCTGACCTCGGTCGCCCCCGGGACCTCGGCGGTGCCGGCGCTCGCCGACGGCGTCGACGCCTACGCGTGGCCGCACAACGAGACCTCGACCGGCGCCGTCGCCCCGGTCCGCCGGGTGCCCGGCTCGGCGGACCAGGGCGCGCTGGTGCTCGTCGACGCCACCTCCGGCGCGGGCGGCCTCGCGGTCGACGTGTCCCAGACCGACGCCTACTACTTCGCGCCGCAGAAGTCGTTCGCCTCCGACGGCGGGCTGTGGCTCGCCGTGCTGTCCCCCGCCGCGGTCGAGCGCGCCGCCCGCGTCGAGTCGTCCGGCCGCTGGGTCCCGGAGTTCCTGTCGCTCACGACGGCGGTGCAGAACTCCCGCGCGGACCAGACGCTCAACACCCCGGCGATCGCGACGCTCGTCATGCTGGCCGAGCAGGTCGACTGGATGCTCGCCAACGGCGGCCTGGCGTGGTGCGCCGAGCGGACCGCGACGTCGGCCGGCCACCTCTACGGCTGGGCGGAGGCGCGCGACTGGGCGTCGCCGTTCGTCGCCGACCCGGAGCAGCGGTCGCCGGTCGTGGGCACCATCGACCTGGCGCCGGAGATCGAGGCGCCGACGGTGGCGAAGATCCTCCGGGCGCACGGCGTCGTCGACGTCGAGCCGTACCGGAAGCTCGGGCGGAACCAGCTGCGGGTCGCGATGTTCCCGGCGGTCGAGCCGGACGACGTGCTCGCCCTCACCGCGTGCCTCGACCACGTGGTCGACCGGCTGGTCTGAGCGGCGCGGGGCGCCGGGCCGGTGCCGGCCCGGCGCCCCGCCACGACCGGCTCAGCCCGCGCGGTGCCGGCGACGCAGCGGGATCGCGACGAGCAGCCCGCCGGCCAGCAGCATCAGCCCGGCGCCCACCAGCAGCGGGGTCGAGTCCGCGCCGGTGACCGCGAGCACCGCCGACGCCGCCCGGACGTCCTCCGGCGCGGCGGCGTCCGGGGCCGCGAGCACCTCGGACGTGACGACCACGCCGGCGACCTGCGACTGCGGCGGGTTCGCGCACACCGCGGACGCCGGCGGGTAGGACACCACCGTGGTCGCGCTCGGGTTGACCTCGAAGGTCACCTCGACCTCCGGCCGGGTGTAGTCGTAGGCGTCGTGCTCGGTCCACGAGCCGTCGGGCAGCTGCGTCCAGCCCGGCCAGTCCGTCACCACGCCGTCCACCACCACGGTCCCGGGCCAGTAGACCTGCCCGCTCAGCGGCAGCCCGGACTGCACCAGGTCGGCACCACCGGGGTTGTGCCAGGTGATCGTCAGGGTGGTGCTCGAGGTGCCGACGGGCTCGACCGCGTACGACAGCGCGGGCGCCGCGGCGAGGCAGATCGCCTCCGCGCGGGCGACCCCGAGCTCGCACCGCGTCGGCGGGGCGTAGCCGTCGGCCGGGGTGTCGGTCGGGCTCGGGTTCTCGCAGTCGCCGATCGCGACCACGGGGGCCGGGACCGCCGCGGGGGCCGAGACCGCCGCCGGGGCCGCGGGCGCCGCGAACGCCGGGGCGACCGGGGCGAGGACGGCCGCCGCCGTCGCGACCAGCCCGATCAGGATGCGTCGCCGGTGTGCCATGTGCTCCCCCAAGGACCGGGCGCCCGGCGTCGTCGCCGAGCTGGAGTCCGATTCGTACAAATCGGACATTTCGGTCATGTTAGGCACGGTTCCTGGAGCGGCGCGCGGGCTGCGAGGGGCGAAACTCCCGCGTCATCATGCGGATGTCGCGGGGTCACCGGCGCCGCGACGGCCGGGTGGCCCACCTGACCTGCGCGGGGGCGTCCGCACGCCGCCGCGCGCCGCGGGTGCGGGCTCAGGGTGAAATCACGCCGACGGGGGATCCCCCGCTCGCGTCAGCCGGCGGGGCACTCCCCCGTGACGCTCCCGGGACCGGTGAGCGTCGGGGTGGTCCACACGGTCAGCGCCCCGCCCGGCGCCGGGACGGTCACGCTATACGTCTCCCCCGCCCCCGGCGCGAGCCGGGAGGTCAGCACCGCCACGTCGCGCCGCGCGGCGGAGGCCTGCTGCCCGCCGACCACGGCGCCGTCTCTGGACACCGGTCCCACCCGCCCGTCGCGCGCCGACCAGAACGACACGTTGGTCGCGAGCCAGCCCGCCGGCACCCCGGACCGCCCGTCGCCCAGCACCTGGGCCGGGTACCCGGCGACGTCCGCCGGCGGCCGGTAGTCGAGGCGGAGGTCCACCCGCGCCGACGCGTCGGCGGTGCCGCAGCCCTGCATCGTGACCGACACGGTCGCCGCGAGGTCGAAGTCGAGCTTGCCCGCCGTGGCGTCGTCGAGGAACACCCCGACCGCACCGCCCGCCCGGCCCGCGGGCGTCACGGCGTCGCCGGAGAGGAACGCGCTCCCGAGCGGGGTGCGCGCGAGCACGGCCTGCTCCGCCGGGTCGGCCGACCACAGGGCGACCCGGCGCTCGCCCACCGCGCCGAGCAGCGCCTCCCCGGCGACCCGCGCCGCCGCCGGGTCCGCGGCCGCGTCCCGCAGCACCGCGAACGCCGCCGTCGCCACCTGGGCGTAGAAGGCGTCGCCCCACCGCGGGTCGCCGTACGCCAGGTAGGCGTCCCGCAGCAGGGCGCGCAGCAGGGTGTCCCCGCCCAGCTCCGCGCCGTCGGCCTGCACGGTGCGACCGGTGGCGGACAGCAGGTCGGCCACCACCACCGGGTCGGTCGCCAGCACGCCGTCCACCGCCTGGCCCGTCGACTGCTGCCAGAACGCCGCGGCCAGCGCGGCGGCGCGCGGGAAGTCGGGCACGAGCACGGAGTCCTGCACCCAGCGCCCGGGACGGTCGCCGTACAGCGCGGCCTCGGCGTCGGACAGCGGCAGGGCGGGGGCGGCGAGCTCCGGCAGGTCGACCGTGCTGCGCTGACCGACCAGCCCGACCGCGCCGTCGGCGACCTGGAGCACCGCGACCGCGCCGACGATGCCGCCCTGCGCGCGCAGCTCGGCGGGGTTGAGCGACAGCAGCAGGTAGGTGCGCGGGCCGTCCGCGCCCAGCAGGTCGGGCAGCACGGCGGCGACCTCGCCGAGCGCCGACAGGGAGGAGGACGCCCCGTCGAGCGCGTGCTGCAGCTGTGCCACCGGGCCGGCGACGGGGCCCACGAGCCGGTCCGGGTCGAGGGTCGCGAGGTCGGCGCGCAGGCCGTCGACCGCCACGGCCGCGCGCGCGGCGGCCGGGGCGGCGTCGGCGACCGGGGCCAGGTCCACCCAGCCGTCCGGGACGGCCCGGGAGGACCGCTCCCCCGGGGCGACGACGGTGCCCAGCGCGGTCAGCAGGTCGGGCGCGGCGTCGTGGGCCAGCCGGTCGGCAGCGGTCGCGACGACGGCCACGGCGCGGAGGTCGTCACCGACCAGCGGCAGGTGCTCCGCGAGCCGCCACACCGGGTCGTCCACCGCGTCGGCGGCCCGGGCGGCGGCGTCCTGGGCGCCCGGGAGCCGGGCCTCGAGCGCCGGCACGTCGAGCGCGCCGGCCTCCGCGCGGGCGCCGTCTGCCGTGGCCTGCAGGTCCTGCAGGGCGGTGCCGGCCCGGTACACGCGGAACGCGAGCCAGCCGCCGAGCAGGAGCGCGGCGGCGAGCAGCACCGCCACCGCGATGAGGACCCGCCGTCGGACCGCCATCCGTCGATCGTCACATATGGGACAAATCGGGCAAGGGGGCGGGCGCGGGTTCACCCGCTCGCCGGCCGGGCACGGCGGGCCCGGGCGCGGCGGCCCCGGGGGCGGGCGCTACAGCGCCGCGTCCGCCGCCTCGCGCGCCGCCACCTGGTCGACCGCCCGGCGCGGTTCCGGCACCGCGGGGTGCAGCACCTCGAGGTGCGGGCGGCTGAGCAGCCGGTAGCGCACCTGCACGTGCCAGTGCTTGCGCGCCCACAGCGCCGCCGCGACCGAGATGATCAGCGCCGTGATCGAGCCGATGCCGATCGACCACCGCGGGCCGAACTGCTCGCCGATCCAGCCGACGATCGGCGACCCGACGGGCGTCGCCCCGAGCATGACGATCATGTAGAGCGACATCACCCGGCCACGCACCGCGGGGTCGGTCGACATCTGGATGGTCGTGTTCGCCGCGGTCATCATCGTCAGCGACGCCAGGCCCACCGGGATGCACGCCACCGCGTAGGACGTGTAGGTCGGCATCAGCGCCTGCACGCCCGTCGCGATCCCGAACCCGAACGCCGCGCCGATCACCAGCCGCACCCGGGGCCGCTCGCGCCGCGCCGCCAGCAGCGCCCCCGCGAGCGACCCGATCGCCAGCACCGACCCGAGGACGCCGTACTCCCCCGCGCCCTTGCCGAACTCCGCCCGCGCCATGAGCGCGCTGGTCATCTGGAAGTTCAGGCCGAACGTCGACACCACGCCGATCACCGCCATGATCACGAGGATGTCGCTGCGCCCGCGGACGTACCGGACGCCCTCCCGGATCTGCCCCTTCGCGCGCGGGGCGACCGGCATCGGGTGCAGCTCGTCGGTCCGCATGAGCACCAGCGCGAGGATCGTCGCCGCGAACGACACCCCGTTGATGACGAACACCCAGCCGGTGCCGACCGCGGCGATCAGCAGGCCGGCGAGGCCCGGGCCGATCAGCCGCGCGGCGTTGAACGACGTGCTGTTCAGGCCGACCGCGTTGGACAGCTTGCCGGCGGGCACGAGCTCCGCGACGAACGTCTGCCGCACCGGCTGGTCCAGGGCCGCGACGGCACCGAGCGCCAGCGCGAACAGGTACACCTGCCACAGCTGCGCGTGCCCGGACAGCACGAGCGCGCCCAGCCCGAACGCCAGGACGCCCTGGGCACCCTGGGTGAACATCAGCAGCTTGCGGCGGTTGACCCGGTCGGCGAGCACGCCGGCCCACGCGGACAGCAGGAGCGTCGGCGCGAACTGCAGCGCCGTGGTGATGCCGACCGCCAGGCCGGAGTCGTCGGACAGGTCGGTCAGGACCAGCCAGTCCTGGGCGACGCGCTGCATCCAGGTGCCGACGTTCGCGACGAGGGCGCCGGCGAACCACAGCCGGTAGTTGACGTAGCGGAGCGACGCGAACGTCGAGTTCATGCGGGCGGCCTCATCCTGCCGCGATCCGGCGCAGCAGCACGGCGGCCTGCGCCAGGGTCCGGCGTTCGTCCTCGGTCAGGGTGTCGAGCTGGGCGGCGAGCCACGCGTCGCGGCGGCGGCGGGTCTCGCGGACCTCGGCCTCCCCCGCCGCGGTCAGGCTGACCACGACCTGCCGCCCGTCGGTCGGGTGCTCGGACTTCTGCACGAAGCCGAGCTCCACCAGCGCGTTGACGGTGCGCGTCATGGACGGCGGCTGCACGTGCTCGGCGTCGGCGAGGGCGCCGGGCGACAGCGGCCCCTCGCGCAGCAGGATCGCGAGCACGTTGAACTGCGGGTCGGGCAGGTCGGCGCTCCCGCGCCGCGAGCGGATGCGCCGCGTGCTCTTCGCGAGCGCCACCCGCAGCTCCCCGGCCAGCTCACCCGCACCCACCTCGATCATGTTCCTTACCCTAAGTCATTACCTTCGCGAACCAAACCCGCGCTCCCTGCCCGTCCGCCGAGATGGCAACTCTCGGCTGTGCGCAGGCGCGGGAGCCCAGCCGAGAGTTGCCATCTCGGCGCGCTCGGGCCCGGGGTTGTCCACAGGGCCGGGCGTGGAGTGGTGCGGCCGGGGGCCAGCACGGGCAGCGTGGGGGCATGCCCCGACTCGATCGTCCGCTGCCGTCGGCGCTCCGTCGCGGTCCGTTCACCGTCGCCGAAGGGCTCGCCGCGGGATCGCCGTCGGACGCCCTGCGGCGTGCGGGCCTCCGGGTACCCACACCCTCCGTCCGCGCCCTCGGACCCGCGCCTGCCGGGGACGACGTGCTGACGCGCTGCCAGGAGTTCGCCCCGGTGCTCCCACCCGACGCGCTCTTCTGCCACGTCACCGCGCTGGCCCTGCTGGGAGCCGACCTCCCACACGGCGTCGACCCGTCGGGGGACCTGCACGTCCAGGTGGGCCCAGGGCGGTCGCTGCCCCGCCGCAGAGGACTTGTCGGCCACCGGCGTGCGACGCCGCAGGTCCCCTACCTCCGCCTGCCGCTCGGGGTCCGGGTCCTGCTGCCCGAGGTGGCGTGGCTCCAGCTCGCGACGGCGGTGACCCCGCGCGAGCTGGTCGTCGCGGCGGACGCGCTGATGAGACGCCAAGGCCCGCTCTGCCGGCCCGACCACCTGGCCCGGGCCGTCGCGGCTCTGCCGGCGGGGGCCCGAGGCGTGCGGCGGCTCCGGGAGGCGCTCGCACACTCCCGGCCCGGCACCGACTCGTGCATGGAGACGCGCCTGCGCTGGAACCTGACCGATGCCGGGCTCCCCTGCCCGGCGGTCAACGCGCTGGTCCGTGACGCCGACGGGCGCGTGGTCGCCATGCCCGACCTCTCCTACGAGGACGACCGGGTGGCGGTCGAGTACGACGGCGACGTCCACCGCACCGACCGACGCACCTGGCAGCGCGACCGGACGCGCCGTGCAGACCTGGAGTCCCTGGGCTGGCGGGTCATCAGCTGCACCGCCGACGACGTCCTCCACCACCCGGATCGCGCGGTCGCGTGGGTCCGCAGGGCCCTGCGCCGGTGACCGCGCCGAGATGGCAACTCTCGGCTGCGCGCGGGCACGGTCGTACAGCCGAGAGTTGCCATCTCGGCGGGACTGCGCGGCGGTGCGCGGCAGGCGCGCCGCGCGTCAGGGGCGGCCCAGGGCGCGGTAGGTCCAGCCCGCGGCGCGCCACGCGCGCGGGTCCAGGACGTTGCGGCCGTCGAGGACCGCGCGGCGGGCGACGAGGCCTCCCAGACGCTCCGGGTCCAGCGCGCGGTACTCCTGCCACTCGGTCGCGAGGAGCACGACGTCGGCGCCCGCGACCGCCTCCTCCGCCGTCGCGGCGAACGCCAGGCCCGGCCACGCCCGCCGCGCGTTCTCGACGGCCTGCGGGTCGGTCACCACGACCTGCGCGCCCTGCAGCTGCATCTGCGCGGCCACCGAGAGCGCCGGCGAGTCCCGGATGTCGTCCGAGTCCGGCTTGAACGCCGCGCCCAGCACCGCGATCCGCCGGCCGACGATCGACCCGCCGCACACCTCGCGGGCCAGGTCCACCATCCGCACCCGGCGGCGCATGTTGATCGCGTCGACCTCCCGGAGGAAGGACAGCGCCTGGTCGACCCCGAGCTCGCCCGCCCGCGCCATGAACGCCCGGATGTCCTTGGGCAGGCAGCCGCCGCCGAACCCGAGCCCCGCGTTGAGGAACCGCCGCCCGATCCGGTCGTCGTAGCCGATGGCGTCGGCGAGCCGGGTGACGTCGGCGCCGGTCGCCTCGCACAGCTCGGCCATCGCGTTGATGAACGAGATCTTGGTCGCCAGGAAGCTGTTCGCCGCGACCTTCACGAGCTGCGCGGTCGCGTAGTCCGTGATCACCAGCGGGGTGTGCTCGGCGAGCGGAGCGGCGTAGACCTCGTCGAGGATCCCGCGGGCGCGGTCACCCTCGGCCGTCGGGACGCCGTCGTCGTCGGTCGGCAGCCCGTAGACCAGGCGGTCGGGGTGCAGCGTGTCCTTCACGGCGAAGCCCTCGCGCAGGAACTCCGGGTTCCACACGAGGGTTGCGCCGGTGCCCGCGAGCCGCTCGGCCAGCGCCTCGGCCGTCCCCACGGGCACCGTCGACTTGCCGACGACCAGGTCCCCGGGGCGCAGGTGCGGGAGCAGCGCGGCGAACGCGTCCTCGACGTAGGTCAGGTCCGCCCGGAACTCGCCGTGCTTCTGCGGGGTGCCGACGCACAGGAAGTGCACGGCCGCGCCGTCGACGGACGCCATGTCCGTCGCGAACGTGAGCCGCCCCTCGCCGCCGACCTCGCTCAGCAGCTCGGGGAGGCCGGGCTCGTAGAACGGGGCCTTGCCGGCGGCGAGCAGCTCGACCTTGGCCGCGTCGACGTCGACCCCGACGACGGTGTGCCCGAGCTTCGCCATGCTCGCGGCGTGCACCGCGCCCAGGTAGCCGCAGCCGATGACGGAGACGTGCATGAGGGACCCTTCGGCGATGGCGGGTGGACCCGCACGAACCTACCGTGGCCGATCGCCCCCCACCGGGCCCGGCCGAGCACCCGGTGCAGCGCCGGCGGACGACCACGCCCGCCCGGACGCGCGGTCCGGGCGGGCGTGGTCGCGGGTCGTGCGGGTGCCGGTCAGACGCCCAGCCAGGACTTGATCGGGCCGATGAGGAAGTAGACGACGAACAGCGCCGCGGCCACCCACATCAGCGGGTGCACCTTGCGGACCTTGCCGAGCGCCAGCTTCAGCACCACGAACGAGATGACGCCCGCGCCGATGCCGACCGTGATCGAGTACGAGAACGGCATGAGCACGATCGTGAGGAACGCCGGCACGGCGACCTCGAAGTTCTTCCAGTCGATGCCCGACACCTGCATCACCATGAGGAAGCCGACGACGACCAGCGCCGGGGTGGCCGCCTCGAACGGCACCATGCCGACCAGCGGCGCGAGGAAGGTCGCGAGCAGGAACGCGACGCCGGTGGTGACCGACGCGAGGCCGGTGCGCGCGCCGTCGCCGACGCCCGCGGCGGACTCGACGTACGAGGTGTTCGACGACACCGAGGCGGCGCCGCCCGCGGCCGCGGCGATCGAGTCGACGACCAGGATCTGCCGGGTGCGGGGCGGGTTGCCCTCCTTGTCGAGCAGGCCCGCCTCGCCGCCGACGGCGACCATCGTGCCCATCGTGTCGAAGAAGTCGGCGATCATCACCGAGAACACCAGCAGGATCACCGCGACGACCCCGATCTTCTCGATCGAGCCGAACAGCGAGAACTGGCCCAGCAGCGAGAAGTCCGGCGCGGCGACGACCGAGTCCGGCACGGCCGGGACGGCCAGCGACCAGCCGTCGGGGTTGTCCGCGGAGCGCTCGCCGAGGTTGCCGACGGCCTCCACGACGATCGCGAGCACGGTCGACGTGGCGATGGCGATGAGGATCGCGCCGTGCACCTTGCGGGCCATCAGGATGATCGCGAGGAACAGGCCGACGACGAACACCAGCAGCGGCCAGGAGCCCAGCGAGCCGCCGATGCCGAGCTCGACGGGCGTCGCCTGGCTGAACGGGATGCGCACGAAGCCGGCGTCGAACAGGCCGATGAACGCGATGAACAGGCCGATGCCGACGCTGATGGCGGTCTTGAGCTCCATCGGGACGGCGCGGAACACCGCCTCCCGGAACCCGGTGAGCACCAGCACGAGGATGATCAGGCCCTCGAGCACCACGATGCCCATCGCGTCGGCCCAGGTCATGTCGGGCAGCGAGGCGATCGAGTAGGCGACGACGGCGTTCAGGCCGAGGCCCGCCGCGAGCGCCAGCGGGAAGTTGGCGACGAGGCCCATGAGGATCGACATGACGCCGGCGACCAGGGCGGTGGTCGCGGCGATCATCGGGATGTTCGGCTCGGACCCGCCGCCGAGGAAGTTCCCGGAGCCGTCCTGGACGGTCCCGAGGATCAGCGGGTTCAGCACGATGATGTAGCTCATCGTGAAGAAGGTGACGAGGCCGCCACGGATCTCGGTGCCGATGGTCGACCCGCGCTCGGAGATCTTGAAGAACCGGTCGACCGCGTTCTTCGGCGCGGCGGACGCCGGAGCGGTCGCCCGCGAGGAGGTGGTGGACATGGGGGGAAGTATGGCGGACGGGTGAGGGTCCGGTCGCGGGTGTCCGGGCAGCGTTCACCGGCCCGAAACACGCGCGGCCCGGGCCCGTCGCCGGACCCGGGCCGCGACGCGGCGGGACGCCTCAGATGACCAGCACCGACGCCGTGCCCTTGCCGTAGCCGGACACCTCGACCTCCAGGTCGAGCCGGCGCACGTACGCCAGCACCCACTGCGCCACGTCGGCCGGCAGCGGCTCGCGCGGGGCGTACCACTTGTCGAGCTTCAGGTGCGGGGCGTCGCCGACGTTGAACAGCGCGGCGGTGACGTTGAGGATCTCGCCGGCGTTCTCGGCGAGCGCCACCGGCAGCTGCTCCTCCTCGACGGCGGTCTGCGCGGTGCGGGCCGGGACGAGCGCGATCGACGCGCCCAGGTGGGCGGCGAGCGGCAGGTCGAACAGCACGAGCGCGGACAGCTTCATGAGCTTGTCGACGTAGACGCCGACCAGGGCCCCGCCGTTCAGGACCGGGTCGACCATCGGGCCGCCGGTCGTGACGGTGATGTCCCGCCCGACGAGGCCCTCCCAGTGCTCCCGCACCTCCATGGCGGCGGGCAGCGGCGTCGCGTCGCTCATGCCAGCACCGGGTCGATCGCCTCGCGGAACGTGTCCGCGGTGAACGGCTTGGCGATGAGGAACAGCGCACCGGCCTCCTCGGCCGTCGTGCGCATCTCCTCCGAGCCCTCGGAGGTCACGAACCCGAGCGGGGTGCCGAACCCCTCGGCGCGCAGGGCGCGCAGCAGGTCGATGCCGGTCAGGTTCGGCATGTTCCAGTCGGACAGGATGACGTCGGGCTCGTCGGCCCGCACGGCCTCGAGGGCCTCCTGGCCGTCGGACGCCTCGCGGACGTCCCAGTCGTAGCCGGCCTGGCGCAGCGTGCGGATCACGATCTGCCGCATCACCCGGCTGTCGTCGGCGATGAGCACGCGGATCATGCTCGTCACTTCCCTTCGGTGGCGGGTCCCGCGACGGTGGACGCGGGGGTCTGGGTGGTGCCGGGGCTCACTGGAACAGCGAGACCACGACGACGAGGGGGCGGCCGCGCCAGTCGAGGCGCAGCTCGTGGGTGAGCGACCCTGCCGGGGCCGCGGGGAGGTCCGACTCGACCTGGGGCAGCCCGAGGGTGCCCTGGCTCGGCAGCAGCGCCTTGATGTTGCCGCCGACGACGTTGGCGACCTCCCCGAACGCGTCGACCAGGTCCTCGGGGCCGACCGGCTCACCGGCGCCCATGCCGAGCAGGGCGCGGGTCAGCTCGTGGGCGGTCGCGACGTCGGTGGCGACGGCGGCGCGCCCGGCGAGCTCGCCGTGCACGTCCACCCAGGCGGCCAGCGGCTCGGCGGGGGCGGGCACCTCGCCCTCCCAGGGGCGGAGGTAGCCGGGCTCCCCGTCGATCATCGCCGCGAACACCTCCTCGGCGATCGCGAACACCTGGTCCTGCTCGACGGCGGCGGCGGTCATACGGGCTCCTCGGCGGGGACGAGCCCGAGCAGGTCGAGCTTGTCGCGGATGGCATCGGTGGTGAACGGCTTGATCAGGTACTCGTGGGCGCCCGCCGCGAGCGCGCGCACGATCTGGCCGTGCTCGCTCTCGGTGGTGACCATCATCAGCGTGATGCCGCGCCACGCCGGGTTGGCGCGGACCTTGGTGACGAAGGTGAGGCCGTCCATCACCGGCATGTTCCAGTCGATGCAGGCGAGGTCGACCTCCTCCCCCGACTCGAGCAGGTCCAGCGCCTGCTGCCCGTCACCGGCCTGGACGGTGCTGAACCCCAGGTTCTCCAGGGCGCCCGCGACGATGCGCCGCATCGTCCGCGAGTCGTCGATGACCAGTGCTCTCATCGCGTCACTCCTTGTTCGAATGCCGGTCCGGCGGGGCGCCGCGGCGCGGTGGGCAGGGTGGCGGCCGGTCGCGGCTGGACCGGCCAGGTGGACGTGGGGGCCCCGGCGACGGGCACGCGGGGCGCGGCGGCCGGGACGGCCGGGGTGGCGCCGGTGAGGGTGCCGGGCGCGGGGCGCGGGGACGGGACGGCGCCGGCGTGCACCGGCCGGTACACCGACCCGCGCTCGACGGGCACCCGCTCCCAGTCCCCGTCGACCCCGATCGTGGTCTCGGCGGCGCCGAGGACGAGGTACCCGCCCGGGCGCAGGGCGCGGTGCACCCGGCCGAGGATCGAGCGCTTGGTCTCGAGGTCGAAGTAGATGAGCACGTTGCGCAGGAACACGATGTCGAACGGGCCGGCGGGCGGCAGGTCGAGCAGGTTGTGCTTGGCGAACGTGATGCTGCGGCGCAGCTCGTCGGCGATCTGCCAGTCGTGCCCGTTGCGCTGGAACCAGCGGACCATCATGGGGGCGGGCAGGCCGCGGTTGACCTCGAGCTGCGAGTACCGGCCGGACCGGGCCTGCGCGAGCACCTGCTCGGACAGGTCGGTGGCGGTGATGCTGAACCGCGCGCCCGGGCCGAGCACGTCGGTGAGGGTCATGGCGATCGAGTACGGCTCCTGCCCGGTGGAGCAGGCGGCCGACCAGACCTTGAGGCCGTCCAGCACGGCCCGTTCGGCGCGCAGACCGGGGACGATGTGCGTCCGGAGCGCGCTGAACGGGGTGTTGTCCCGGAACCAGGACGTCTCGTTGGTGGTGAGCGCCTCGACGATGTCGGCGAGGTCGGACTCCCGGCGCCCGGACCGCACCTCGCGGACGTAGGCGTCGACGCCGGCGTGGCCGCCCTCGCGGGCGAGCGGCAGCAGCCGGCTCTCCACGAGGTACTCCTTGCCGGCCTCCAGCTGGATGGCGCTGCGCCGCCGCACGACGTCGGCGACGAAGGCGAACGTGTCCTGGGTCAGACTCACGGCCGACCTCCGATCGGGGCTGCGGGACGTCCGGCGCCGGCGCGGGCCAGCACGGACTCGAGGGTGGGGGCGACCTCGCCCAGGGGGAGCACGCGGTGGGCGAACCCGGCGGTGGCGACCGCCCCGGGCATCCCCCACACGACGCTGGTGGGCTCGTCCTGCACCACGACGGTGCCGCCGGCCCCGACGACGTCCTCGCAGCCGGTGCGGCCGTCCGCGCCCATGCCGGTGAGCACGAGGGCGAGCAGCTGCCCGCCGAGCTCGCGCACCGCGGACCGGAACAGGACGTCGACGGCGGGGCGGCAGAAGTTCACCGGCGGGCCGTCGGTCAGCCTGACCCGCAGCTGCCCGGCGGACCGGCTGAGCTCGAGGTGGTGGTCGCCCGGGGCGATGTAGACGGTGCCCGGCTGGAGCGCGTCGCCGTCGGCGGCCTCCACGACCGTGGCCGGGCCGAGCCGGTCCAGGCGGGCCGCGAGCTGCCGGGTGAACACCGGCGGCATGTGCTGCACGACGAGCACCGGCACCGGCGGCGGGGCCGACAGCGCGCCGATCACCTTGGACAGCGCCTCGGGGCCGCCGGTGGAGGAGCCGATGATGACGGCGCTCACCGGGTGCGGGGCGGGCGCCGGGCGGGTGACGACCGGGCGGCGGGCGTTCGCCGAGGAGGCGACCGGGGCCGGCGCCGCGGCCGCACCCGCGCGGGTGCGGGGCGCGGGGGCCCCGGCGGGCGCCGCCCCGGCCCCGGCGCCGGGCGGGGGGGCCGGCCCCGGCCCCCGCCGGGGGGGGGGGGGGGCGGGGGGGGGGGGGGGG
>NZ_JAKRMS010000064.1 GCF_022346185.1 Cellulomonas sp. ACRRI | reverse complement strand
GCCTCCCCCGCCGCCCGCACGAAGGCCGCGACCGCCCGCTCGACCTCCTGCGCGGCCGCGGCGTCCGCCCGCCCGGCCTCGGCCAGGTCGGCGGACACCCCGCCGAGCCCGAGCAGGGGCAGGTCGTGCGCGTGCAGCGCCACCAGGTCCCGACCGCGCAGCGCCGCGCGCAGCGCGCCGAGCTCCGCGAGGTCCGCCGAGGACAGCCCCGCCGCCCGGTCGAGCCCGCGCGCGGCCGCGCCCGGGACCGCGCCGAGCGCCGCCAGCAGGCCCGCCCCCGCGTCGTGCGCCACGGTGCGCCGGCCACCCAGCCCGACCACGACCCGCCCCGCCCCGGTGTCGAGGGCGGCCGCGAGCAGCGTCCCCAGGCCGGCGGAGGTGGTCGCGGTCGCCGGCAGCGCCCCGGGGTCGGCCGCGCCGAGCGCCAGCGCGCCGTCGACGTACGCCGTCCGCCCGCCGCCGGGCTCCGTCACGACCAGGACGGTCCCGGGGACGACGGCGCCGTGCGCGTCGGTGGTCGTGACGGACAGCAGCTCCCCGCCGCGCGCCGCGTGCACCGCCTCGACCAGTCCCGCGCCGCCGTCGGACAGGGGCAGCGGCACGAGGGTGTCGCCGGGCGCGGCCTCGAGCCAGCCGGCGGTGAGCGCGGCGACCGCCTCCTGGGCGGTGAGCGCCGGCCACGGGTCGGACCCCGCGGAGACGGACGGTCCGGCCACGCCGTGCACCGCGGAGGCGGCGTCGCCGGGGCCGTCGCCCGGGCGCGCGTCGAACCGGCCGGGGGCGACGAGGACGTGCACGGCGCGATCCTCGCACGCCGACCCCCGGCGCCCTCGCCGGCCCGGCCGGGCCGCGGTCCTGGTCAGCGCCCCGGACCGCTGTGGGATGATCCTGCGCGTGACTCTCCTCGCCCCCGGGACCACGTTCACCGAGCCCGCGTCCTCCGCGCTGCTGCTGCTCGGCCAGGGCCGCGACCTGGCGTCCGAGCGCGGCGTCGAGTGCGCCGGCGCCCTGCCCGCCGCCTCCGACCCCGACCTCGTGGACCGCGCCCGGACCGCGCGGGCGGCGCTCGGCGACCGCGCCTTCGTGCTGGGCCACCACTACCAGCGGGACGAGGTCATCGACTTCGCCGACGTCACCGGCGACTCCTTCAAGCTCGCCCGCGAGGCGGCGGCGCGGCCCGAGGCCGAGTTCATCCTGTTCTGCGGCGTGCACTTCATGGCCGAGTCGGCGGACATCCTCACGTCGGACCGCCAGCAGGTCGTGCTGCCCGACATGGCCGCCGGCTGCTCCATGGCGGACATGGCCGCGATCGACCAGGTGGAGGACGCCTGGGACGTCCTGGTCGAGGCGGGCGTCGCCGAGGACACCGTGCCCGTCACGTACATGAACTCGACGGCGGCCATCAAGGCGTTCACCGGCCGGCACGGCGGCACGGTCTGCACCTCGTCGAACGCCCACGTCGCGCTGCGCTGGGCGTTCGACCGGGTGGGCGGCGTCGACGGCACCGGCAAGGTGCTGTTCATGCCGGACCAGCACCTCGGCCGGAACACCGCGGTGCTCGCGCTCGGCATCCCGCTGGAGCAGTGCGTGGTGTTCGACCCCCGCAAGCCGAACGGCGGCCTGACCGTCGCCGAGCTGCGCGACGCGCGGATGATCCTGTGGCGGGGGCACTGCTCGGTGCACGGCCGGTTCAGCGCGCAGAACCTCGTCGACGTGCGCGCCGCGGTCCCCGACGTCACCGTGCTGGTGCACCCCGAGTGCAAGCACGAGGTCGTCACGGGCGCGGACCTCGTCGGGTCGACGGAGTACATCATCCAGGCCCTCGACGCCGCGGAGCCGGGCTCGGCCTGGGCGATCGGCACCGAGCTCAACCTGGTCCGCCGCCTGGCGAAGGCGCACCCCGACAAGCGGATCTCGTACCTCGACTCGACGGTGTGCTTCTGCTCGACCATGAACCGCATCGACCTGCCGCACCTGGTGTGGGCGATGGAGTCGCTCGTCGCCGGCCGGGTGCCGAACCGGATCGTCGTGGACGCCGACGACGCGCACTGGGCGCGGGTCGCGCTCGACCAGATGCTGGCCCTGCCCGGGTACTGACACCCTGGGGGGCCTGAGGAGCCGTCGGAAGGGGACGTCCGTGGGCACCGGGAACCCGTTGCGGGTCGGGATCGTCGTGTTCGACGACGCCGAGGAGCTCGACGTGGTCGGGCCGTTCGACGTCCTCGCCTCGTGGGCGGCGCACTCGTCGCTGCACCCGGAGGTGCTGACCTTCTCCGCCGACGGCTCGGGCGTGCGGTGCGCCAAGGGGCTGCGGCTGGTGCCGGACGCGTCGCGCGACGACGTCGGCCCGCTGCACGTCCTCGTGCACCCGGGCGGCCGCGGCACCCGGGCGCTGGCCCGGGACCCGGAGCACCTGGCCTGGGTGCGGGACGTGCGCCGGGACACCGCGCTGATGACGTCGGTGTGCACCGGTGCGCTGGTCTACGCCGCGGCGGGGCTGCTGGCCGGGCGGCCGGCGGCGACGCACTGGGCGGCGCTCGACGAGCTGGCGGCGCTCGACCCGAGCGTGCTGGTCGACACCGAGGCCCGGTTCGTGGACGACGGCGACGTCGTGACGAGCGCCGGGGTGTCCGCGGGGATCGACATGGCGCTGCACCTGGTGGCGCGGCTGGAGTCGCCGGACGCCGCCCGCGCGGTGCGCCGGGGCATCCAGTACGACCCGGCCCCGCCGGTCTGACGGGGCCCGCGCCGCCTCGTCCCTCATAGGAGTGGAAGGTCCGGCCCGACACGCCGTCGGCGTGTCGGGCCAGACCTTCCACTCGGGCCGGTGGGTCCGGGGGTCAGACCGCCAGGCGCGCGAGCAGGAGGGCCTCGGCCAGCACCACGCGCTCGAGCTCCCCGAGGTGGACCGACTCGTTCGCGCCGTGCGCCCGGGAGTCGGGGTCCTCGACCCCGGTCACCAGGATCGCCGCGTCCGGGTAGACCTCGAGCAGGTCGGCGATGAACGGGATCGAGCCGCCGATGCCGATGTCGACCGGCTCCGTGCCCCACGCGTCCGCGAACGCGGCCCGCGCGGCCTGCATGGCGGCCGAGTCGGCGGGCGCCTGGAACGGCTTGCCGAGCTCGCCGTCGCGGACGGTGACCCGGGCGCCGAACGGCGCGTGGCCCTCGAGGTGCGCGCGCAGGGCGGCGAGCGCGGCGGCCGGGTCCTGGCCGGGCGCGATCCGCAGGGACAGCTTCGCGGTGGCCCTCGGCGCGATCGTGTTCGACGCGGTGGCGACCCGCGGGGCGTCGAGGCCGATGACGGCGATCGTCGGGCGGGTCCACAGCCGCGCGGTGAGCGGACCGGTGCCGGCCAGCGTCACGCCGTCGAGCACGCTCGCGTCGGCGCGGAACGCGGCCTCGTCGTAGTCGACCGTCGGGTCGGCGGCCGACACCAGGCCCTCGACGGCGACGTCGCCCGCGTCGTCGTGCAGCGTGGCGATCAGCCGGGACAGCAGCGTCACGGCGTCGAGCACCGGGCCGCCGAACATGCCGGAGTGCACCGCGTGGTCGAGCACGGCGACCTCGACCTCGAGGTCCACCAGCCCGCGCAGCGACGTCGTCAGGCCGGGGACGCCCACCTTCCAGTTCGACGAGTCGGCGACGACGATCACGTCGGCGCGCAGCAGGTCGGCGTAGGTGTGCAGGAACCGGGTGAAGGACGGCGAGCCGACCTCCTCCTCGCCCTCGACGAACACCGTGACGCCGACGCCGAGCTCGTCCCCGAGCACGCGCAGCGCGCCGAGGTGCGCCACGACGCCGGCCTTGTCGTCCGCGGCGCCGCGGCCGAACAGGCGGCCGTCGCGCTCGGTGGGCTCGAACGGCTCGGTGTCCCAGTCCTCGCGGGCGCCCGGGGGCTGGACGTCGTGGTGCGCGTACAGCAGCACCGTCGGGGCGCCGGCCGGGGCCGGGCGGCGGGCGACGACCGCGGGGGCGCCGGGGGTGCCGTCGGGGCGCTCGACGGACAGGATCCGCACCTCGGGCAGACCGGCCTCGCCGAGCAGCCGGGCGACGTGCTCCGCGCTGGCGGCGACGTGCGCCTGGTCGAAGTCGGCGTTCGACACGGACGGCACCCGGACGAGCGCCTCGAGGTCGGCGCGGACGGCCGGGAACGCGGCGGCCACGCGGGCGCGCAGGTCGGCGACGGCGGCGGGGGCGGCGGGGATGGCGGTGGGCTCTGTCACGGACCGCCACGCTACTCGACTACCCTGGAGGGGTGTTCGGACGCAGCAAGGACAGCACCTCCCCGGCGGAGCAGGCCACCCCGGGTCTCGTCGAGGAGACCCCCGGCCTGATCGAGACGGGCAAGGGCCGCCCGACGCCGAAGCGGAGGACGGCCGAGGCCGCCAACCGCCGGCCGCTGGTGCCCCAGGACCGCAAGGCCGCCGCCAAGGACGCGCGCGCCGCGCAGCGGGCCGAGCGCGACAAGCAGTACGCCGCGATGCAGACCGGCGACGAGCGGTACATGCCCGCCAAGGACAAGGGCCCCGTGCGCCGGTACATCCGGCAGTACGTCGACGCCCGGTGGAGCCTGGGCGAGCTGTTCCTGCCGGTGGCGATCGTCATGCTGCTGCTCAACTTGCTGCTGACGTCGGTCAGCCCGGAGCTCGCGTTCCTGGGCCTGGTCGTCCTCTACCTGTTCATCATCGGCATGGTCGTCGACGTGATCATCATGTGGCGCAAGCTCCGCAAGAAGCTCACCGCCAAGTTCGGCGACGCGGGCCAGCAGCGCGGGCTGATGATGTACGCCGTCACCCGGGTGTTCCAGATCCGCCGCGCCCGCCTGCCGAAGCCGCAGGTCAAGCACGGCGACTACCCCGAGTGAGCCGGCGCTCCTAGACCGTCCTAGGGTGGTGGCATGGTCAACTACCGCCACCTGGGCCGCTCCGGCCTCAAGATCTCCGAGATCACCTACGGCAACTGGCTGACGCACGGCTCGCAGGTCGAGAACGACGCCGCGACCGCCTGCGTCCGCGCCGCGCTCGACGCCGGCATCAGCTCCTTCGACACCGCGGACGTCTACGCGAACACGGTCGCCGAGGAGGTGCTCGGCGAGGCCCTCAAGGGCGAGCGCCGGCAGTCGCTGGAGATCTTCACGAAGGTCTACTGGCCGACCGGCCCCAAGGGCCCGAACGACAGCGGCCTGTCCCGCAAGCACATCCTGGAGTCCATCGACGGGTCCCTGCAGCGCCTGCAGACCGACTACGTCGACCTGTACCAGGCGCACCGCTACGACCACGCGACGCCGCTCGAGGAGACGATGCAGGCGTTCGCCGACGTCGTCCGCTCCGGCAAGGCGCTGTACATCGGCGTCTCCGAGTGGACGGCGGACCAGATCCGCGCCGGCCACGCGCTGGCGGAGGACCTGGGCTTCCAGCTGATCTCGAACCAGCCGCAGTACTCCGCGCTGTGGCGGGTCATCGAGGGCGAGGTCGTCCCCGCCTCCGAGGAGCTCGGCGTCTCGCAGATCGTCTGGTCCCCCGTCGCGCAGGGCGTGCTCACCGGCAAGTACAAGCCGGGCGCGCCGCTGCCGGAGGGCTCGCGCGCGACGGACGAGAAGGGCGGCGCGACCATGATCAAGCGCTTCCTGGACCAGCCGGACGTGCTGCAGCGGGTGCAGGACCTCACGCCGGTCGCGCAGGAGCTCGGGCTGTCGCTCGCGCAGCTCGCGGTCGCCTGGGTGCTGCAGAACCAGAACGTCGCCGCGGCGATCATCGGGGCCTCGCGCCCCGAGCAGGTCACCGAGAACGTCAAGGCCTCCGGGGTCGAGATCCCGGCCGAGCTGATGACGCGGATCGACGAGATCCTCGGTGACTCCGTCATCACGGACCCGGCGGAGACGGCGAAGAACTCGCCCGCCACCCGCTGACACCACGCGCGCAGGGCCGGTCACCCCGACGGGTGGCCGGCCCTGCGTCGTGCCTGGGGCCGCCGGGTCAGCGCCCCTCCCCCGGTTCGACCGGCTCGGCCACGGCGACCGCCGGCGGCACCGGGACCGTGAGGCGCGGCAGCAGCCAGTGGATCAGCGGCCCGATGCCGAGCGCGTAGGCCAGCGTCGCGAACCCGAGGGTGCCGCCGAGCAGCCAGCCGACCGCGACGACGATGACCTCGATGGCGATCCGGACCGGGCCGACCGGCCAGCCGGTGCGGGCGACGAGGCCGGTCATCAGGCCGTCGCGCGGACCCGGGCCGAGGCGGGCGCCGATGTAGAGCGCGCTCGCCACGCCGTTCAGCGCGATGCCGGCGAGCACCATGCCCACCCGCGCCGCCAGCGGCAGCCCCTCGGGCAGCCGGTCGAGCAGGGCGAGGAACGGGTCGATGAGGACGCCGATCAGCACCACGTTCGCCACCGTGCCGATGCCGGGCCGCTGCCGCAGGGGCCACCAGGCCAGCAGGATCAGCACGCTCAGGACGATGGTCACCGTGCCGAGCGACCAGCCGACCTGCCGGGCCACGCCCTGGCTGAGCACGTCCCACGGCATGTTGCCGAGCCCGGTGTGCACGAGCAGTGCGATCGAGGCGGCGTACAGGACGAGGCCGCCGACGAGCTGGGCGGCCCGGCGGCGGGCGCGGGCGGAGCGGGTCGTCGTGCGGACGGCGGGCGCAGGGCCGGGGGCGGCCACGGAGGCGGTGGTGGCATCGGGTTGAGCGGTCACGGACTCATCATCGGCGGCAACCGGCCTTCCCTTCGATAGCCACTTGCGCAAGAGTGGCCCCATGTCCACGCTCCTCGTCTCCGACCGCCGGATCGGCGGCACCGGGCTGGCCACCGTGCTCGGCCGCTGGCGGCGCCCCGGCCCGGCGTACGCCGCGCTGGCGGACGCCGTCCGTCGCGCGATCCTCGCCGGCGACCTGCCGCTCGCGACCCGGGTACCCGGGGAGCGGGAGCTGGCCGACGTGCTCGGGGTGTCCCGCACGACGACCTCGGGAGCGTACGGGCTGCTGCGCGACGAGGGGTACCTGGTCAGCCGCCAGGGCTCCGGCACGGTGACGGCGCTGCCCGACGACCGGGCCCGCGGCGGCGCCGCGCTCCCCCTGCACCGCCCGCTCGCGACGGACGGGGTCGTCGACCTGACCATCGCCGCCTGCCCGGCCCCGCGCGAGTTGCACGACGCGGCTCGGCGCGCCGTCGACGCGCTCCCCCGGCACGCGGGCCACGGCTACGCACCGCTCGGCCTGGACGTGCTCCGGGCGGTGATCGCCGACCGGTACACCGCCCGCGGCACGCCCACGACGCCCGACCAGGTGCTGGTCACGACCGGCGCCCAGCACGCCATCGCGCTGCTCATGCGCACGCACGCCGGGCCGGGTGACCGGGTCGTCGTCGAGCAGCCGACCTACCCGCACGCCATCGACGCGGCGCGGTCCGTCGGCGCGCGGCCGGTTCCGGTGCCGACCGGCCGCGACGGCACCGACCTGGACCTCCTGGAGTCGACGGTGCGGCAGGTGGCCCCCCGGCTGGTCTACCTGATCCCGGACCACCACAACCCCACGGGCGCGACCCTGGACGGCGCGGCCCGCGAGCGGGTTCGGGCCCTCGCCCGCCGGACGGGCACCGTCGTCGCCGGCGACGAGGTGCTCACCGACCTGACGCTCGACGGCCCGGCGCCCGAGCCGTTCGCCGGCGACGGCCGCGCACCACGGGTCGTGGCCATCGGGTCCGTGTCCAAGAGCCACTGGGGCGGGCTGCGGGTCGGCTGGCTGCGCGGCCCCGCGGACCTGGTCGCGCGGCTGGCCCTCGCGCGGCGCAGCGCCGACCTCGGCACGGCGGTGCTGGACCAGCTCGTCGCGGTCGAGCTGCTGCGGCTCGGCGAGGCGCCGCTGGCCGAGCGCCGGGACCGGCTGCGCGCGGGCCGGGACCTCCTGGCGGGGCTCCTCGCCGAGCGGCTGCCGGAGTGGCGGTTCGCGGTGCCGCGGGGTGGCCAGGCGCTGTGGGTGGACCTGGGCACGCCGGTGTCCTCCGCGCTCAGCGCCCTCGCGCTCGCCCACGGGGTGCGCGTGGCGCCGGGGCCGGCGTTCGGCGTCGACGGCGGACTGGAGGACCGCCTGCGGCTGCCCTTCACCGTCGAACCGGACGAGCTGCGCCGGGCGGTCGACGGGCTGGCGCTGGCGTGGGCGGCGCTCGGGGCGCCGGGGCGGGCGGACGCGGGGCCCCGGCCGCTCGTGGGGGCGACGGCGGGGCTGGTGTAGATCCGCCCCCGGCCGCGGGGTCGTCAGCCGCGCGGCCGCACCGTCACCTGCTCGGGCACGGCGGCCAGGTCGTACGACGGCGGCACGAGCACGCCGTCGTGCCGCAGCACGACCGTGCGGACGCCCTGGTCGCGCAGCGTGCGCCAGTGCGCGCCGAGCCACTCCTCGGCGTCGTACCGGGTGCCGAACACCGGCGACAGCGGGCGGTCGAGCACCTCGCCCGACCCGCCGGCCAGCTCCCAGGTCCACTGGGGGTGCAGGTCGGCGGTCACGCGGCACCCGCCGGGGCGCCGGCGCGGCGGGCCGCCGCGTCGCGGGCGAGCGCCCGGCCGATCCGCGACGCCCAGAACGGGCCCTCGTAGATGAACCCGGTGTACCCCTGCACGAGGTCCGCGCCGGCCGCGAGGTACGCGCGGGCGTCGGCCGGGGTGGTGATGCCGCCGACCCCGACGACGACCCGGTCCGGGCCGAGCCGGTGCCGGAGCCGCGCGACCACGACCAGGCCGCGGTCGAGCAGCGGGGGCCCGGACAGGCCGCCGGGACCCAGGTCGTGCGCGATCGTCGTGTTCACCGCCACCACGCCGTCGAGCCCGAGCTCGGCGACCAGGTCGGCCACGGCGTCGACGTCGGCGTCCGCGAGGTCGGGGGCGATCTTCACGAGCAGCGGCACGCGGGGCCGGCCGGCGGCGGCGACGGACTCGTCCGCGGCGGCGCGCGCCGCCTGCAGGATCGGCCGCAGGGCGTCGACGGACTGCAGGTCCCGCAGGCCCGGCGTGTTCGGCGACGACACGTTGACCACGAGGTAGTCCGCGTACGGCGCGAGCAGGCCGGCGCTGGTGGCGTAGTCGTCCGCGGCGTCCTCGGGCGCGGTGACCTTCGTCTTGCCGATGTTCACGCCGACGACGAGCGCCCGGCCCGACGCGGTCGAGCGCAGCCGGCGGAGGCGCTCGGCCACCGCCGCCGCGCCCTCGTTGTTGAAGCCCATCCGGTTGCGCAGACCGCGCCGGTCGAGCACGCGCCACAGCCGCGGCGCCTCGTTGCCGGGCTGGGCGTGCGCCGTCACGGTGCCGATCTCGACGAACCCGAAGCCGAGCATCGTCAGCCCCGGGACGCCGACCGCGTTCTTGTCGAAGCCCGCCGCGAGCCCGAAGGCCGACGGGAACGTCCGGCCCAGCACCCGGACCGCACCGGCCGGCGGCGGGGTGAGGGCGGCGCGCAGCGCGCCGTTCAGGACGGGGACGCGGGAGGCGACGCGGATGGCGCGGAACGCGAGGTGGTGCGCCTGCTCGGGGTCGAGGCGGGAGAAGACCTGGCGGAAGAGGAGGCCGTACACGGCCCCCAACCTACTGGTCCCCGGGCACCCGCGGCCGGGACCCCTCGCCCGCGCGGACCCCGGGGCGGGTGCGCCACAGCCAGGCGACGCCGAGGAACGGCAGCACCAGCGGGACGTAGCCGTAGCCCTGGCCGTACACCGACCACACCGTCTCGTCGGGGAAGTCGCCCGCGTCGACGACCGACAGGGTGCCGACGGCCAGCACCCCGACCAGCTCGACGCCGACCGCGGCCCACGCCGCGCCCCGCCGGTCCCGGGCGAGCGCGACGGTCGCCACGATGTACACGACGGCGGCGAGCGCGGACAGCAGGTAGGCCAGCGGGGCCTCGTCGAACTTCGCGACCAGCTGGTAGCCGGCACGGGCGGTCGCGGCGAGGGCGAACACGCCGTACACCGCGACGAGGACGCGGCCCGGGCCGGAGGCGGTGCTCTCGGGCGTCGCGCGCGGCGCGGGTGCCGGGGTCGTCACGCGCCCGCCCAGGTCTGGTCGAGCCGCAGCTGCAGGAACGCCACGGCGACCGCCGCGACCAGCAGCACCACCGACGACCACCGCGTGCGCTCGGCGAACGCCCACAGCGCGGCCGCGGGCAGCAGGACCAGCTGCGTCACCACGTAGCCCCAGAACACCACCGGCTCCGCCGGGTCCGCCCCGGTCGCCTGCCGGACCCCCGCGACGACCGCCTGGACCACCATCAGCCCCTCGACGACCGCCGCGCCCCACAGCTGCCGGAGGACCACGGCGCGGTCGCGGACGGCGAACACCAGCGCCCAGACGGCGAGCGCGAGAGCCGCCACGGCGACGGCGTAGAGCAGGGGCGGGATCACGGGGCCCCACGGTACCCGGCGGCGGCGATAGCATCGGCGGGTGCCCCGAGTGACGCTGACCTCCGCGAACCCCGCCCGCCAGACCGCCGACGCGCTCGTCGTCGCGGTCGCCAGCAGCCCCGCCGGCCCCCGGCTCGTCGGCGCCGACTGGCTGCCCGCCGAGACGGTCGAGCAGGTGACGGGCCTGGCCGGCGTCCTCGGCATCACCGGTGCGCCCGACGAGGTCCGGCGGCTGCCGGCCGCGGGCGGGCTCGCCGCGCGGACCGTGGTGCTGACCGGCGTGGGGCCGCTCGACGGGGTCGCCCCGGACGCCGAGACGCTCCGCCGGGCGGCGGGCGCCGCGCTGCGCGAGCTCACGGGCGCGACCTCCGTCGCGGTCGCGCTGCCGGCCGAGGACGCCGAGCAGGTGGCCGCGGTCGCCGAGGGCGCGCTCCTCGGCGCCTACGCCTACACCCGGTACCGCTCCGCCGACGCCGCGAACGCCGGTGCCCCGGCCGCCGAGATCACCGTCCTGACCCCCCGCGCCCGCGACAAGGCGGTCACGAAGGCGCTCGCCCGCGCCGAGGTGCTGGCCGCCGCCGTGCACGGCGTGCGCGACCTGGTGAACGCCGCCCCGAACGAGCTCTACCCCGCCGCGTTCGCGGACGCCGCCAAGGCCGCGGTCAAGGACACCGGCGCCAAGGGCGTCAAGGTCACGGTGCTGGACGAGAAGGCCCTCGCCGCCGGCGGCTACGGCGGCATCCTCGGCGTCGGCCAGGGCTCGGCCCGCCCGCCGCGCCTGGTCAAGGTCTCCTACTCGCCGTCCCGCCCGGCCGCCAAGGTCGCGCTGGTCGGCAAGGGCATCACGTTCGACTCCGGCGGCATCTCCATCAAGCCCGCCGCGGGCATGGACGCGATGAAGTCCGACATGGCCGGCGCCGCCGCCGTCCTGCACACCGTGCTCGCCGCGGCGCGCCTCGAGCTGCCGGTCGCCGTCACCGGCTGGCTGTGCCTCGCCGAGAACATGCCGTCCGGCACCGCGCAGCGCCCGTCCGACGTGCTGACCATCCGCGGCGGCAAGACCGTCGAGGTGCTGAACACGGACGCCGAGGGCCGCCTGGTCATGGCCGACGGCCTCGTCGCGGCGGTCGAGGAGAAGCCCGACGTCGTCCTCGACATCGCGACGCTCACCGGCGCGCAGCTCGTCGCGCTCGGCCCGCGCGTGTCCGCCGTCATGGGCGACGACGCCACCCGCACCGAGGTCGTCGACGCGGCCGGCGCGGCCGGGGAGGCGTTCTGGCCGATGCCGCTGCCCGCCGACCTGCGCGCGGGCCTGAAGTCGAAGGTCGCGGACATCGCCAACATCGGCGACCGGTTCGGCGGCATGCTGACGGCGGGGCTGTTCCTGCAGGAGTTCGTCGGGTCGACGCCGTGGGCGCACCTCGACATCGCCGGGCCCGCGTTCAACGAGAAGGCGCCGTTCGGGTACACGCCCGCCGGTGGCACCGGGGTGGGCGTCCGCACGCTCCTCGCGCTGATCGAGGCCCGCGCGGTCCGCTGACCCGCGGGCCCGCACGCGACCCCGAGCGCCCGGCGCCCTCCCGCCGTCCCCTCCCGCGCCGAGAGAGGACCTGCCGGCCGAGACAGGGCCGTCCAGCGTCCTACCTCGGCGCGGCGGTCCTCTCTCGGCGACGGCGGGGAGGGAGGGGTGCCGAGCGGGCGGAGCCGAGCAGCGGCGCGGCGGAGCCGGGCGGCGGACGGAAGGACGGGACGAGCGCCCGCTCAGCGCGTGGCGCCCGGGGTCAGCGCGGGTCGGCCGCGCGGCGGGCGGCGCGCTCCCGGGCCGCCCGCTCGCGCTCGATCCGCTGCCGCGAGTTCCAGTCCCGCATGCGCTGCGGGTACCCGGTGCGCTGGACGTCGTAGAACGGCACGCCGAGCTCCTTGGCGATGTCCCACCCCGCGCGGCCGTCCGGGACCCGGCGCCGGGTCCACTCGCCGTCGGTGGCGATGAGCATGAGCGTGGTCTGGGTGACGTTCGTCTGCGGCTCGAGGTACGCCTCGACGCCGACGCGGGTGCGGACGAACTCGCGCAGGTGCTCGACGGTCTCCTCGCGGGCGGCACGCCCGGTGGGCGGCGCGTCCGGCGTGGCGGCGGCCGGTCGGCGGCGGCGGGAGAACAGACCCATGGCGGGAGCGTAACGGCGCACGCTGGGCCTCGGCTGGGAATCACCCGGGTGCGTGCAGGCGCGCGCCGTGCACGGGGCGGCTCCGCCGGGACCTCGGTCCGCCCGCGCGCCGCCGCCGCGACGTCGTCCCGGACGCAAGACATGGGATGACTGTTCCCAGAATCACACGCGGCCCCCGGTCATCTGGGTCGTCGGGCCTATGCGGAGATGACAAGATGACCCGGGAACAACCGCGTTCCCCTATGTCTGCGCCGGAGGAGTCTTCACGTGTCCGACACGACCGGATCCGCTTTCGACATCGTCGTCCTGGGCGGAGGGAGTGGCGGCTACGCGGCTGCGCTCCGCGGTGCCCAGCTCGGCCTCAGCGTCGCCCTGATCGAGGGCGACAAGGTCGGCGGCACCTGCCTGCACAACGGCTGCATCCCCACCAAGGCCCTGCTCCACGCGGCGGAGCTCGCCGACAACGCCCGCGACGGCGCGCACTTCGGCGTGCAGACGCAGCTCACGGGCATCGACATGAACGGTGTGAACGCCTACAAGGACTCGGTCATCGGCCGGCTCTACAAGGGCCTGCAGGGCCTCATCAAGTCCCGCCAGATCACCGTGTTCGAGGGCTACGGCAAGCTGGTCGCCCAGGACACCGTCGAGGTCAACGGCGAGCGGGTCACCGGCCGGAACGTCATCCTCGGCACCGGCTCCTACGCCCGGTCGCTGCCCGGCCTGGAGATCGCCGGCCGCGTCATCACCTCCGACCAGGCGCTGAAGCTCGACTACGTGCCGAAGTCCGCGATCATCCTCGGCGGCGGCGTCATCGGCTCCGAGTTCGCGAGCGTGTGGAAGTCGTTCGGCGTGGACGTCACCATCATCGAGGCGCTCCCCCACCTCGTCCCGAACGAGGACGAGGCGCTGTCCAAGGCGTTCGAGCGCCAGTTCCGCAAGCGCGGCATCAACTTCAACCTGGGCGTCCGCTTCTCCGGCGTGACCCAGGACGACAGCGGCGTGCACGTCTCGCTGGAGGACGGCAAGACGTGCGACGCGGACCTCCTGCTGGTCGCCGTCGGCCGCGGCCCCCGCACCGCCGACCTGGGCTACGAGCAGCAGGGCATCACGCTGGACCGCGGCTTCGTCATCACGAACGAGCGCCTGCACACCGGCGTCGGCAACATCTACGCGGTCGGCGACATCGTCCCGGGCCTGCAGCTCGCGCACCGCGGCTTCGCCCAGGGCATCTTCGTGGCCGAGGAGATCGCGGGCCTGAACCCGCAGCCGATCGTCGAGTCGGGCATCCCGCGCGTCACCTACTCCGACCCGGAGGTCGCGTCCGTCGGCCTGACCGAGGCGAAGGCCAAGGAGGTGCACGGGGCCGACGCGATCGAGACCCTCGAGTACAACCTGGGCGGCAACGGCAAGAGCCAGATCCTCGCGACGCAGGGCTTCATCAAGCTCGTGCGCCAGAAGGACGGGCCGGTCGTCGGCGTCCACATGATCGGTGCTCGCGTCGGCGAGCTCATCGGCGAGGGCCAGCTCATCGTGAACTGGGAGGCCTACCCCGAGGACGTCGCGGCGCTCGTGCACGCCCACCCGACGCAGAACGAGGCTCTCGGCGAGGCGCACCTGGCGCTCGCCGGCAAGCCGCTGCACGCCCACAACTGACCACACGAACTTCGAAGGAGACACGAGCGGTCATGTCCGACAACGTGCAGCTTCCCGCTCTCGGCGAGTCCGTCACCGAGGGCACCGTCACCCGCTGGCTCAAGAACGTGGGCGACCGCGTCGAGGTCGACGAGCCCCTGCTCGAGATCTCGACCGACAAGGTCGACACCGAGGTCCCGTCGCCGTTCGCCGGCGTGCTGGAGCAGATCCTGGTGGCCGAGGACGAGACCGCCGAGGTCGGCGCCGTCCTGGCCGTGATCGGCGACGGCTCCGGTGCGGGCGGCGACTCCGCCCCCGCGCAGGAGGCCCCGGCGGAGCAGCAGCAGGAGGCCCCGGCCCAGACCGGCGCCTCGACCCAGGGCGAGGGCTACGGCTCGCCGTCCCCCGAGGCCGAGTCCGCCTCCCCCGCGACCGAGCAGCCCGCCCCGGCGCCGGCCGCCGAGGCGCAGGGCTCCGGCGACGGCCAGCAGGTCACCCTGCCGGCGCTGGGCGAGTCCGTCACCGAGGGCACCGTCACCCGCTGGCTGAAGCAGGTCGGCGACACCGTCGAGGTCGACGAGCCGCTGCTCGAGATCTCCACGGACAAGGTCGACACCGAGGTCCCGTCGCCGTTCGCCGGCACGCTGCAGCAGATCCTGGTCGGCGAGGACGAGACCGCCGAGGTCGGCGCCCCGCTCGCCGTGATCGGCTCCGGCTCGGCGCCCGCCGCGTCGGGCCCGTCGCAGGACGGCGCCGCCCAGGCCGCCGCCCCCGCGGCGACCGTCGCCACCGTCGCGGACCTGCGGCGCCGCACGCCGTCCGCGGGCGACGTCGTCCTGGTCGCGGGGTACGCGGCGCCGGGCGACGGCGGCGGGATGGTCGCGCGGTGGGACGGCGGGTCGACCGCCGACCCCAACGGCGGGACGGTCATCGCGTCCGACCGGCGCGCCCGCGGCCGGTGGCTGCTGGTGCACGACGGCACGCTCGACTTCCGGCAGTTCGGCGTCCTGGACGCGTCGACCCCCGCGGACGACGCCCTCGACGCGATGGTCGGCGACCCCGGCGTGCACCGCATCGAGGCGCACACGGACCTGAACTTCGTGCGCCGGCACCGGTTCACCCGCTCCGACCTGGTGCTGGACTTCGGGGGCCGCCTGGTCACCACGGAGGGGATCGAGCCGGCCGCGGCCAACGACCCGTTCGCCGCGGTGCTGTTCTTCCGGGGCGCCGTCACGGAGCAGGTGGTCACCTCGACCCTGGCCGCGCCGCTGCCCGAGCTGGTCGACATCGTGCCCGTGCCGGACTCGGCGGCGTTCGCGGTCGGGGACTGGTACGCGGTGCAGACCGACGGGCGGCCCGGGGGCGGCAGCGCCGAGCGCGAGCTGATGTACCTGGTCCAGGTGACGCAGCTGGTCGACGGCACGCACGTGCGGCTCGGCTACAAGACCGGGTGGCCGCTGGACGCCGGGCGGGTGCTGACGTTCACGCGGGTCGAGCCCGTCCAGCGGGTCACCGTGCAGCGGATGCGGTTCCGCGGGACGGGCACGGACCAGGTGACCGGCTCGCACCCGGTCGCCTTCGAGTACGCGACGCGCTGCGACGTGCACCAGGTGGAGGCCGAGCACACGTTCTGGCCGGTGGTCATGCGGCGCTGGAACACCTCGTACGTGACGTCGCAGTGCTCGCTGGCCAACCCGGTGAGCGTCACCCTCGGCGGCGCGGGGTACCTCACCCAGCAGATCTCCTGCCTGTACGCGCACGTGGTCGACTGCCGGACGTCGAACGCGCGGCACCTGAACGACTTCACCTGCGCCGCGTACTCGACCGTCGAGAACTGCCACGGCGACGGCGACGTGCAGGGCCCGTTCGTGACGCACGGCCAGTACGAGCACGACCTGACCTACGTCGGGAACTCGGGCCTGATGACGTTCGCCAACTCGGGCGCCACCTGGGGTGGTCGCGCGAAGCGGGTGACGGTCCGGCAGCAGGTGGCGGCGCTGTTCTTCGCGCGGGTCGGCGTCGTCGACCTCACGCTGGAGGACTGCCAGGTGGTGCGCGACCCGAGCATGCCGGACTACGTCTCCTGGATGTGGGTGAACGCCGACGGGCTGCAGATGCGCGGGTGCCGGGTGGACGGCCGGTTCCAGCTGTCGCAGGCCACCGACCTGTCGGCGCGGCCGACGGTGATCGAGGACTGCGTGATCGGGCTGGCCGACCAGCAGGCGTCGATGCCGTTCGTGGCGGCGAACGTGACGGCGCCGGTGCACCTGGTGCGCACGACGATCACCGGGCTGGACGGCGCGACGGCGCTGTTCGCGGGGACCGGGCCGCTCACGCTCACGGGCTGCACGCTGGCGGGGCGGGAGGGCGCCGCGGCGATCACGGTGGCCGCGTCCCGGCTGGTGCTCGACGGCACCGTGCTGGACGGGACGGGCGTCCTGCTCGCGGGCACCGGCGACCAGACCCTGGCGGTGACCGGGGGATCCCGGGTGACCGGTGCGCCGGCGTCGGGGGTGGTGTTCGGCCGGGCCGCCGGCGCCGGGACGTCGACGTGGTCCTTCGACGGCTGCACGTCGGCCGTCGGCTCGGCCGACGTCGCGCACGTGGCGCTGACGGGCGGGACGAACCACTACCGGGCGACCGGGTGCACCTTCGAGGGCGGGCGCCTGGAGCTGGGCGACGGCGCGTTCGGGGCCGGCTCCTCCCTCCTGCACACGGCGAACGTCGAGCGGGGGGTCGTCCGCACGGCGCTCCCGGCGACGGGTGACCGGGTGCTCACGGACGGCAACCTCGTCGTGTGAGAGGCAGTTCGGCGCTGCCGAACACCGGCAGGCTTTACAGAACCGTAACGCCCAGCCCTTGCCCCGCCGGGGACCGAGCGCTTGAATGAAGCGTCCGTTCGGTTGTGCCGAATGGCGTTTGGTAAGTGCTCTTGGCGGAGCGCGAGGCAGTACTCGGGGCCGCGGCCGGGCTGGACCGCACCCCTGGAGGGCAGCACCCCGACCGGGTGCTGCCCTCCGCCGCGTCCGGCCCCGTCACGCGCCCAGCGCGGCGAGGACCCGGACGGAGTCGACCAGCGCGGCGCCGGAGGGTGCGACGACGCCGGTCCGGACGCCGGCCACGAACCGGGCGAGCACCGGCCACAGGTAGTCGTCCGCCAGGTCCACCCGGAGGTCCTCGCGGCCGGCCGGGCCCGTGACGGCGAGGTGGTACGGGGTGCTCACGCGATCGAGCGGGGTCGTCACCGTGATCGTCGCGACGTCGCGGCCCGCGGGCACGACCGCCGTCCGCACCCCGGCCGCCGCGGCCACGGACACGAACCCGGCGGGCCGGTCGCGCAGGACGGCCAGGGCGAGCTCGACGACGTGCACCGCCGCGAACGCGAGGCCGCCGTGCGGCGAAGTGGGATCGGCCGGACCGGCGGCGTGGACGGCCAGGCCGCCGGGCGCCGGGCGCCAGCGCGCGGCGAGCGCCGTCGCGCCCGCGTGGAACCGCAGCGCCGAGGCGCTGGTCAGCCCGACGCCGCGCGCCGCCGCGAGCGCCACCAGGGCCGCGGCGTCGTCGGGGTCGGCGGTGAAGGGCTTGTCCACCAGCACGGGGAGGTCCGCGCGCAGGAGCGCCGCCGTCAGGGCCCGGTGGCCGGCGGCGTCCCGGGTGGCGACCAGCACTGCGTCCGCCCCGTGCCGCACCACGGCGCGCGCCGTGGCCGCCGGGGCCCCCGTCCGCACCACCGGCGCGCCCCGGACCCCGAGCGCGGCCAGGCGGTCGTCCGGCACCGGCTCGGCGTCGGGGGCGGCCACCACGACGACGTCGACCTCCGGGCCGAGGGCGTCCGCGCGCACGAGCCGCAGGACCTGGTCGACGTGCGAGGACGCCGCGCCGACGATCGCCAGTCGCACCGCACCACCCCTCGTTCGCGAGTGCCGAACGGTTCTCGCGGAGCTCCGCCTCGTCGGCCCGGCCGCGCCGCCCGGGCGGCCCGCGCGGCTGGCGACGACACTAGTCGGCGATGCCGAACAGCGGCTAGCCTGGCAGCACGGCGCCGGCGCGGCGCCCCGGCCAGCAGGGGAGACCGCATGGAGCCCAGCCCGCCCGAGCCCGAGGACTCCCGGTACTGGGTCCGATCGGTGGCCCGCGCCGTCGACGTCCTCGAGCTGCTCGCCGCGCGCCCGCCCGGCGAGGGCATGTCGGTGACCGAGATCGGCCAGGCGCTCGGCCTGTCCAAGAGCGCGGCCTTCGCCACGCTGTACACGCTGACCCGCCGGGGCCTGGTCGCCGACGACGGCGCCGGCATGTCGCGGCGGTACCGGCTCGGCATGGCGCTCGCGCGGCTCGGCTCGCAGGCCCTCGCGCAGACGTCGCTGCGGGACGTCGCGCGCCCGCACCTCGTGGCGCTCGCCCGGACCACGGCCGCGACCGCGCGGCTGGCCACGCTCGTGCAGGACCAGGCGGTCGTCATCGACCAGGTCGGCGGGAACGAGCGGGTCCGGCTCGACCTGCGGATGGGCAGCCACGAGCTGCCGCACTCCACGGGCCTGGGCAAGGCGATCCTGTCCTGCCTGCCCCCGGAGCAGGTCCGGGAGCTGGTGGGCCGCGTCGGCCTGCTGCGCCGCACGGCGCGCACGATCACCGACCCCGGCACGCTGCTCGCGCACCTGGCCGAGAGCCGCGCCCAGGGCTACGCGATCGACGACGAGGAGGACGCCGAGGGCGTGTTCTGCATCGGCTCGCCGCTGCTCGGGCACGACGGCGCGTGCGTCGGCGCGATCTCGATCACCGGCCTCAAGCTCGACCAGCCGGCCTGGCACTACCAGGAGCTCGGCCGCACGGTGCGGGACGCCGCCGGGCGCATCTCACGCGACCTCGGATACGACCCGGACGCCCCCGCGGTGACCACGGTCGGCGGCCCCGAGGTGGTTGACGGACCGGCGCCCCCCGGCTAGCGTCCCGTCCCACTGCACGACCCGCCCCAGCCCGGGAGGGTCGTCGCGACGCAGGCCAGCCCCCTGCGCTCCGCCAGACGGTCGCCCTCGACGGGGAGGACGACCGCCAGCACCGCCCCCGACGCCACGACGCGCACCGCGCGGACGAGTCCAGACGCGACGAGTCCCCAGGCGGTCGGCATGGCAACGAGCAGCGAGACGTCCCGCGGCACGACGGGCGCGCCCGCGGGCGCCGCCGCGCCCGCCGGGACGCGGTCGCCCACGGCGCCCGCCGCCCCCGCGGCCGGCGACTGGGAGCGCGCGGTGCGGCGGCGACCCGCCGACGCCGTGGCGGGCCTCCCGCCGGTCACCGTGGCCCTGGTCGGCGCCGGCAACCGCGGCCAGACGTACCTGTCGTGGGCGCGGGAGCACCCCGGCCGGGCCCGGCTGGTCGCGGTCGCCGACCCGGAGCGGCGGCGGCGCGACCTGGTGGCGGCGGGCGACCCCGGCGTGGCGCACTACGCCGACTGGCGCGACCTCGCCGCGCAGGGCCGGGTCGCGGACATGGTGGTCATCGCCACCCAGGACCGGGACCACGCGGAGCCGGCGGAGGCGTTCGCCGCGCTGGGCTACGCGGTGCTGCTCGAGAAGCCGATCGCGCCCACCGAGGAGGAGTGCCGCCGGATCGTCGCCGCGGTCGAGCGCGCCGGCGTGCTGTTCGGCGTGTGCCACGTCCTGCGGTACACGCCGTACACCGACCTGGTGAAGGAGGTCGTCGACTCCGGCGTCCTCGGCCGGGTGGTCGACGTGCAGCACCTGGAGCCGGTCGGCTGGTGGCACATGGCGCACTCGTACGTGCGCGGCCCCTGGCGGCGCGAGGACGAGTCGGCGCCCATGCTGCTGGCCAAGTCGTGCCACGACGTCGACTGGATCCGGTACGTCACCGGCCTGCGGGTCGAGTCCGTCTCCTCCTACGGGTCGCTGACGGAGTTCCGCCCCGAGCACCGGCCCGCCGGTGCGGCGGACCGGTGCCTCGACTGCGCCCTCGAGCCGACCTGCCCCTACTCCGCGCCCCGGCTGTACCTGGGCACGCTGCGGGCCGACGGCCCGGTGTGGCCGGTCACGGTCGTCACGTCGCGCACCGACGAGCAGGGGGTCGTCGACGCGCTGCGCACGGGCCCGTACGGGCGGTGCGTGTGGGACTGCGACAACGACGTCGTGGACCACCAGGTGGTCGCGATGCGGCTCGAGGGCGGCGCCGCGGCCACGTTCACCATGACCGCGTTCTCGGAGCAGACCCACCGGCAGACCCGGGTGTTCGGCACCCACGGGTCGCTGGAGGGCGACGGCGAGCGGGTGCGGGTCGTGGACTTCCGCGACAACACCGTCCGCGTGCTCGACACCGGCGCCGCGGGGTCGAACGCCGCGGACGGCCACGGCGGCGGCGACGCCGGCCTCATGGACGCCTTCACCGCCGCGGTCGCCACCGGCGACCGCACCTGGGTCCGGTCCGGCGCGGCCGAGTCCCTCGACAGCCACCTCGTCGTGTTCGCCGCCGAGCAGGCGCGCCGCACCGGCCAGGTCCGGGAGGTGGGCGCCGCGTGACGGCCGCCGCCCGGGGCACCACGCACCACCCGCACGTCCCCCAGCAGTCCCTGCCTTCCCCCGACCCCAGGGTCCTGACCAAGGAGATGCGATGAGACTCGCGACGAAGTCGCTGGTGGCGGCCGGAGCCGCCTGCACCGTCCTGCTCGCCGGCTGTTCCTCCTCCTCCGACGGCGGCGGCTCCGCCGGCGGCGGCGAGGACGGCGCGCTGTCCGGCGAGGTGACGATGTGGATCTACCCGATCATCGCGGACGAGGCGGCGCACACCGGCTTCTGGGACGCGCAGGTCGCGGCGTTCACCGAGGAGAACCCGGACGTCGACGTGACGGTCCAGGTCTACCCGTGGGCCGGCCGCGACGAGTCGCTGACCACCGCCATCGCGTCGGGCACCGGCCCGGACGTCGTCTACCTGATCCCCGACCAGCTGGCGACGTACCAGTCGTCGATCGAGCCGGTCGACGACTACCTGTCCGCGGAGCACGTCGCCGACATCCTCCCGAACGTCGCCGACTCGATCACCGTCGACGGCCAGATGCTCGGGTCGCCCCTGCTGACCAGCTCCAACCCGCTCGTCTGCGACAAGGCGGCGTTCGACGCCATCGGCGCCACCGAGTACCCGGCCACGTGGGACGACCTGCTGGACCTCGCCCCCGACCTCGCCGAGCAGGGCATCTACGCGACCAACTACTGGGGCTCGCCGGAGGTCACGCTCAACATGACGTTCTACCCGCTGCTGTGGCAGGCGGGCGGCGACGTGTTCAGCGAGGACGGCACGTCGGTCGCGTTCAACTCGGACGCGGGCGTCGAGGCGCTCGAGTTCCTCGTCGAGCTCAACGAGGGCGGCTACCTGGAGCCGGACCTGATCACGACCACCCCGAGCATCGAGCAGACCGCGCTCGCGCAGAACAAGGTCGCCTGCACCTGGCAGTCCGGCCCGGCGGACGTCGAGTCCTACTGGGGCGAGGAGAACATCGTCATCCAGCCGCCGCTGACGCAGGAGGAGACGGTCGGCTACGGCACGGTCGGGTCGCTGTCGATGCTGAAGGGCTCGGAGAACAAGGCCGCCGCGGGCGCGTGGATCGACTTCGTCACCTCGGCCGACCCGGTCACCGAGTTCGTCACCACCGCGAAGATGTTCTCCCCGCTCTCCTCGACGGGTGAGCTCTACGCCGACGACCCGGTGTACGGGGCGATCGAGCAGACCATCCCCGACACCACCGTCGGCCCGGTCAACGAGCACGCGCGCGAGGTGATGGGCGTCCTCGCCCCGGAGATCCAGGCCGCGCTCCTCGGGCAGAAGTCCGCGCAGGAGGCGCTGGACGACGCCGCCGCCTCGGCCGACGCGATGCTGGGCTGACCAGGCGATGACCTCCGCACTGCACGAGCCCGCCGCGGCGCCCGCGCGCCGCGGCGGGCCCGCCCGGGCCGGCCGGCGCTCGGTGATGGCGCGCTGGGACGCGCGCATCGGCCTGCTGTTCGCCCTGCCGACGTTCCTGCTGTTCCTGGCGTTCCGGTTCGGCCCCGCGATCGCGGGCGTCGGGCTGTCGTTCTTCGACTACGACATCTCCGGCACCCTCGAGTGGGAGGGGCTCGCCAACTTCGAGCGCATGGTCGGGGACCCGGTGTTCTGGCAGGCGCTGCGGGTCACCGTGCTCTACACGGTGCTCGCCGTCCCGCTGTCGCTCGGGATGTCGCTCGTCATGGCGCTCGCGGTCCGCCGCCGGTTCCGCGGCGTCGGGTTCTTCCGCTCGGTGTTCTTCCTGCCGGTCATCACGTCGCTGGTGCTCGCGGGCACGGTGTTCGTCTGGGTGTTCTCCACCGACGGGCCGGTGTCGACGATCTCGCAGTGGCTGGGCGGCAGCGGCCAGTCGTGGCTCTCGTCGTCGCTGCTCGTGGTCCCGGCGCTCGTGCTCGTCGGCGTCTGGTCGCGGTTCGGCTACGGGATGCTGATCCTGCTCGCCGGGCTCCAGGAGGTCCCGCGCGAGCTCGAGGAGGCGGCGCTGACCGACGGCGCCGGCCCGTGGGCGCGGTTCCGGCACATCGTGCTGCCGCACCTGAAGCCCTCGCTGTTCTTCCTCGCGGTCATCGAGACGACGGCGTCGTTCCAGGTGTTCGACCTGATCTTCGTCATGACCCAGGGCGGTCCGGCCCGCGGCAGCTACACGCTCGTCTACATGCTCTACGACCAGGGCTTCAAGTACGTGGACTACGGCTACGCCGCGGCGATCGGCGTCGCGCTGTTCGCCATGACCCTCGTCGTGGCCGTGATCCAGCGTCGCTTCCTCGGGAGGGAATCGTGAGCGCCCCCACTGCGCCGGTCGGCGCCCCGCCGGCCGCCCCGCCCGCTACCGCCGGAGCGCGCCGGCGCCCGTACCGCGCGCTCGAGCCCACCCGCCGCGGCAAGGTCCTGCGCGGGCTGCTGCTGGCGGCCGGCTCGGTGCTCACGATCTTCCCGTTCTACGCGATGGTCGTGATCGCGCTGCGGCCGGAGACGGCGATCGACTTCCCGTCCTCGCTGCTGCCGTGGAACCTCGACACCTCGGCGTTCCGCGAGGTGCTCGCCGGCCAGGACATGCTGCGCTGGACCCTGAACAGCGTCGTGTACTCGGCGGTGTCCGTCGTCGCGGTGCTCGTGATGGCCTCGATGGCCGGCTACGCGTTCGCCAAGAAGCGGTTCCCGGGCCGGGAGGCCATGTTCTGGTCGTTCCTCGCGATGGTGATGGTGCCGTACCACGTCACGCTCATCCCGACCTTCATCGTGATGGCGAAGCTCGGCGGCGTGGACACGTACTGGGGCCTGATCCTCCCGTCGCTCGCGAACGCCCAGGCCGTGTTCCTCATGCGGCAGTTCATCAAGGGGCTGCCGGACGAGCTGTTCGAGGCGGCGAAGATCGACGGCGCGGGGGAGTGGCGGACCTTCGCCACGATCGTGCTGCCGCTGTGCAAGCCGGTGCTCGCGACGCTCGGCACCTTCGTCTTCCTCTGGCACTGGAACGACTTCCTGTGGCCCCTGATCATCGGCAAGAGCGCGGACATGTGGACGCTCACCGTCGGCATCGCCTCCCTGCGGCAGCAGCAGGTGCCGCTGTCCGTGGTGCTGGCCGGGTCGGTCGTCGCGCTCGTCCCGATCTTCGCGGCCTACGCCGTCGCGCAGCGCTCGTTCCAGGAGGGCGTGGCGCAGACCGGCATCAAGGGCTGAGCCGCGCCCTCCTGGAACGAGCGC
>NZ_JAKRMS010000063.1 GCF_022346185.1 Cellulomonas sp. ACRRI | reverse complement strand
GTGCTGGGGCGCGGCCGGGGGCGGCCCCGGCCGCGCCCCAGCACGGCGGCTACCCGGCCCCGTACCCGCACGGCGCGCCGCAGCACCCGGGCGGGCAGCAGGCCGCCGGGCAGCAGCCCGGCCAGCAGCCGCGCTACGGCCAGTACGCGCCGCAGCAGCCGGCCGCGCCGCAGCAGCACGCCGCCGCGCCGCAGCCGCCGCACGGCCCCGCGCAGCCCGGGCCCGCGCCGCAGCAGGGCCACGACCCGCTCGCCGCCTTCCGCACCCCGGCCGGCGGCCAGGGCGGGCCCGGCGGCCCGCACGGGCCCCAGGGCCCGACCGGCGGCCCGGAGTACCCGGCCGCGTACGGCGCCCCCGGCGGGCCCGGCGGGGCGCCCACCCGCACCCGCACCGCGCGCGACCGGATCTGGCTCCCGGTGGCGAGCGTCGGCGTCGCGGCCGCGGTCCTCGCGAGCCTCGGCACGGCCGCGCTGACCGGCGCGTTCGACGCCGACGGCTCGGCGCGCTCGGCGAGCATCGCCTCGATCGGCCGGAGCAGCAACGACAGCGTCCCGGTGTCGGGCTCCTCCGAGGAGAACCCGGACTGGCAGGCCGTCGCGTCCGCCGTCAAGGACTCGGTCGTGGCGATCACCGTGACCACCGGATCCGGCGAGGCGCAGGGCTCCGGCGTGATCGTCGACGACGCGGGCCACATCGTCACCAACAACCACGTGGTGTCCGGCGCCCAGGACGACAAGGTGCAGGTCACGCTGACCGACGGCCGGATCTTCACCGCCGACGTCGTCGGCACCGACCCGACGACCGACCTGGCCGTCGTGAAGATCGCGGACGCGCCGGACGACCTGACGCCCGCCGCGCTCGGCGACTCGTCCGAGGTGACCGTCGGCGACCCCGTCATGGCCGTCGGCAACCCGCTGGGTCTGGCGAACACCGTGACCACCGGCATCGTCTCCGCGCTCGACCGCCCGGTGTCCACCACCGAGGACGGCAGCAACGAGGCCGTGGTCACCAACGCCATCCAGATCGACGCGGCCGTGAACCCCGGCAACTCGGGCGGCCCGCTGTTCGACGCGCAGGGCCGGGTCATCGGCATCACCTCGTCGATCGCGACGACCTCCAGCCAGTCGGGCTCGATCGGTCTCGGCTTCGCGATCCCGGTCAACCTGGCCGACATGATCGCCGGGCAGCTGATCGAGGACGGCACCGCGGAGCACGCGTTCCTCGGCGTCGGGCTCGCCGACAACACCGCGACCGCGGACGGCGTCACCCGCGCCGGCGCCCAGGTGCAGAGCGTCACGTCGGGCTCGCCCGCCGCCACCGCCGGCATCAAGGAGGGCGACGTGATCGTGGCGATCGACGGCAAGGCCGTGGCCGGCGCCGAGTCGCTGACCGGCTACGTGCGGGCGCACGCGTCGGGTGACGAGGTCACCTTGACGCTGGTCCGCGACGGCGCGTCGCTGGACGTCGACGTCACGCTGGCGGTCCGGCAGGAGACGGCGTCGAGCGACTCGGGCTCGGACGGCTCGGGCAGCACCGACCCGCGGAACATGACGCCGGACGAGCTCTGGCAGTGGTTCCAGCAGCAGCAGGGCGGCGGTCAGAACTGACCGAGCCCTCCAGGACGGCCCCCGGGCGGGATATCCCCTGCCCCGCCCGGCGGCCTCGGGGGTGGTGAGCCCGCACCTCGCCACCCCGACCGACGGCCCCCGCGGCGCGCACCCCCTGGCGCCCGCGGGGGCCGTCCCGCGCGCACCCGTCGCCGGCGCGCGCCCGTCGCCGAGATAGGACCGCCCACCCGAGAGAGGACCGTCCAGGGTCCTACCTCGGCGCGGAGGCCCTATCTCGGCGAGGAGGAGCGGGCGCGCGCCGGGTCAGTCCGCGGCGAGCGCCGTGCGCATCGGGACCAGCTTCGCGCGGGACTCCGCCAGCTCCGCGGCCGGGTCAGAGGCCGCGACGATGCCGCAGCCCGCGAACAGCCGCAGCCGGTGCGGGTCGGCGGGGTCGAGCTCCGCGGAGCGCAGGCCGATGCCCCACTCGCCGTCGCCGTCCGCACCGACCCAGCCGACGGGGCCGGCGTACCGGGCGCGGTCCATGCCCTCGATCGCCCGGATCAGGTCGCGGGCGGCCTCGGTGGGCGTGCCGCAGACGGCGGCGGTGGGGTGCAGCGCGGCCGCGAGGGCGAGCGACGTGGGGTGCGGGCCGCCGTCGGCGTCCGCCCCGGTCCCGCGCAGCACCGCGGTGACGTCGGACGCCAGGTGCAGCACGTTCGGCAGGTGCAGCACGAACGGGACGTCGGGCACGTTGGTCGACGAGCAGAACGGCGCGAGCGCCTGCGCGACCGAGGACACCGCGTACTCGTGCTCCTCGAGGTCCTTGGACGAGTGCGCGAGGATCGCGGCGCGCGCCAGGTCGGCGTCGTCGTCGCCGGTCCGGCGGATCGTGCCGGCGAGCACGCGCGACGTCACCAGGCCCTTGTCCGAGCGGACCAGCAGCTCGGGCGTCGCGCCGATGAGCCCGTCGACGGAGAACGTCCAGCAGGTCGGGTAGCGCTCGGCGAGCCGGCCGAGGGCGTGCCGGACGTCGAGCGGCTCGGTGGTCGTGGCGACCTCGTCCCGGGCGAGCACGACCTTGTCGAGCTCGCCGGCCCGGATGGCGGCGACGCCGCGGGCGACCACGCCCGGCCAGTCCTCGGCCGCGACGGCGCCGGAGGCGTAGGTCACGGCGCCGGGGGCGCGGACCGGGGTCAGGCCGGCGACGTGCCGGGCGACCAGCGACCAGTCCGGGGCCGCGCCGAGCGTGCCGGCGGTCTCGACGACCGTGAGCCACGCCTGCCCGTCGCGGCGGCCGACGACCACCCGCGGCACCACCAGGGCGCCGCCCGCGGCGGACAGGTCGTCGAACGCGAACGAGCCGAACGCGACCGGCCCGGTGCCGGGCAGCCCGACCTCGTCCCGGACCACGGCGTGCCGGACCAGGTCCTGCCACCAGCGCTCCGCCTCGGCGAACCGGTCCCGGCCCGCGACCTCGACCCGCGCGGCCTCTCCCCAGCCGACGAGGCCGTCGCCCCGGCGCACCCAGGTGAGCGGGGCGTCCGCGGGGAGCAGGGAGAGCAGGTCGTCCGGGGCGTCGATCCGGACGGTGCGCACCACGAGCGGCTCGGGGTGCGAGGACGCCGCGGCCTGGCGGTCGTCGAGGGGGCTGGTCATCGCGGACCAGGGTACGACCGCGCGGCGGGCGCCCGCGCGCGACCACCGCGCGCGACCTGACACGATGGGCCCCATGCCCCGCGCCTCGCTCGACAAGGACCCGCACGACGTCGCCACGATGTTCGACGGCGTCGCCCGCCGCTACGACCTGACCAACGACGTGCTGTCGCTCGGCCAGGACCGGATGTGGCGCAAGGCCACCCTGAAGGCGCTCGACGCGCTGCCGGGCGAGACCGTCCTCGACCTGGCCGCGGGCACCGGCACCTCGAGCGAGCCGCTGGCGGACGCCGGCGTGAAGGTCGTCCCGTGCGACCTGTCGACGGGGATGCTCACGGTCGGCAAGCGGCGCCGCCCCGACCTGCCGTTCACCGCGGGCGACGCGACGGCGCTGCCGTTCGCGGACGGGGTGTTCGACGCCGTGACGATCTCGTTCGGGCTGCGGAACGTGGTGGACACGGTCGGCGCGCTGGAGGAGATGCGCCGCGTGACGAAGCCGGGCGGCCGGCTGGTGGTGTGCGAGTTCTCGACGCCGACCTGGGCGCCGTTCCGCACGGTGTACTCGGGCTACCTCGTGAAGGCGCTGCCGGCGGTGGCGAAGGTCGTCGCGCGGGAGACGGCGGCGTACGACTACCTGGCCGAGTCGATCCAGGACTGGCCGGACCAGCTGGGCCTGGCGAAGCTGCTGAAGGAGGCGGGCTGGGGCTCGGTCGGGTACCGGAATCTGTCCGGCGGCATCGTCGCCCTGCACCGCGCCACGAATCCTGGGATCAATTAGCACGGAATGATGGGACGAAAGTCCCGGATAACCCCTGGTCAGGAGCAGCGACGCTACTGAGGCAAACCTTCGCAGACAGATCGTTGGTCGGATCACTAGACTCGCCCTGTCAACACGTGTGAAGGCATTCACAAATGGGGCGAACTGTGCACAGTGGCAAGAGCGATGACGCGGACGTCATCGTCGTCGGCGCCGGACCGGGTGGGTCCAGCGCCGCCTACCACTGCGCCGCCGCGGGCCTGTCGGTCCTGCTGCTCGACAAGGCGAGCTTCCCCCGGGACAAGATCTGCGGCGACGGCCTGACGCCGCGCGCGGTGGCCGAGCTGGTCCGGATGGGCGTGCCGCTGCGCGAGCAGGACGGCTGGATCCGGAACGTCGGGCTGCGCGTCCTGGGCGGCGGCCACGTGGTCGAGCTGCCCTGGCCCGAGCTGTCCTCCTACCCGTCGTACGGCCTGGCCCGCGCCCGCACCTCGCTCGACCACCTGCTACTCGAGCACGCCCGCGCCGCCGGCGCCAAGGTGCAGGAGCGGACCAACGTCACGGGCCCGCTCGTCGACGAGCGCACCGGTCGCGTGGTCGGCGTCCAGGCCCGCCCGGTCGACGCCGACGGCCGCCGCGCGGGGGACCCGGTCGAGTACCGCGCCCCCGTCGTGATCGCCGCCGACGGCGTGTCCGCCCGGCTCGCGACCGGCCTCGGCCTGGAGAAGCGCCAGGACCGGCCGATGGGCGTCGCCGTCCGGACCTACTTCGAGACGCCCCGCCACGACGACCCGTGGATGGAGAGCCACCTCGAGCTCTGGGACGGCAAGCCCGGCGAGTCGGACCTCATGCCCGGCTACGGCTGGATCTTCTCGCTCGGCGACGGCACCGCCAACGTCGGCCTCGGCTCGGTGTCCTCGACCGCCGCCGCGACCAAGGTCGACTACAAGGACCTGTTCGCGACGTGGATGGCGAACGCCCCCGCGGAGTGGGAGTTCACCCCGGAGCACCAGCTCGGCCCGGTGCGCGGCGCCGCGCTGCCGATGGGCTTCAACCGCGGCCCGCTGTACGGCCGCGGCCTCATGCTCGTCGGCGACGCGGCCGGGATGATCAGCCCGTTCAACGGCGAGGGCATCGCCTACGCGCTGCAGGCCGGCCGGGTCGCCGCGGACGCGATCGTCCAGGCCGCCGCCCGGGGCACCGCCGCCGGACGGGAGCGCGCGCTCGCCACCTACGGCGCGCGGATGAAGGACGACCTGGGCGGGTACTACACGCTCGGCCGGGTGTTCGTGAAGCTGATCGAGCGACCCGAGATCATGCGGGCCTGCACGCGGTACGGCCTGCCCCGCCCGCTGGTCATGAAGCTCACGCACAAGCTGCTCGCGGACTGCTACGAGCCGCACGGCGGCGACTGGGCCGACCGGACCATCGCCGCCCTCGCGCGTCTGGCGCCGGCCTCGTGACGGCCGCCGCCCGCACCGGGCCGCCCTGACGGGACGCGCCGGCCTCGCCCGCCGGCAGCACCCGCTCCGCAGCCCCACGGAAGCACTCCACCCCCCAACGGGAGAGCACCGATGACCAACCCGTACGTCCCCCTCCTCGTCATGATGGGGGTGGCCGCCGTCCTCGCGGTCGGCGGCCTCGCCGCCAGCGCCGTGATCGGCCCCAAGCGCTACAACCGCGCCAAGCTCGAGGCCTACGAGTGCGGCATCCAGCCGACCCCGCACGCCGTCGGCGGCGGCCGGTTCCCGGTGAAGTACTACCTGGTCGCGATGACCTTCATCATCTTCGACATCGAGGTCGTGTTCCTCTACCCGTGGGCCGTCAGCTTCGGTGAGCTGGCCGTCTTCGGGCTCGTGGCGATGGTGGGGTTCCTCGCGCTGATCACCGTGCCGTTCCTCTACGAGTGGCGGCGCGGCGGTCTCGAGTGGGACGAGGACTGAGATGGGTATCGAAGAGGCTCCCAGCGGCTTCCTGCTGACGTCGGTCGAGACGCTCGCCGGCCTGGTCCGGAAGGCCTCGCTGTGGCCGGTGACGTTCGGCCTGGCGTGCTGCGCGATCGAGATGATGGCGACCGGCGGTTCCCGGTTCGACATCTCCCGGTTCGGCATGGAGGTGTTCCGCGCCTCCCCGCGCCAGTCCGACCTCATGATCGTGGCCGGCCGGGTCAGCCAGAAGATGGCGCCCGTGGTGCGGCAGGTCTACGACCAGATGGCCGAGCCCAAGTGGGTGCTGTCGATGGGCGTGTGCGCCAGCAGCGGCGGCATGTTCAACAACTACGCGATCGTCCAGGGCGTCGACCACGTCGTGCCGGTGGACATCTACCTGCCCGGCTGCCCGCCGCGGCCGGAGATGCTGATCAACGCGATCCTCGAGCTGCACGAGCAGATCAAGGCCGAGCCGCTCGGCAAGAACCGCGCGGACATCGCCCGCGAGGTCGAGGCGGCCGCGCTGCGCGCCGAGCCGACCTCCCACATGACGGGGCTGCTGCGATGAGCGACGAGAAGAAGGACGCCGCCGAGGCCGCCAAGGCCGGGACCGCCGGGTCCGCCGACCCGGGCGCGCAGCGCACCAGCGAGGCCGCCCTGGAGGCGGGCGCGCAGCACGTGCCCGCGGACCGGACGCTGCCGCTCGAGGTCGTCGAGACCCGGCACGGCATGTTCGGCGTGCACGGGTCCGGCGACACCTCCGGGTTCGGCGGCCTCGTGCAGACCGTGGTGCTGCCCGGACCGAGCGAGCGGCCGTACGGCGGCTGGTTCGACGAGGTCGTGGACGTGCTCACCGAGCTGCTGGACGCCTCCGGGACCGGTGCCGCCGCGGCGCTGGAGTCCGTGGTCGTCGACCGCGGCGAGCTCACGCTGAACATCGCCCGGGAGCACGTGGTCGAGGTCGCGCGGCACCTGCGCGACGACCAGGACCTGCGGTTCGAGCTGTCGCTCGGCGTCAGCGGCGTGCACTACCCGCACGACACCGGCCGCGAGCTGCACGCCGTCTACCACCTGGTGTCCGTCACGCACGGGCGCCGGCTCCGGCTCGAGGTCGCCGCACCCGAGGGCGACCCGACCATCCCCAGCACCGTCGGGGTGTACCCGGCCAACGACTGGCACGAGCGCGAGACCTGGGACTTCTTCGGCATCGTCTTCACCGGCCGCACCGACCTGGCGCGGATCGAGATGCCGGACGACTGGCCCGGCCACCCGCAGCGCAAGGACTACCCGCTCGGCGGGATCCCGGTGGAGTACAAGGGCGCCACCATCCCGCCGGCCGACCAGCGGAGGACCTACTCGTGAACTCACCCCACGACATCGCTCGCTGCGCTCCCGATCTCGCGGGGGCCCCGAGATGAGCACGACGACCCCCAGGGCGACCGGCCACCTCGTCGACGACGAGACCGTCGGCCTGCGCACGTTCGAGGCGACCGGCGGCGACTGGTCCGACATCGCCGAGGAGGCGGCCCGGCTCGGCGAGCAGCGCATCGTCGTCAACATGGGCCCCCAGCACCCGTCCACCCACGGCGTGCTCCGCCTCATGCTCGAGATCGACGGCGAGACGGTGACCGAGGCCCGCGCGGGCATCGGCTACCTGCACACCGGCATCGAGAAGAACATGGAGTACCGCACCTGGACCCAGGGCGTGACGTTCTGCACCCGCATGGACTACGTCGCCCCGCTGTTCCAGGAGGCCGCGTACTGCCTCGCGGTGGAGAAGCTGCTCGGCATCACCGACGACATCCCGGTCCGCGCCAGCGAGATCCGGGTGCTGATGATGGAGCTCAACCGGATCTCCTCGCACCTGGTGTGCCTGGCGACCGGTGGCAACGAGCTCGGCGCCACCACGATCATGACCATCGGCTTCACCGCCCGCGAGGAGATCCTGCGGATCTTCGAGATGGTCACCGGCCTGCGGATGAACCACGCGTACATCCGCCCCGGCGGCGTCGCGCAGGACATCCCCCCGGGCGGACTCGACTCCGTGCGCGAGGCGCTGGTCGGCGTGCGCCGCTACCTCACGCAGCTCGAGGACCTCATGCTCGGCCAGCCGATCCTCAAGGGGCGGCTGCAGAACGTGGGCGTGCTGAACCTGGCCGGGTGCATGGCGCTCGGCATCACCGGCCCGATGCTCCGGTCCACCGGCCTGCCGTACGACGTCCGCAAGGCCGCCCCGTACTGCGGCTACGAGACCTACGACTTCGACGTCCCGGTCTCCGAGGGCTCGGACTGCTGGGACCGGATGGTCCTGCGCATCGAGGAGTGCTACCAGTCGATGCGGATCGTCGAGCAGGTCGTCGAGCGGCTGCAGGCCTCGGCCGGCACGCCCGTCATGGTCGAGGACAAGAAGATCGCCTGGCCCGCCCAGCTCGCCATCGGCAGCGACGGCATGGGCAACTCGCTCGACCACATCCGGGAGATCATGGGCACCTCGATGGAGGCCCTGATCCACCACTTCAAGCTGGTGACGGAGGGCTTCCGGGTCCCCGCCGGCCAGGCGTGGCAGACCGTCGAGCACCCCCGCGGCGAGCTCGGCGTGCACCTCGTCTCCGACGGGGGCACCAAGCCGTACCGGGCGCACTTCCGCGACCCGTCGTTCAACAACCTGCAGGCCGTCTCGGTGCTCTGCGAGGGCGGCCAGGTGGCGGACGTCGTCTGCTCCGTCGCCTCCATCGACCCGGTGCTCGGAGGGGTGGACCGCTGATGACCGCCATCGACCACCCGCGGATCCCCGGGACGGGGCGCCCGCGCGCGACGTACGACGACGCCACCCGCGAGCGGCTCGCCGCCGACGCGGCGCAGGTCGTCGCCCGGTACCCGGACCCGCGCTCGGCCCTGCTTCCGCTGCTGCACCTGGTGCAGTCCGAGGACGGCTACGTGAGCCCGGCGGGCATCGCGTTCTGCGCCGCCACGCTCGACCTGTCCACGGCCCAGGTGTCCGCGGTCGCGACCTTCTACACCCAGTACAAGCGCCGCCCCAACGGCGAGTACACGGTGGGCGTCTGCACCAACACGCTCTGCGCGATCATGGGCGGCGACGCGATCTGGGAGGACCTCACCGACCGGCTCGGCATCGGCCACGACGAGACGACGGCCGACGGCCGGATCACGCTCGAGCGGATCGAGTGCAACGCGGCCTGCGACTACGCGCCGGTCATGATGATCAACTGGGAGTTCTTCGACAACCAGACGCCGGACTCGGCTGCCGAGGTGGTCGGGAAGCTGATCGCGGGGGAGCCCGTGGCGCCGACCCGCGGGCCGTCCCGCGTGCAGACCTTCAAGCAGGTGTCCCGCGTGCTGGCCGGGTTCCCGGACGGCCTCGCGGACGAGGGCGTCGCGGCCGGCGAGCCGACGCTCCGCGGGCTCCGGCTCGCGCGGGAGAACGGCTGGACCGCCCCGTCGGTCGACGCCGCGCAGCGCGACGCCGCCCAGGAGCAGCAGGCCGAGCCCGCCGCCCCGGCCGCCGGCACCGCCGCACCGGGGGCGTCCGCGCCGCAGCCCGGGGGCGAGCAGTCCTCCGTCGACCGGCCCGCGGCCGGCGCCCCGGAGCGGTCCGCCGACCAGGAGAAGGCCGAGCACCGCGCCGACGACACGAGCAAGCCCGCCGACAGCGAGAAGGAGTCGTGATGGCCGACGCGACCACCCTGACGCCGGTGCTCAGCGACCGCTGGGACGCCGACCGCCCGTGGGACCTGCGCACGTACGAGTCCCGCGGCGGCTACCGCGGGCTGCGGAAGGCGCTGACGACGGCCGCCGCCGACGTGGTGACCACCGTCAAGGACTCCGGCCTGCGCGGCCGCGGCGGCGCCGGCTTCCCGACCGGCATGAAGTGGGGCTTCCTGCCCGCGCCGGACGGCGGACCGCGCTACCTGGTGGTGAACGCCGACGAGTCGGAGCCGGGCACCTGCAAGGACATCCCGCTGATGCTGGCGGACCCGCAGGTGCTGGTCGAGGGCGTGGCGATCACGTCCTACGCGATCGGCTGCCACCACGCGTTCATCTACCTGCGCGGCGAGGTCGTGCACGTCTACCGCCGGCTGCTGCACGCGGTCGAGCAGGCGTACGCGGCCGGCTACCTCGGGAAGAACATCCTGGGCAGCGGCTACGACCTGGACGTCACGGTGCACGCCGGCGCCGGCGCGTACATCTGCGGCGAGGAGACCGCGCTGCTCGACTCGCTCGAGGGCCGCCGCGGCCAGCCGCGCCTCAAGCCGCCGTTCCCCGCGGTCGCGGGCCTGTACGCGCGCCCGACGGTCGTGAACAACGTCGAGTCGATCGCCTCGGTGCCCGGCATCGTGGTCGGCGGCTCGGACTGGTTCCGCACGATGGGCACCGACCGGTCGCCCGGCCACGGCCTGTTCTCGCTGTCCGGGCACGTCAAGCACCCCGGCCAGTACGAGGCGCCGCTCGGCATCACGATGCGCGAGCTGCTGGAGATGGCGGGCGGGGTCCGTGAGGGTCACGAGCTGAAGTTCTGGACCCCGGGCGGGTCCTCGACGCCGATCTTCACCGCGGAGCACCTCGACGTCCCGCTCACCTACGAGGAGGTCGGCGCCGCCGGCTCGATGCTCGGCACCCGCGCGCTGCAGGTGTTCGACGACTCGGTGTCGGTGGTCAAGGCCGTGTCGCGGTGGACGCAGTTCTACAAGCACGAGTCCTGCGGCAAGTGCACCCCGTGCCGCGAGGGCACGTTCTGGCTGGCGCAGGTGCTCGGCCGCCTCGAGGCCGGCCAGGGCACGTCGGGCGACATCGACCTGCTGCTCGACCTGTGCGACAACATCCTCGGCAAGGCGTTCTGCGCCCTGGGCGACGGCGCGACCAGCCCGATCACCTCGGCGATCCAGTACTTCCGGGAGGAGTTCGAGGCGGGCACGCACACGCCCGCCGACGTGCTGTTCCCGCCGGAGCGCGCCTCGCTCTTCCCCTACACGCCGCGCCGCAGCGGCCAGCTCGCGGGAGCCCACTGATGACCGTCACCGCATCGAAGCCCGCCGGGTCGGGCGCGACGCCGCCGCCCGAGCCGAAGCCGGACGGGGTCACGTTCACCATCGACGGCATCGAGACCACGGTGCCGAAGGGCACCCTGGTCATCCGCGCCGCCGAGCAGCTCGGCATCCAGATCCCGCGGTTCTGCGACCACCCGCTGCTGGCCCCGGCCGGCGCCTGCCGCCAGTGCCTCGTCGAGGTCTGGGCCCCCGGCCGCGACGGCAAGGTCGCGAAGATGCCGAAGCCGCAGGCCTCCTGCACGCTGACCGCGACGCCCGGCATGGACGTCCGCACGCAGCGCACCTCCGCCGAGGCGGACAAGGCGCAGCACGGCGTGATGGAGCTGCTGCTCATCAACCACCCGCTGGACTGCCCGGTGTGCGACAAGGGCGGCGAGTGCCCCCTGCAGAACCAGGCGATGTCGAACGGCCGCAGCCAGACCCGGTTCGTCGACATCAAGCGGACGTTCCCCAAGCCGATCGCCGTCTCGACCGAGATCCTGCTCGACCGCGAGCGGTGCATCCTCTGCCAGCGGTGCACCCGGTTCTCCCGGGAGATCGCCGGCGACCCGTTCATCGACCTGCAGAAGCGCGGCGCGATGCAGCAGATCGGCCGGTTCGACGCCGACGTGCTGGGCTTCGCCGGCGCGGGGGTCGACGGCGAGGACGGGGCGGCCGACGGCACGCTGGCGTTCGACGACCGCGTGTTCCTCGGCGCCGACATCCCCGTCGGACCGGCTGCGCCCACAGTGGACGACGACCGATCTGGATCGCCGTTCGCGTCGTACTTCTCCGGCAACACCGTCCAGATCTGCCCGGTCGGCGCGCTGACCGGTGCCGCCTACCGGTTCCGCGCCCGCCCGTTCGACCTGGTGTCGACGCCGGGCGTCGCCGAGCACGACTCGTCCGGCGCGGCGATCCGCGTCGACCACCGGCGGGGCGTCGTGCTGCGCCGGCTCGCGGGGGAGGACCCCGAGGTCAACGAGGAGTGGATCACCGACAAGGACCGGTTCGCGTTCACCTGGCAGTCCGCCGCCGACCGGATCACCACGCCCCTGGTGCGGGACCGCGCCGAGGACGGCACCCGCGGCGAGCTGCACCCCGCGTCCTGGGCCGAGGCCCTCGAGGTCGCGGCCCACGGGCTGGAGCAGGCCCGCGCCGCGGGCGGCGTCGGGGTGCTCCCCGGCGGCCGGCTGACCGTCGAGGACGCCTACGCGTACGGCAAGTTCGCCCGCGTGGTGCTCGGCACCAACGACGTCGACCTGCGCGCCCGGCCGCACTCGGACGAGGAGCTCGCGTTCCTCGGGCACGCGGTCGCCGGCACCGGCCTGGGCGTCACGTTCCGCGACCTGGAGGCCGCGCCGACCGTCCTGCTCGCCGGCCTGGAGGCCGAGGAGGAGGCCGGGATCGTGTTCCTGCGGCTGCGCAAGGGCGTCGTCGCGGGCCGCACCAAGGTCCACGCCGTGGCGCCGCTGGCAAGCCGCGGGCTGGAGCGCCTGGACGGCACGCTGCTGCGCGCCGCCCCGGGCACCGAGCCCGAGGTGCTGGACGCCGTCGGCTCCGGCGACCTCGCCGACCTCGGGGCCGCGCTCGGCGGCGAGGGCGCGCTGGTCCTGGTGGGCGAGCGCCTGGCCGCCGTGCCCGGCGCCCTGTCCGCCGTGCTCCGGCTGGCCGACCGCACGGGCGCCCGCGTCGCGTGGATCCCGCGCCGTGCGGGGGAGCGCGGCGGCGTGGAGGCCGGCGCGCTGCCGACCCTGCTGCCCGGCGGCCGCCCGGTCGCCGACGCCGCGGCCCGCGTCGACGTCGCCGCCGCCTGGGACGTCGAGCACCTGCCCGCCGAGCCCGGCCGGGACACCGCCGCGATCCTCGCGGCCGCGGCGGACGGCACGCTCGGCGGCCTGCTGGTCGGCGGCGTGGACGTGCGCGACCTGCCCGACCCGGCCGCCGCCCGCGCGGCGCTGGCCGCGGCCGGCTTCGTCGTCTCCCTCGAGGTCCGCGCCTCCGAGGTCACCGCGCTCGCCGACGTGGTGCTGCCGGTCGCCCCGCCCGTGGAGCGCCCCGGCACGTACGTGTCCTGGGAGGGCCGCGTGCGGCCGTTCCCGCAGGCGCTCACCTCGACCGCGATGCCGGACCACCGCGTCCTCGACGCGCTGGCCGACGAGCTCGGCGTGACCCTCGGCCTGCGCACCGTCGCCGAGGTGCACGCGGACGCCGACCCGCTGACCGGCGAGTGGGACGGCGCGCGCGTCGCCGCCCCGGACGTCGCCGCCGCGGAGCCGCCCGCCGTCGCCCCCGGGCACGCCGTCCTGGCGTCCTGGCACCAGCTGCTCGACGCCGGCCGGCTGCAGGACGGCGAGCCGTTCCTCGCCGGCACCGCCAAGCGCCCGGTCGCCCGGCTGTCGCCCGCGACCGCGGAGGCGGCGGGGGTGCTGGACGGCGCGCCGCTGACCGTCGCCACCGACGCCGGGTCGATCACGCTCCCGGCGGTCGTCACCGACATGGCCGACCACGTCGTGTGGCTGCCCACCGCCTCGGCGGGGAGCCAGGTCCGGGACGCGCTCCGCGCGGTTCCGGGCGACCTGGTCCGGGTCGGGCCGGCGCCGGCCGAGCCCGTCGGCCCGACCGACGGAACCGCCACCGACGAGGAGGTGACCGCGTGACCGCGACCCTCGCGGCCGTGCTGCCCACCGCGCTCCCCGCCGCCGCGGCGGACGGCGGCGCGGCCGACTTCAGCCAGGACGTGTTCTGGGTCTGGCTGCTCAAGGCCGTCGGCATCCTGGTGTTCCTGCTGCTGAGCGTGCTCATCGCCATCTGGTTCGAGCGCCGCGTCGTCGGCCGGATGCAGCTGCGTCCCGGCCCGAACGTGCACGGCCCGTTCGGCCTGTTCCAGTCGCTCGCCGACGCGATGAAGCTGCTGCTCAAGGAGGACGTCACCGTCAAGGCGGCCGACAAGCTGGTCTACCTGGTGGCGCCGTTCATCGCCGTGTTCTGCTCGCTGCTCACCATGGCGGTCATCCCGTTCGGCCCCGAGGTGTCGATCTTCGGCGTGGTCACCCCGCTGCAGCTCACCGACTTCCCGGTCGCGGTGCTCTACATCCTCGCCTGCGCCTCGGTCGGCGTGTACGGCATCGTCCTCGGCGGCTGGTCGTCCAACTCGACCTACCCGCTGCTCGGCGCCGTGCGGTCCACCGCGCAGGTCATCTCGTACGAGCTCGCGATGGGCCTGTCCCTGGTCAGCGTGTTCATCCTGGCCGGGTCGATGTCGACCTCCGAGATCGTGGCCTCGCAGACGACGGTCTGGTGGCTGATCCCGCTCGCGCCGGCGTTCGTCATCTACGTCATCTCGATGGTCGGCGAGACCAACCGGCTGCCGTTCGACCTCCCCGAGGCCGAGGGCGAGCTGGTCGGCGGCTACACCACCGAGTACTCCTCGATGAAGTTCGCCTGGTTCTTCCTGGCCGAGTACATCAACATGCTCAACGTCTCGGCCGTCGCGACCACGTTGTTCTTCGGCGGCTGGCGCGCCCCGTGGCCGCTGTCCTGGATCGGCGACGGCGTGCTCAACACCGGCTGGTGGCCGCTGCTGTGGTTCGTCGCCAAGGTCTGGCTGTTCATGTTCCTGTTCGTGTGGATCCGCGGCACGCTGCTGCGGTTCCGGTACGACCAGTTCATGAAGTTCGGCTGGAAGGTGCTGATCCCGTCGGCGCTCGTCTGGCTGGTCTGCGTCGCGGTCGTCCAGGGCGTCCGCCAGTTCGGCGGTGCGGACGTCATGGCCATGCTGCCGTGGCTCGGCGGCGCGATCCTCGTGATCGTCGCGCTGTCGTTCCTCATCCCGGAGAAGAAGGCCGCGGCGCCCGCCGCACCGTCGGACGAGCCGTTCGACGCCTTCGCCGGCGGCTTCCCGGTGCCGCCCCTGCCCGGCCAGAGCCTGCCGCCGTCGCCGCGAGCGCGGCTGCGTGCGGCCGCCGCCGACGCCGCGCCCGCGTCGCCCGCCCTCGTCGGCGGACCCGCGACCGACCAGGGCGCGGACGGCGACGCCCCCGAGTCCCCCACCCAGGAGGTGCCGCGTGGCTGATACGCCGGACAAGTCTGTCGAGCGGAAGGCGGGTGGTGGCGAGGTCGCCCGGCCCGCCACGGTCCGCCCGTACGAGTCGCTGATCCCCAAGCGGAGCCCGGTCGCCGACGCGCTCGCGCCCGCCGCCGGGTTCGGCGTGACGATCAAGAACTTCTTCAGCCGGACCGTCACCGAGCAGTACCCGTTCGAGACGGCGCCCGTGAAGCCGCGGTTCCACGGCCGGCACCAGCTCAACCGGTACCCGGACGGGCTGGAGAAGTGCATCGGCTGCGAGCTGTGCGCGTGGGCGTGCCCCGCGGACGCGATCTACGTCGAGGCCTCGGACAACACCCCCGAGCAGCAGATGTCGCCGGGGGAACGGTTCGGCAGCGTCTACCAGATCAACTACCTGCGCTGCATCTTCTGCGGCCTGTGCATCGAGGCCTGCCCGACGCGCGCGCTCACCATGACCAACGACTTCGAGCTGGCGGGCCCGACCCGCGAGGGCCTGATCTACGAGAAGCAGGACCTGCTCGCGCCCCTGGCCGAGGGCATGCTCGCGGCCCCGCACCCGATGGTCGAGGGCACGACCGACACCGAGTACTACCGCGGCGAGGTCACCGGCCCGACGCCGGCGCAGGTCGACTGGGTCGCCGAGCAGCGCCCCGACGACCCGACGCTGGAGGCCGCGCGCCGCCGGGTCGGCTCTGCGCCGGCGACCGCCTCCGCCGAGGCGCCCGCCCCCGTGGGACGGGAGCCCCGATGACCCCGTCGACCGCCGAGACGGTCCTGTTCTGGGTGCTGGCGCCGATCATGGTGCTCGCCGCGTCCGGCCTGCTGTTCGCGCGCAAGGCGGTGCACGCCGCGCTGTGCGTCATCACCGTGATGATCTCGCTCGCGTTCCTGTACGTCGCCCAGGAGGCGCCGTTCCTCGGCGTCGTCCAGGTGGTCGTCTACACCGGCGCCGTCATGATGCTGTTCCTGTTCGTGCTCATGCTGGTCGGCGTGGACGCGTCCGACTCGCTCGTCGAGACGCTCAAGGGCCAGCGCTGGGTCGGCTGGCTCGCCGCGCTCGGCCTGGGCGTGGTGCTGGTCGGCGTCGTCGGCCGGGCCACCTACCCGGACGCCGTCGGCCTCGCCGAGGCGAACGCGCCCGGCAACCCGACCGGCGTCGCGCGGATCATCTTCGGCCAGCACGTGTTCGGCCTCGAGGTCGTCGGCGCCCTGCTGGTGACCGCCGCGCTGGGCGCCCTCGTGCTCACCCACCGGCAGCGCCTCAAGCCGCTGGTCAAGCAGCCCGAGCGCGCCGCGGCCCGCGTGGCCGCCGGCGCCCGGCTCACCCCGCTGCCCGCCCCCGGCGTGTACGCGCGGCACAACGCGATGGACGTGCCCGCGCTCGACCCCGACGGGAACCCGATCGACGAGTCCGTGCCCCGCGTGCTGCGGATCCGCGGCCAGGAGGCCGGCACCGCCGAGTACCGCGCGGACACCTACCGCCGCGCGGTCACGGCCGTGCTCGCCGAGCGCGGCACGGCCGTGACGGACGGGGAGGTCGACGCGGCCCTCGGAACCGTCGAGGACGACCCGCGGCCCGCCGCGGCACCGCCCGGGACCACGACCGGCCCGACGGCCGACATCGACCTCGGCGGCGGCTCGACCCGGACGGAGACCGAGCGGTGACCCTCACGAACTACCTGGTGCTGTCCGGGATCCTGTTCTCGATCGGCGCCGCGACGGTGCTGCTGCGCCGCAACGCGATCATCGTGTTCATGGGCGTGGAGCTCATGCTCAACGCGACCAATCTCGCGCTGGTGACGTTCTCCCGGCTGCACGGCGACCTGACCGGTCAGGTCATGGCGTTCTTCGTCATGGTCGTGGCCGCCGCGGAGGTGGTCGTCGGGCTGGCGATCATCGTGTCGATCTTCCGCACCCGGAAGTCGGCCTCCGTCGACGACATCAACCTGCTGAAGAGCTGAGGGGACTGTGGACGTGAACTCCCTCGCCCCGCTGCTGGTGGCGGTGCCGCTGGCGAGCGCGGCGGTGCTGCTGCTGCTCGGGCGGCGCTCCGACCGCTGGGGCCACTGGCTCGGCCTGCTGGCGTCGACCGCGGCGTTCGTCGTCGGCGCGCTGCTGCTGGTCGAGCTGCTCGGCCGGCCCGCGGACGACCGCTCGATCGACGTGCACCTGTTCGACTGGATCTCCGCGGGCCGGTTCGACCTGTCGGCCGGGCTGCTGGTCGACCCGCTGTCGCTCACCTTCGTCCTGCTGGTCACGTTCGTCGGCTCGCTGATCCACCTCTACTCGGTCGCGTACATGGCGCACGACGCCGCGCGGCGCCGGTTCTTCGCCTACCTGAACCTGTTCATCGCGGCGATGCTGATCCTGGTGCTCGCGGACTCCTACCTGCTGCTGTTCGTCGGCTGGGAGGGCGTCGGCCTGGCGTCGTACCTGCTCATCGGGTTCTGGAACCACCACACCCCGTACGCGGTCGCCGCGAAGAAGGCGTTCGTCGCCAACCGGATCGGCGACCTCGGCCTGCTGGTCGCGCTCATGCTCATGTTCGCGACGTTCGGCTCGGTGGACTTCGCGTCGGTCTCCGCCGGCATCGACGGCGGGCTCGCGTCCACCGCCACGCTCACCGCGACGGGCCTCATGCTGCTCCTGGCGGCCTGCGGCAAGTCGGCGCAGTTCCCGCTGCAGTCCTGGCTCGGCGACGCGATGGCCGGCCCGACCCCCGTCTCCGCGCTCATCCACGCGGCGACGATGGTCACCGCCGGCGTCTACCTGATCGTCCGGTCCGCGCCGGTGTTCGAGGGCGCGCCCACCGCGCAGCTCGTCGTGACGATCGTCGGCGCGATCACCCTGGTGTTCGGGGCGGTCGTGGGCTGCGCGAAGGACGACATCAAGAAGGCGCTCGCCGCGTCGACGATGTCCCAGATCGGCTACATGGTGCTCGCCGCGGGCCTCGGCCCGGTCGGGTACGCGTTCGCGATCTTCCACCTCGTGACCCACGGCTTCTTCAAGGCCGGGATGTTCCTCGGCGCCGGGTCCGTCATGCACGGCATGGACGACCAGACCGACATGCGCCGGTTCGGCGGGCTGCGCAGGTACATGGTGATCACCTGGGTGACGTTCGGCCTCGGCTGGCTGGCGATCCTCGGCGTCCCGCCGTTCTCCGGCTTCTGGTCGAAGGACAAGATCATCGAGTCCGCGTTCGTGGTGCCCGAGGGCGCCGGCGAGTGGCGGGCCTGGCTGTTCGGCGCGGTCGCGCTGATCGGCGCCGGGATCACCGCGTTCTACATGTCGCGGCTGTTCTTCATGACCTTCCACGGGACGAAGCGCTGGACGAAGGACGCGGACGGCCACGAGCCGCACCCGCACGAGTCGCCCGCGCTCATGACCATCCCGATGGTCGTGCTCGCGATCGGCTCGGTCGGCCTGGGCTTCGTGCTCCAGCTCGGCGGCGGCTTCACCACCTGGCTCGAGCCGGTCACGGGGCACGTCGAGCACCACGAGCCGGTGCTGCCGGTCGTGGTCATCCAGGTCGTCACGCTGCTGGCCGTCGCGGTCGGCCTCGTCCTCGCGTGGCGGCAGTACGCCTCGCTGCCGGTGCCGGAGACGGCGCCGGAGGGGTCCGCGCTGACCCGCGCGGCCCGGGTCGACCTCTACCAGGACGCCGTCAACGACGCCGTGCTGGTCGAGCCCGGCCGCCACCTGACCCGCTCGCTCGTCTACGGCGACCGCACCGCCGTCGACGGGACGTTCACCGGGCTCGGCCGCCTCACGGTCGGGATCGGGGAGCTCGTGCGCAGGCTGCAGACGGGCTACGCCCGCCAGTACGCCGCCACGATGCTGCTCGGCCTCGTCGTGCTGGCCGTCGTCGTCCTGGCACCTCGGATCTGAGGGGAAGTCGATGTCGTCCTCCGTCGCCACCACGGACGTGCCGTGGCTGACCCTCCTCATCGTGTGGCCGCTCGTCGGCGCGCTCGTCCTGTGGCTGCTGCCGCGGGGGTCGCGCGCCGCGGGCCCGGTCGACGCCGAGGCGATCACCGCCGGCCCCCGGCGGTACACCCGGCAGATCGCCCTCGGCGTCTCGCTCGTCGAGGTCGCCCTCGGCGTCGGCGCGCTGCTCGCGTTCGACACGGGCGCCGCCCGGGTGCACCAGCTGTCCGAGACCCACGCCTGGATCTCCCAGCTCGGCGTCTCGTACGCGGTCGGCGTCGACGGCGTCGGCCTCGCGCTGGTGCTGCTGTCGGTCGTGCTCGTGCCGGTCGTGATCCTCGCCGCCTGGCGGGAGCAGGGCTCCGGCGCGCTGCCGACCGAGCGGCTGCGGCACTACCTGGCGCTCGTCCTGGTGCTGACCGCGTTCATGGTCGCGGTGTTCGCCGCCCGGGACGTGTTCCTGTTCTACGTGCTGTTCGAGGCCATGCTGATTCCGGTCTACTTCATGATCGGCGCGTTCGGCGGCCCGCAGCGGCGGTACGCGGCCGTGAAGTTCCTGCTGTTCTCGCTCGCGGGCGGGCTCATCATGCTGGCCGGCGTCATCGCCCTCTACCTGCAGGGTCCCGGCGGCCCCCAGGGCTTCCTCACCGACAACCTCACCGGGCTCGACCTGCCGGTGGGGACCGAGCGCTGGCTGTTCCTCGCGTTCTTCGTCGCGTTCGCGATCAAGGCCCCGATGTTCCCGGTGCACACCTGGCTGCCCGACGCCGCCGAGCAGGCGCCCGCCGGGACCTCGACGCTGCTGGTCGGCGTGCTCGACAAGGTCGGCACCTTCGGGATGCTCACGCTCTGCCTGCCGCTGTTCCCCGAGGCGTCCCGCTGGGCGGCGCCGGTGATCATCGCGCTCGCCGTCGTGTCGATCCTCTACGGGGCGCTGCTCGCCATCGGGCAGCAGGACCTGTTCCGGCTCGTGGCGTACACCTCGGTCTCGCACTTCGGGTTCATCGTGCTCGGCATCTTCGCCTTCACGTCGACCTCGGTCGCCGGCTCGTCGTTCTACATGGTCAACCACGGGCTCTCCACCGGCGCGCTGTTCCTGCTGGTCGGGTTCCTCGCGGCCCGCCGCGGCTCCGCCCGCATCGAGGACTTCGGCGGCCTGCAGAAGGTCACCCCGGTGCTCGCCGGCGTGTTCCTGGTGACCGGCCTGTCCGCGCTCTCGCTGCCCGGCCTGTCGACCTTCGTGTCCGAGTTCCTGGTCCTGGTCGGGTCGTTCGGCACCAACCGCGCCGCCGCGGTGGTCGCGACCCTCGGCGTGGTGCTCGCCGCGGTCTACGTCCTGTGGACCTACCAGCGCCTGTTCACGGGCCCGGTGCGCGGCGACCTCGCCGGCACCCGGGACATCGGCGGTCGTGAGCGGTGGGTCGTCGGCCCGCTCATCGCGATCATGCTGGTGCTCGGCTTCTACCCGGCGCCCGCGCTGCGCCTGGTCGACGAGCCCGCCGCGCAGACCATCGAGCACGTGGGCGGCGAGCCGCCCGCGGTCGAGATGCCGATCGCCGTCGACGGCGACTCCGAGGGGAGCGAGCAGTGAGCTTCACCGTGCCCGACATCGCGTGGGCCCAGCTCGCGCCGGTGCTCATCGTCCTCGGCGCCGCCGTGGTCGGCGTCCTCGTCGAGGCGCTCGTGCCCCGCCGCGTGCGCCGCGTCGTCCAGCTGACGCTGACCCTGGTCGCGCTCGCGGCCGCCGTCGTCGCGGTCGCCGCGCTCTGGAACGGCGTCGCCGACACCGGCGGCACGGAGGTGCTCGGCGGGTCGCTGCTCGTCGACGGCCCGACGCTCGTGCTCTGGGCCATCACCGCCGTGCTGGCGCTGCTGGCCGTGCTCGTGATCGCCGACCGCACGGCCACGGGCGAGGACGCGTTCGCCCCGCAGGGCGCCGCGGTGCCCGGGTCCGGCTACGAGGAGGCGGCGCGCGCCGCCGGCCTGGAGCAGACCGAGGTCTACCCGCTTGTGCTGTTCGCGACCGGCGGCATGCTGATCTTCCCGGCGACGGGCGACCTGCTGACGCTGTTCGTGGCGCTCGAGGTGCTGTCGCTGCCGCTGTACCTGCTGACCGGGCTGTCCCGGCGGCGCCGCCTGCTCAGCCAGGAGGCGTCCATGAAGTACTTCCTGCTGGGCTCGTTCGCGTCCGCGCTGCTGCTGTTCGGCATCGCCCTGCTCTACGGGTTCTCCGGCTCCCTGCGGTACGCCGAGATCGCCGAGGCGGTCCGGACCGTGACCGGCATGGACGGGCTGCTGCTCGCCGGGTCGCTGCTGGTGCTCGCCGGCCTGCTGTTCAAGGTCGGCGCGGTGCCGTTCCACTCCTGGACCCCGGACGTCTACCAGGGCGCGCCCACCCCGATCACCGGGTTCATGGCCGCCTGCACCAAGGTCGCCGCGTTCGGCGCGCTGGTCCGGGTGTTCTACACGGTGGTCCCCGACCTGCGCTGGGACCTGGAACCGGTGATGTGGACCGTCGCGATCGCCACCATGGCGGTCGGCACGGTCGTCGCGCTGGTGCAGACCGACGTCAAGCGGGTGCTCGCGTACTCGTCGATCGCGCACGCGGGCTTCGTGCTCACCGGCGTGGTCGCGCTCGTGCAGTCCGGGATCACGGCCGTGCTGTTCTACCTCCTCGCGTACGGCGCGGCGACGGTGGGGGCGTTCGGGATCGTGTCGCTCGTGCGGGAGCGCGGGGCGGTGCGGTCGGGTGCGGCCGGCGCGGTGGGCGCGGCCGGTGCGGCCGGCGCGGCAGGTGCGCGGGTGCCGGCGCTGGCGGCCGCGGGGTCGTCGGCGCGCGCGGGCGCGTCGGCCGGCTCGACGGCGGACGTCGTCGGGACCGGCGCCGGGGCGGGAGCGGGGGCCGGGGACGGCGTCGACCGGCCCGCGGTCGCCGGGGCCGACGGCGAGGAGCCGCCGGTCGAGGCCGAGGGCCCGATCCTCGGCGAGGCCACGCACCTGTCCCAGTGGGCCGGCCTCGGCCGGACCAACCCGGTGCTCGCCACCACGTTCGCGCTGTTCCTGCTGTCGTTCGCGGGCATCCCGCTGACGGCCGGCTTCACCGGCAAGTTCGCGGTGTTCTCCGCGGCCGTCGAGGGCGGCGCCTGGCCGCTCGCGGTCGTCGGCGTCCTGGCCTCGGCCGCCGCCGCGTTCTTCTACGTGCGGATCATCGTGCTGATGTTCTTCACCAGCCCGCACGGCGGCCCGCGCGACGACGCTGACGACGAGGCCCGCCCGGGCGCCGTCGTCGTCGCCTCGCAGGGCTTCGCCGTCGTCGCCATCGGCGCCTGCGCCGTGCTGACCGTGCTGCTCGGCGTGCTGCCGGGGCCGGTCCTGGACGCCGTCGCGGGCGTCGCCCAGCTCCTGCCCTGACCGTCCTCGACCGCACGCGGCCGTGCGCCCGACCACCTGCGTGGCCGGGCGCACGGCCGCGTCGGTTCTGCCCCGGCCCGCCCGGCCAGATAGGTTCGTCCCGTGACTTCCCCGACCACCCTGCCGCTCGCCGATCCCGCGCTCGCCGAGCGCATCGCGGGACGACTCGACCTGGTCGAGGAGCGCCTGCGGACCGCCGTCGCGTACGCCGACCCGCTCGTGGACGACGCGGCGCACCACCTGGCGAACGCCGGGGGCAAGCGCCTGCGCCCGCTGCTGACGCTGCTGGCCGCCGAGCTCGGCGCCACCGCGGCCGCGGACGAGGTCCTGGACGCCGCCGTCGTGGTCGAGCTGACCCACCTCGCCTCGCTGTACCACGACGACGTCATGGACTCCGCGCCGCTGCGCCGGGGTGCACCCGCCGCCCACGAGGTCTGGGGCAACAACGTCGCGATCCTGGTCGGGGACCTGCTGTTCGCCCGCGCGTCCCGCACCGTCGCGCACCTCGGCCCCGAGGCCGTCATCATCCAGGCCGGCACGTTCGAGCGGCTCTGCCTGGGCCAGCTGCACGAGTCCACCGGCCCCGGCGCGGACGACGACGCCGTGCAGCACTACCTGCACGTGCTCGCCGACAAGACCGCCTCGCTCATCGCCACGTCCGCGCGGCTCGGCGCCATGTACGGCGGGGCGTCGCCCGAGGCCGTCGAGACCGTCGCCGCGTTCGGCGAGCGGATCGGCGTGGCCTTCCAGCTCGCCGACGACGTCCTCGACCTCACCTCCGAGGGCGACGTCTCCGGCAAGACCCCCGGCACCGACCTGCGCGAGCAGGTGCCGACGATGCCGGTGCTGCTGCTCCGGGAGCGCGCCGCGACGGGCGCCGACCCGGCCGACGCCGACCTCGTCGCCCGGCTCGACGGCGACCTGTCCGACGACGGCGTGCTCGCCCAGGTGCTCGCCGACCTGCGTGCGCACGACGTGGTCCGAGAGACCCGGGAGCGGGCCACCGCGCTCGTGTCCGAGGCCGTCGACCTGCTCGCGCCGCTGCCGGACGGGCCCGTGAAGGACTCGTTCGTGTCGTTCGCGGACGCCCTGGTCGACCGGGCGTCCTGACCCGCTGACGGCTTCGGGGGGAGCGGGATGAGCACGCCGACCACGGCGGGGGACGCCGGGGCGGGCGCGGCCGGGGTCTGCGCCGTGTGCGGCGCGGTGCTGGAGCCGGGCGCGGCGTTCTGCGGCGCGTGCGGTGCGCGGGTGCCGGCGGTGAGCGCGCCGGGTGCGGCGGCGAGCGCGAGCGCGCCCACCGTGGGCGCCGTGCGCAGGGAGCCGTCCGCACCGGCACGCGCGGGCGAGTCGCTGCGGGCGGAGCCGCCCGGGCCGGGACGGGGGGCGGCCGCGGCGCCGGGCTGGTCGCTGGGCGCCGACGTGGACGACGCCGTCGCGCCGGTGTGGCGCCGGCTCGTCGCCCTGCTGGTCGACCAGGCGCTGGCCGTGCTCGTCGGCAGCGCGGGTCTGCTCGCGGTGCTGCCCGCGCTGCGCTCCGACGGCTCGGTCGGCGCGCTCCTGGTGCCCGGCCTGCTCCTGCTGCTGCTCGCCGCGGGCCAGTGGTTCGCCGAGGCGTTCGGGGGCCGCACCGTCGGCGGCGCCCTGCTCGGCACCCGCACCGTGTCCGCCCGCACCGGCCGCGCGCCGGGTCTGTGGGCGGTGCTGGTGCGGAGCGTGGTCCAGGCGCTGGGCGTCCTGCTCGGGGGCGTCGGCGTCTACGTCGTCGCGGGCTCGGGCGCCTGGGACGAGGGCCCGGAGCAGCGTGGCTGGCACGACAAGGCCGCGGGCACCCTCGTGCTGCGCGCCCGTGCACCCCGCCGCGAGGACCCGGCGCCCGACCCCGTGGCACC
>NZ_JAKRMS010000062.1 GCF_022346185.1 Cellulomonas sp. ACRRI | reverse complement strand
GGCTGCGCAGGACGTGGTGTACGTCTTGACCCCCCCCTGGTCGTTGTGGGCGGGGGGGCGGGGGGGGTATTCGTACTCCCCCGGCAGCGCCGCCCCCGCGGTGCCGCCACCCGCCCCAGGGCGGGGCAGACCGACGCGAAGGAAGTCTCATGTCCGAGCAGCTCGTCATGGCGATCGACCAGGGCACCACCTCCACCCGGGCGATCCTCTTCAACCACAGCGGCCAGATCGTCTCCGTCGGCCAGACCGAGCACCAGCAGATCTTCCCGCGCGCCGGCTGGGTCGAGCACGACCCCAACGAGATCTGGACGAACACCCGCGAGGTCGTGGGCCTCGCGCTGTCCCGCGCCAACCGGACCCACTCCGACGTGGCCGCGATCGGCATCACCAACCAGCGCGAGACGGCCGTGGTCTGGGACCGCACCACCGGCCAGCCGGTCTACAACGCGATCGTCTGGCAGGACACCCGCACCCAGAAGATCTGCGACGACCTCGCGGCCCTCGGCGGCGGCGCCGAGCGCTACAAGGACCGCGTTGGCCTGCCGCTCGCGACGTACTTCTCCGGCCCGAAGATCCGGTGGATCCTCGACAACGTCGAGGGCGCCCGCGAGAAGGCGGAGCGCGGCGAGCTCGCGTTCGGCAACACCGACTCCTGGGTGCTGTGGAACATGACCGGCGGCGTCGACGGCGGTATCCACGTCACCGACGTCACCAACGCCTCGCGCACCATGCTCATGAACGTCGACTCGCTCACCTGGAACGAGGAGATCGCGGCCGAGATGGGCATCCCGCTGTCGATGCTCCCGGAGATCCGGTCCTCCTCGGAGGTCTACGGGCACGGCCGCCAGGGCGGGCTCGTCCCGGGCGTGCCGATCGCCGGCATCCTCGGCGACCAGCAGGCCGCGACGTTCGGCCAGGCGTGCTTCGAGGTCGGCACGGCCAAGAACACGTACGGCACCGGCAACTTCATGCTGCTGAACACGGGCACCGAGCCGGTCCCGTCGAAGAACGGCCTGCTGACCACCGTCGCCTACAAGATCGGCGACAAGCCGCAGGTGTACGCGCTCGAGGGCTCGATCGCCGTCACCGGCTCGCTGGTCCAGTGGCTGCGCGACAACCTGGGCATGTTCGCGGACGCCCCGGACATCGAGTACCTGGCCTCCAAGGTCGAGGACAACGGCGGCGCGTACTTCGTGCCGGCGTTCTCCGGCCTGTTCGCCCCGTACTGGCGGTCCGACGCCCGCGGCGCGCTGGTCGGCCTGACCCGGTACGTCAACCGCAACCACATCGCCCGCGCGGCCCTGGAGGCCACCGCCTTCCAGACCCGCGAGGTGCTCGACGCGATGAACGCGGACTCCGGCGTCGCGCTGACCGAGCTCAAGGTCGACGGCGGCATGACCGCCAACAACCTGCTCATGCAGTTCCAGGCCGACATCCTCGACGTGCCGGTCGTCCGGCCGCAGGTCGCGGAGACCACCGCGCTCGGCGCCGCGTACGCCGCGGGCATCGCCGTCGGCTACTGGGAGGGCGAGCAGGACGTCATCGACAACTGGGCCGAGGGCGCCCGCTGGACCCCGAACCTGGAGTCCGGCGAGCGCGACCGGCAGTACCGGCTGTGGAAGAAGGCGGTCACGAAGACGTTCGACTGGGTCGACGACGACGTGCGCTGACGTCGGACGCCCGGGCCGCCGCGGTCCGATCCGCGCCGGCGCGACCGACGGCCCCGTCGCCCTCGTCAGGAGGGGGACGGGGCCGCCGTCGTGCGGGGGGGCCGTCAGCGGTCGACGCGCGCCGAGCCGCCGCCGGCGAGCTTGAGCACCTCGGCCTCCGACGCCATCGTCGTGTCGCCCGGGGTGGTCATGGCGAGCGCCCCGTGCGCCGCGCCGTACTCCACGGCGGTGGCGAGCGGCTGGCCGCCGAGCAGGCCGTAGACCAGGCCCGAGGCGAACGAGTCACCGCCGCCGACCCGGTCCAGGATCTCCAGGCCCGGCCGGTGCGTCGCCCGGACCAGACCCTCGTCGGGGGACCACGCGATGGCGCCCCAGTCGTTCACCGTCGCGCTGCGGACGGTGCGCAGCGTCGTGGCGATGACCTGGAAGTGCGGGAACTCCGCCGCCACCCGGTCGATCATCGCGGCGAACGAGTCGACCTCGAGGGCGGACAGGTGCTCGTCGACCCCCTCGACCTCGAAGCCGAGCGCCGCGGTGAAGTCCTCCTCGTTGCCGATCATCACGTCGACGTGCCGGGCGATCTCCCGGTTGACCTCCTGGGCCCGGGCCGTGCCGCCGGTCGACCGCCACAGGCTGGGCCGGTAGTTCAGGTCGTAGGACACGACCGTGCCGTGCCGCTTCGCCGCGGTCACCGCGGCGACCACGGTCTCGGCCGCCGTCTCGGACAGGGCGGCATAGATGCCGCCCGTGTGCAGCCAGCGGGCGCCGAGCTCGCCGAACAGGTGGTCCCAGTCGACGTCGGCGGGCGCGAGCTGCGACGCCGCGGTGTGCCCGCGGTCGCTGACGCCGACGGCACCGCGGACGCCGAACCCGCGCTCGGTGAAGTTCAGGCCGTTGCGGACCTCGCGGCCGATGCCGTCGTACGGCAGCCACCGCAGGAACGAGGTGTCGACGCCGCCGGTGAGGATCAGGTCCTCCACCAGGCGGCCGACCTCGTTGTCCGCGAGCGCCGTCACGATCGCGGTGCGCAGGCCGAACGCGCGGCGCAGGCCGCGGGCGACGTTGTACTCGCCGCCGCCCTCCCAGGCGCGGAACTGGCGGGCGGTGCGGATGCGACCCTCGCCGGGGTCGAGGCGGAGCATCACCTCGCCGAGGGAGACGGCGTCGTAGCGGACCTCGTCGGCGGGGCGGATGGTCAGGGGCACGGGACGCTCCTTCGTGGCCTTCGTGGGGGTGTGCGGGTCAGGGGCGCAGGCGGGTGGCGAGCGCGACGGCGTCGGCGACGAGCGTCCGCACCCCCGCTCGGTCGCCGTCGCGGACCCGGTCGCGCGGCACCATCCAGGAGCCGCCGACCGCGGCGACGCACGGCAGCGCCAGGTACTGGTCGAGGTTGCCGGGGCCGACTCCCCCGGTCGGCACGAACCGCACCCCGCCGAACGGGGCCGCGAGCGCCGCGATGGCCGCGCTGCCGCCCGAGGTGCCGGCGGGGAAGAACTTCACGGTGTCCAGGCCGAGCTCCAGCGCGGCCTGGACCTCGGTCGCCGTCACCGCGCCGGGCAGCACCGGGACGCCGTGCTCCTGCGCGCGCTCGACGACGGCGCGGGACGTGCCCGGGGAGACCAGGTACCGCGCGCCGGCGGCGACCGCGGCGTCGACCTGGGCGGGGGTGACGACCGTGCCCGCGCCGACGAGCACGTCGCCGCCCCGGTCCGCGATCGCCCGGATCGCGTCGGCCGCGGCGGCCGTGCGGAAGGTGACCTCGGCGACGGGCAGACCGCCGCCGACCAGCGCGTCCGCGAGCGGGCCGGCGTCGCGCGCCTCGTCGAGGACGACGACGGGCACCAGCCGGTGCGCCGCGAGCCGGTCGAGCACGTCGGTCATGTCGAACCCCTTCGTTCCGCTCTGCGCAACGATCGCTGCGCTCTGCGCACCGATCGTGGCACACCGCCGCCCGCGCCGGCAACGCCTCCCGTGACCGGGTGCGGGCGGCGCGCGCGCCGAGATCGGTGCTCCGCGCCGAGATCGGTGCGTCGAGGGACCGATCTCGCACCGGAGCGCCGATCTCGCGCCCGGGCGGAGTGCGGGCGTGGGGGCGCGACGTCGGCGCGGAGCGTCAGGCGGGCGGGAGGGCCAGGCCCGGCGGGAGGAGCGGCGGCACGACCGCGCGCACCAGGGCGTGCACCTCGTCCCGGCGCCGCGCGGTCAGCCGGTCGGCCGGGGCCGTCACGCTGAGCGCGGCGACCGGGCGGGACCCGCGCAGCAGCGGCACGCCCAGGCACGCGATGCCGGGCTCGTTCTCCTCGACCTCGACGGCGTAGCCGCGACGCCGGGCGGCGGCGAGCTCGCCCGCCACGTGCGCGGCGTCGACCCGGCCCGCGGGCTGCACGGCGCCCACGTACCCGTCGAGCGCCGCCGCCGGGGTGTCGCCGAAGGCGAGCATGGCCCGGCCGAGCGCGGTGGTCGCCGCCCAGTTCCGCCGGCCCACCGCGGACCACACCCGCACCGGCCGCTCCGGCTCGACCTTGTCCAGGTACACGACCTGCGCGCCGCTGAGCACGCCGAGGTGCACGAGCTCGTCGGTGGCCGCGCACAGCGCCACGAGCGCCCCGTGCAGCCGCGCGGGCAGGTCGTCCTCGGCGAAGTACCGGTCGGCCAGCCCGACCGCCGCCGGGCCGAGGCCGTACCGCCCGGACGCCGGGTCCTGGGCGACGTAGTCGCGGTGCCGGAGCGCGGCGAGCGAGCGGTGCACGGTCGTCTTGTGCACGCCCAGGGCCGCCGACAGGTCCGCGAGGCCCGCGCCGGCCGGGCCGGCGGCGGCGACCGCCTCGAGCGTCCGCAGCGCGCGGTCGACGCTCTCGACGGGCGAGCCCGCGGAGCCCGCCGGGGCCGCCGGGCCCGGGTCGGCCGGACCGCCCGCGCCGGCGACCGCGCCGCCCGTCTCCTCCGCCACGGCGCCCACCCTACGGGCGCCCGCGCCGGCGTCGCCCCGGGTCACCCCGCGAGCGCCGAGATGAACCACCGCGCGACCGTGAAGTAGATGACCAGCCCGGTCCCGTCCACCAGGGTCGTGATGAGCGGCCCGGACCCGACGGCGGGGTCGAGCCCGACCTTGCGCAGCAGCAGCGGCAGCAGCGACGCGATCACCGACGCCCACAGGATGATCGCCCCGGCGGCGACCGCCACGGTCAGCGCGACCTCGCCCCCGACGCCGAGCGTCCACGCCCGCACCCAGCCCACGACCGCGATCGTCACCGCCGCGAGGAACCCCGCCGTGACCTCCTTGCGCACCACCCGCCCGGCGTCGCGCAGCCGGACGCTGCCGGTGGCCATCGCCCGGATCACGGTCGCGGTGATCTGCGTGCCGGCGTTGCCGCCCGCGCCGATGAGCAGCGGCACGAACAGCGTCAGCGCGATGACCGTCTCCAGCTCGTCCTCGTAGTGCTGCAGGACGCTGCTGGTGATCGTCGCGGTCACGAACAGCACCAGCAGCCACACGATCCGCTTGCGCCACAGCAGCAGCGGCGACGCCCGCAGGTAGGGCACGTCCATCGGAGCGGCCCCGCCCTGGCGCACCGCGTCCTCGGTGGCCTCCTCCTCGACGATGTCGGCGACGTCGTCGCCGGTGAGCACGCCGAGCAGCTGCCCGTCGGCCACGACCGGCAGCACCGCGAGGTGGTGGTCCTGGAGCAGGCGGGCGGCGCGCTCCTGGTCGGCGGTGGGCTCGACGGTGACGACGTCCTCCCGCATGAGGTCGGCGATCAGCAGCTCCGGGGCGGCGAGCACCAGGTCGCGGAACGACACGACGCCGAGCAGCGCGGGAGCGCCCTCGGCCGCGGGGTCGCTCGTCACCCAGACCTCGGCGCTGTCGCCGGTGGCCTCGGGCTGGGCGCGCAGCGCGTCCACCGCCTCGCGGACGGTCATGGTCGGCCGGACGGTCGCCACCTCCGGGTTCATCCGGGCGGCGGCGGAGTCGTCGGGCCACGCCAGCAGCCCGCGCACGACGGCCGACCGCGCGACGCGCATCGCGCCGAGCACCGCCGCGCGCTCGCCGTCGGGCAGGGCGCGGAGCAGCTCGGCCGCCTCGTCCGGGTCGAGGCTGTCCACCAGGCCGGCCGCGACCGGCGCCGGGACGACGTGCAGCACCTCGGCCGCGGCGTGCGGGTCGAGGGTGCCGAGCAGCTCGTCGGCGGTCGCCGGGTCGAGGAGGCCGACGAGCGCGCGCACCTGCGCGTCGGACAGGTCGGCGAGCTGGTCCGCCCGCGTGCGGGGCTCGGGCGTCTGCTCGAGCCAGACCTCGACGGCGCGGCGGGTGCCGACGGCGACGACGTCGTGCAGGTCGAGCGGCGCCTGCTGGTCGGCGGGGCGGCGGGGCAGGACGGGGGTGCGGCGGGTCATGGCGCGCTCCTTGCGGGAGGCCGCGGCGGGCGTCCCCTGCCTCCCGGTCGCGGTCGCACGCACCCGCGACCGGCGCCGGGCGGCGCAGGACGCGGGCGGTCCGGGCGGTCGCGGGGCGCCGGGGTGCGGCACCGTCGCCGGCGCGGGACGCCTCGCGGGAGGCGGCGCGCGCCGGGGGCGGCACGGCACGGTCGGCGGTCGCGACCACGGCGGGTGCGGTCGGCACGGGTGCTCGCCGACGCGGGGCCGGGACCGGCGCGCGGGGGGCGTGCCGGGCGGTCGGGCGTCGGACGGGTGGGGACGTCACGGCGCGGGGCGGTGACGGGATCGGGCGGCGCCGCGGTGCGCGGCGCGGGTGCTCCGCCGACGCCGCGCCGGGCGTCGCGCGCCGGTCCGACCGGCCCCTCGGGGCGGCTCAGGCCTGCGCGCGCAGCACGACGGGCGTCGACGGATGCCGACTACTCGCGGTGTCGTCCATCGCGTCCACCTCCTCGCCGTCGTGCGGGCCGGGCCGACCGGCCCCGGGCGAGTCTAGTGCCTCGGCGCCGGGGCGGACCGTGACGGCGGTCACCGCGGGCCGGCCGGGCGGGCGCGTCCCGCACGCCCCTGTGGACGACGGCCGTGGGGGGCCGTCGGCCGCCGATAGGCTGGACGGCGTGACGCAGGCATGGGACGACGAGTGGCCGCTGCCGGACGAGCCGCCGTACGACCCGGCCGAGGAGCCGCCGTTCGAGCCCGGGTACGGGGCGCGCGTGGCCGCGCCCGCGACGGAGGCCGCCCGGTCCGGAGGCCCGGCGCCGCGCGCCGACGACCGGTCCGCCGCCGCGCACGGCGATCCCGCCGCGGCCCGCCCGGTCGAGCGCCCGGCGCACGACGCCACCACCGGCCGCGCCCCGCTCGAGGTGCTGCAGCAGGTCTGGGGCTACGACGCGTTCCGCGGCGAGCAGGCGGACATCATCGACACCGTGGTCGCCGGCGGCGACGCGCTCGTCCTCATGCCGACCGGCGGCGGCAAGTCGCTCTGCTACCAGGTGCCGGCGCTCGTCCGGGCGGGCACCGGGGTCGTCGTCTCCCCGCTGATCGCGCTGATGCAGGACCAGGTCGACGCGCTGTCCGCGCTCGGCGTGCGCGCCGGGTTCCTCAACTCCACGCAGGACCACGGCCAGCGCCGCGAGGTCGAGCGGGCGCTGCTCGACGGCGAGCTCGACCTGCTCTACCTGGCGCCCGAGCGGCTGCGGGTCCCCGAGACGATGGCCCTGCTCGACCGCGCCGCGATCAGCCTGTTCGCGATCGACGAGGCGCACTGCGTCTCCCAGTGGGGCCACGACTTCCGACCCGACTACCTCGGCCTGTCCGTGCTGCACGAGCGCTGGCCCGGCGTCCCGCGCCTCGCGCTCACCGCGACCGCGACCGCGGCGACCCGCACCGAGATCGCCGAGCGGCTCGAGCTCACGGACGCCCGGCAGTTCGTCGCCTCGTTCGACCGGCCCAACATCCAGTACCGCATCGTGCCGAAGGCGAGCCCGCGCCAGCAGCTCCTCGACCTCATCCGGTCCGAGCACGACGGCGACTCCGGCATCGTCTACTGCCTGTCGCGGAACTCCGTCGAGCAGACCGCGGAGTTCCTGTCGTCCCAGGGCGTGCCCGCGCTGCCGTACCACGCGGGCCTCGACCGGCAGGTGCGGGCACGGAACCAGTCCCGGTTCCTGCGCGAGGACGGGCTCGTCATGGTGGCGACCATCGCCTTCGGCATGGGCATCGACAAGCCGGACGTGCGGTTCGTCGCGCACCTCGACCTGCCCAAGTCCGTCGAGGGCTACTACCAGGAGACCGGCCGCGCCGGGCGGGACGGGCTGCCGTCGACCGCGTGGCTCGCCTACGGCCTGCAGGACGTCGTGCAGCAGCGGCGGATGATCGACACCTCCGAGGGCGACGCCCAGCACCGGCGTCGGCTGTCGGCGCACCTGGACGCGATGCTCGCGCTGTGCGAGACGGTCACCTGCCGCCGCGTGCAGCTGCTCGCCTACTTCGGCCAGGACGCCGAGCCGTGCGGCAACTGCGACACCTGCCTCGCCCCGCCGACCACCTGGGACGGCACCGTCCCCGCGCAGAAGCTGCTGTCGACCGTCGTCCGCCTGGAGCGCGAGCGGAACCAGCACTACGGGGCCGGGCACCTCGTCGACATCCTGCTCGGCAAGCGCACGTCGCGGATCGAGCAGCTCGGGCACACCGAGCTGTCGACGTTCGGGCTCGGGGGCGACCTGTCGGACGCCCAGTGGCGCGGGGTGGTGCGCCAGCTGCTCGCGCAGGGGCTGCTCGCCGTCGACGCCGACGGGTACGGGACGCTGCGGCTCACGCCGGCGAGCGCCGAGGTGCTGCGCGGCGACCGACCGGTGCCTCTGCGGGAGGAGACGCGGACGGCACGGACGCGCTCGCGGTCCGGCTCCGGGTCGGGCGCGGGAGCCCGGCAGGCCGCGGCGGCGCAGGCCGCGGCCGAGCTCGGCGACGACGCGGCGGCCGTGTTCCAGCGGCTGCGCGCCTGGCGGGCGACGACCGCCAAGGAGCAGGGCGTGCCCGCCTACGTGGTGTTCCACGACGCGACGCTGCGGGAGATCGCCACCGCGCGCCCCGCCGACCTGGACGCGCTCTCCCGGATCGGCGGCGTCGGGGCGGCGAAGCTCGAGCGGTACGGGCCCGGCGTCATCGCGACGCTGGAGGGCCGCGAGCCCCCGACGGCGGAGGAGGTCGCGCGCGACGCGGCGTCCGTCGGGCTGTTCGCGGACGACGACGACCAGGCCACGGGCGGGCCGGCCGGAGGCGCCGACGCCTGATGCTGGCCGTCCTCACGGCGCTGGGCACGATCGCCGTCGTCGTCGCAGCGGGCTGGTTCGTGGGGCGCACCGGTGTGCTCGGCGACAACGCCCAGCGGGTGCTCGCCGCCACCGCGTTCACCGTCGCGACCCCCGCGCTGCTGATCGAGACCATCGGCCGCGCCGACCTCGGGCTGCTGCTGTCCCGGTCGGCGCTGGTCACCTTCGCGACCACCACCGTCGTCGCGCTGGTCGCGGCGGCGGTGCTCGGGCTGATCCGACGGCGGTCGGCCGGGGACGTGGTCGTCGGCGTGCTGGCCTCGTCCTACGTCAACGCCGGGAACATCGGCATCCCGCTGACCGCCTACCTGCTCGGCAGCGTCGTGTCGGTCGTCCCGCCGACGCTGTACCAGCAGCTCGTGCTCGGGCCGATCGCGATGGTGGTGCTCGACGCCCGGCGCCGGGCCCGGGACGGGGTGGTCGCCGGGACCGCGCCCGCCGGGGCCCTGGGGACGCTGCGGTCGGTGCTGCGGCGGACGCTGCGGAACCCGGTCATCATCGGCACGCTCACCGGCATCGCGCTGGCCGCGCTGCCGTTCTCGCTGCCGGCGGCGGTCTTCCAGCCGCTCGAGCTGCTCGGCGCCGCCGCCCCGCCGCTCGCGCTGCTGACGTTCGGGATGTCGCTCGCGGTCCCGCGGGTCGGCGACGAGCAGGCGCCCCGGGGCGACGTCGCGCTGGTCGCGGTGCTGCGGGCCGTCGTGCACCCGGCGCTCGCGATCGGGCTGGGGACGCTGCTGGGTCTGCGCGGCGACGCGCTGCTGGCGGTCGCGGTGGTGTCGGCCCTCCCGACGGCGCAGAACGTGCTGGTGTACGCGATCCAGTACCGGCAGGGCACCGCGCTCGCCCGGGACGCCGGCCTGGTGACCACGATCCTGGCGGTCCCCTCGCTCCTGGTGATCGCCGCGGTCCTGGGCTGACGGCGCGACGCGCCGGCGGCGCGGCGCGGCACGCGAGCGCTGCCCCGAGATAGGGCCTGCACGCCGAGATAGGGCCGGGGACGGTCCTACCTCGGCGGCGAGGTCCTATCTCGACGCGAGCCCGGGGACGCGGGGCAGGGCGGGCGGGAGCCGACGGCGGCGCCGGCGCGCGCGGCCCCGACCCCGCGCGGGTCAGCGGGCGGCGTCGGCGCGCGCGACCGCGTCGTCCACGGCCGCCAGGTACTCGTCCGACGCCTCGCGGCGGATGTTGTGCCCCGCCTCCGGGAACGCGACGTGGGTCAGCCGGTCGCCGAGCAGCTCCGCCGCCCGCGCCGCCTGACGGTCCGTCACGACCCCGAGCCCCGGCCCCGCGGTGAGCAGCGTGACCGGCACCCGCACGTCCGCGAGCGCCTCGACCCAGTCCCGGCCGAGCCAGTCGTGCGGCACGTCGGCGAGCCGCGGGTCGACACGTGCCTTGGCCTCCGCCCAGCCGAGGACCTCCTCCTCGGACCACCGCGGGTTGTCGGCCCGGCCCTGCGCGGCGATCTGCTCGACGGTCCGGCCCTGCACGGCGGCGATCGCCGGGGCGAGCCAGTCCGGGAGGCCGCCGGGGCCGTCCACGCCCTCGGGCTCCGCGGTCCGCCACGCCGGGTCCTCCAGCACGAGGCCCGCGACCAGGTCGGGGGCCGCGAGCGCCAGCTCCTCCGCGGTCACCCCGCCCATGGAGTGGCCGACGACCAGCGCCGGCCCGAGGTCGAGCGCGCGCACCGCGGCCGCGGCGTCGGCGGCCAGGGCGGCGACGGTGAACGGCTCGTCGGGCAGCGGGGTGCCGCCGTGCCCGCGCGCGTCGAGCGCGACCACCGGCCGGGTGCCGGCGTACCGCGGCAGCACGGTCGGCCAGCACGTCGAGGCGTCGGTCAGCCCGTGCAGCAGCACGACCGGGACGGGGCCGGCACCCCGGCGCGCGGCCGCGCCGCCCTCTGCGCCGGCCCTCGCCCCGCCACCCGCGACCGCGCTCACCGGCGCGCGGTCCCGTCGACGGCGTGCGGCTCGATCGCGGCGATCTCCTCGGCCGTGAGCGGCTCGGCCCGGAGGGCGGCGACGTTGTCCTCGAGCTGCGCCACCGAGGACGCCCCGATGAGCGCCGACGTGACGCGCGGGTCCCGGAGCACCCAGGTGAGCGCGAGCTGCGCCAGCGACTGCCCCCGGGCCTCGGCGATCGCGTTCAGCGCCCGGGCGCGCGCCAGGTAGGTGCCGCCGATCTGCTCGGCGGACAGGAACCGGCTGGTCGCCGCGCGCGAACCCGCCGGGACGTCGCCCGACAGGTACCGCCCGGTGAGCAGCCCCTGCGCGAGCGGCGAGAACACGATCATCCCGATGCCGAGGTCGCCCACGGCGTCGAGCAGCGACTCGGTCTGCCCCTCGGCCACCTGCTCGACGTGCCGGTTGAACATCGAGTACGACGGCTGGTGGATGAGCAGCGGCGTGCCGAGGTCGGCGAGGATGCGCGCGGCCTCCCGGGTGGCCGACGGCGAGTAGTTGGAGATGCCCGCGTACAGGGCCCGGCCGCTGGTGACCGCGGTGTGCAGCGCGCCCATCGTCTCCTCGAGCGGGACGGACGGGTCCGGCCGGTGCGAGTAGAAGACGTCGACGTAGTCGAGGCCGAGCCGGCGCAGGGACTGGTCGAGCGAGGACAGCAGGTACTTGCGGGAGCCGCCGTCGCCGTACGGGCCGGGCCACATGTCGTAGCCGGCCTTGGACGAGATGACGAGCTCGTCGCGGTACGGGCCGAGGTCCTGGACGAGGTGCCGGCCGAAGTTCTCCTCCGCGGAGCCGTACGGCGGGCCGTAGTTGTTCGCGAGGTCGAAGTGCGTGATGCCGAGGTCGAACGCCCGGCGCAGGACCGCGCGCTGGGTCTCCAGCGGGTTCACGTCGCCGAAGTTGTGCCACAGGCCCAGCGACAGGGCGGGCAGGTCGAGCCCGCTGCGCCCGGTGCGGCGGTACGGCATCGTGTCGTACCGGTCGTCGGCGGCACGGTAGACAGGGATCGTCGGCATCGTCGTCCTCTCGGGGCTGCGGGGCGCTCGCCCCACGCCCCCACGCTAGCCCCCGCCACCGACGTCCACGCAGGTCGCGGACCCGAGCTCGGGACGCCGCCCGACCGGTGAGAGGATCACCGGCGTGCTGCACGTCGTGTTCTTCGAGCCCCGCATCCCCGGCAACACCGGCAACGCCATCCGGCTGGCCGCCGCCACCGGGGCGACGCTGCACCTCGTCGAGCCGCTCGGCTTCGTCATGGACGAGCCCCGGCTCAAGCGGGCCGGCCTCGACTACCACGACCTCGCGCACGTGGTCGTGCACCCCGACCTCGACGCCTGCATGGCCGCCCTCGCCGGGTCGCGCGTGTTCGCGTTCACCACGCACACCGAGCGCCGGTACACCGACGTCGAGTACCGCGACGGGGACGTGCTGATGTTCGGCCCGGAGCCGACCGGCCTGCCGCCGGAGGCGCTGGGGCACCCGGCGGTGACGGACCTGCTGCGCATCCCGATGCAGCCCGGCCGCCGGTCGCTCAACCTCACCAACGCGGCGTCCACGGCTGTCTACGAGGCGTGGCGGCAACTAGGCTTCCCGGGCGGGATCTGACGGGTCGCCGGATCCGGTCTCATCCACCGGACCCCGCCGTGCGAGGGAGCACAGGCTTCGGCATGCTCGCCCGCGTCCTGCCGTCGTCCGAGGGGGTCCGTCGTGGCCATCAGCAACCGCAGCGTGCTGCGCCGGAAGTCCGTGGAGGACTCGCTGGCGTCGGTCGAGGACCCGGAGCGGTCCCTCAAGCGCTCGCTCACGGCCTGGGACCTCGCCGTCCTGGGCGTCGCCGTCGCCGTCGGCGCGGGCATCTTCTCCGTCGGTGCGACCGCCGCGGCGAACTACGCCGGTCCCGGCGTGATCATCTCGTTCCTGATCGCCTCGATCGTCTGCGCGCTGGCGATCATGTGCTACGCCGAGTTCGCGTCGACGCTGCCCGTCGCCGGGTCCGCGTACACGTTCTCCTACGCCACCGCGGGCGAGCTCGTCGCGTGGATCATCGGCTGGGACCTGATCCTCGAGATGCTGCTGGCCGCGGCCGTCATCGCGAAGTTCTGGGGCGTCTACCTGTCGGACGCGTTCGGGCTGTTCGGCATCGACGTGCCGACGACGCTGGAGCTGGGTCCGGTCGACCTGGACTGGGGGCCCGTGCTGGTCGTCGGCGTGTTCACGGCGCTGCTCGCCGTCGGCACCAAGCTCAGCACCCGCGTGAACAGCATCTTCACGATCATCAAGGTCGCGATCACACTCTTCGTCATCGTCGCCGGGTTCTTCTACGTCCGCGCGGACAACTACTCGCCGTTCATCCCGCCCTCGCAGCCCGCGGAGTCGGCGTCCGGCCTGGAGCAGCCGCTGTTCGGCTTCCTGTCCGGCTTCGACCCGTCGCAGTACGGCGTCATGGGCATCCTGTCCGGCGCGGCCCTGGTGTTCTTCGCGTTCATCGGCTTCGACGTCGTGGCGACCACCGCGGAGGAGACCAAGGACCCGCAGCGTGCCGTGCCGCGCGGCGTGCTCGGCGGCCTCGCGATCGTCACGGTGCTCTACATCCTGGTCACCGTCGTGGTCACCGGCATGGTGTCCTACACCGAGCTCGCGGCGTCCGACTCGCCCTCGCTGACCACCGCGTTCGTGCTGGTCGGCGCGGACTGGGCGGGCAAGGTGATCTCGATCGGCATCCTCATCGGGCTGACGTCCGTGATCATGGTGCTGCTCCTCGGCCTCACCCGGATCGTGTTCGCGATGAGCCGCGACGGCCTGCTCCCCCGCGGCATCTCCCGCACCTCGCACCGGTACAAGACCCCGATCCGGCTGCAGGTCGGCGTCGGCATCATCGTCGCCCTCATCGCCGGCCTGTCCGAGGTCGAGCGCCTGGAGGAGATGATCAACATCGGCACGCTGTCGGCGTTCGTGCTGGTGAGCTTCGGCATCCCGATCCTGCGTCGCACCCGGCCGGACCTGCAGCGCGGGTTCCGGGTGCCGTGGTCGCCGGTGCTGCCGATCGTGGCGGGCGTCGCCTGCCTGTGGCTGATGACGAACCTGACGGTGCTCACCTGGGTGCGGTTCGCTGCCTGGCTCGCCGTCGGCCTCGTGATCTACGCCGTGTACTCCTACCGGCACTCGCGGGTCGGCAAGGGCGAGGCGCCCGACCCCGCCGACGACCTGCCCGCGTCCGCCGGCGGGCACTGACCCCGGCGACGCGACCAGGGGCAGGGACGATGACGCCGCTCGCCGACCGGCCGCGGTTCCACGCCGAGACCGTCGAGGACTGGCGGGCCTGGCTCGCGGAGCACCACGCCACCTCGGACGGCGTGTGGCTGGTGCGGTGGAAGCCCGCGTCCGGGCGGCCGACGTTCGGCTACGAGGAGATGGTCGCCGAGGCGCTGGCCGTCGGCTGGATCGACGGCCAGGCCTGGGCGCCGGACCCGGACAGCACCCGGCAGTGGTTCGCGCCCCGGCGGCGCGGTAGCGGCTGGTCCCGGCTGAGCAAGGAGCGGGTGGCGCGGCTGGAGGCCGCCGGGCGGATGGAGCCGGCCGGCGCCGCCGTGGTCGCCGCCGCCCGCGCGGACGGGTCGTGGACGCTGCTCGACGACGTCGAGGACCTGGTCGTGCCGCCGGACCTCGCGGCGGCGCTGGACGCCCTGCCGGGGGCGCGGGCGCACTGGGACGGGTTCGCGCCGAGCGCCCGGAAGGTCGTGCTGCGGTGGCTGGTCGACGCCCGCCGCCCCGAGACGCGGGCGGCGCGGGTGGCCGAGACGGCGGCGCGGGCCGCGGAGGGCGTGCCGGCGAGGCGGTGACGCGTGGTCGGGGTCGCGCGAGGCCGCCCCGAGGTGCCCGCCCGACGACCGACGTCGACGGACGCCGGGGGTCTCGCCTCCTCCGCCCGCCCCGGCTCACCCCCGCGGGACGCCCTGGCGGACACGCTCCGCGACCGCCGCGTACGTCGAACCCGGACCCTCCCAGCGCGACTCGACGAACCACGTCGCACCCGCCTCGGCGAGCGCCGCGGCGTGGTCCCGGGCCTCGGCCGGGTCCGCGGGCAGCACGCCCTGCAGGACGATCTCGTAGGGGCCGGCGTCGGGTGCCCGGTGCTCGCGCACCCACGCGGCGATCTCCGCGACCTCCGCCGGACCGAGCTGGTCCATCGCGCGGTCGCCGCGGAGCTGCGGGACCAGGCCGTCGTACCGCACCGCCCGCCCCATGGACCGCTCGCTGGGGTAGGCGCCGACGACCCAGATCGGCACGCGGGGGCGCTGCACCGGCCGCGGCCGGAACCGCATGTCGGTGACGCGGTGGTGCGTGCCCTGGTAGGAGAACGTCTCCCCGCCGAACGCCAGGTCGAGGATCGCGAGGTGGTCGTCGAGGAGCTCGGCGCGCTCGCGCGTGCTCGTGAGCTCGCCCTCGACGCCCGCGAACGCGCGGTCGACCGGCACGCCCAGCCCGGCGGGGATGACCAGCCGGCCGCCCGAGAGGTGGTCGACGGTCAGCGCCTGCCGCGCGACCACCCACGGCCGGCGCCGCGGCAGCGCGAACACCAGCGCGCCCAGCGTGATCCGCTCCGTGCGGACGGCGGCGGCCGCGAGCACCGCCCACGGGTCCCACACGTCGCCGTCGACCCCGATGTCGACCCCGTCCCAGGTGAAGTACCCGTCCCAGCCCGCGTCCTCCGCCTCGGCCGCCAGCCCGACCAGCTGGTCGACCGTGCCGAACGTCCCGACGATGCCGAACTTCATCGCGTCCCCCTCGCCGCCGTGCCCACCCGTCCACCGACCGTGGTGCTGCGTCCGCCACGGTACCGACGACCTCCGACACGCCCCGCTGCCGGCCCGGCGCCGCCGCGTCGTCAGGCGGGGCCGGCCGCCGGCGCGGCGCCCGACCCGGCCTCGCCGCCCGGCCCGGCGGCGGCGCCCGGCCCGGCGTCGGCACCCGGCCCGGCCTCGCCACCCGGCCCGGCGTCGGCGCCCGCGGCGAGGTCCCGCACGACCCGCTCCCGCAGCTCGGTCACGATCCGCTCCTCGGCGTCGTAGTACGCCAGCCCCCAGTCGGCGACCATCGCCGGGTACCGCACCTCCGCGCGGTCCCCGAGCATGTCCCGGACCCCCGACAGGTCCCGGCGCCGCTCCGCGAGCGCCGCGACGTAGTCGTCGAGCATGTCGCGCACGGTCGCCGGGTCGACCAGGTGCCCCATGAGCAGCCGCAGGGCGACCGGGTGCTTGAGCACCGGGAAGTCCGCCGGCGTCTCCGCGAGCCACGACCGCAGGGTCCGGTCCCCCGCGTCGGTGATCGCGTACCGGGTGGTGCGGCGCCCCGGCGGTCCAGCGGGGTCGGGCAGCGCGCGCACGAGGCCGGCCGCCTCCAGCCGCGCCACCTCGGAGTACACCTGGCTCATCGCCGGGGCGACCCAGTAGTAGCGCAGGGTCCGGTCGGCGCGCTGCTTGAGCTCGTACGCGGTGACGGTCGTGTCGGTCCGGCCGGCGAACATCAGCAGGCCGAGCAGCGCGTAGCCGGTCGGGGTCGGCGCGGGCGTCGCGCCAGCGTCCCCCGCGTCGCCGGATCCGTCCGGGGAGACCGTTGCCTTCACCACGCCCGCCAACCTACGCTGGTCCCGTTGTTCCTACTAGGAAGAGAAGGCGCCCGTCGTCGGGTCCCTCGTCCTCGTGCCGCCGCCGGCCGAGCAGCCGCACCGCCGCACCGCCGCACCGCATCCCGCCCCGACCCGCGCGCCGCCGCGCCGGCGGGTCCCCGACGGAAGGCACCGCCCATGACGACCGCGATCGAGACCGCGGGCCTGGTCAAGCTGTTCCGGGACACCCGCGCCGTCGACGGCATCGACCTGCAGGTCGCCGCCGGCGGCGTGCACGGGTTCCTCGGCCCCAACGGCGCCGGGAAGACCACCACCATCCGGATGCTCGCCACCCTGCTCCGCCCCGACGCCGGCAGCGCCCGGGTGCTCGGCCGCGACGTGGTGCGCGACGCCGACGAGGTGCGCAGCCGCGTCGCGCTCACCGGGCAGTTCGCGTCGGTCGACGAGGACCTGACCGGCCGGGAGAACCTCGTGCTGGTGTCCCGGCTGTACGGCTTCTCCCGCGCCGCGGCGCGGTCCCGGGCGGACGAGCTGCTCGACGCCTTCGGGCTGTCCGAGGCGGCCGACCGGCAGGTGAAGAAGTTCTCCGGCGGCATGCGGCGGCGGATCGACATCGCCGCGAGCATCGTGGTGACCCCCGAGCTGATCTTCCTCGACGAGCCGACGACCGGGCTGGACCCGCGCAGCCGGAACCAGGTGTGGGACATCGTCCGGGCGATGGTCGCGTCGGGGACGACGGTGCTGCTGACGACGCAGTACCTCGACGAGGCCGACCAGCTCGCCGACCGGATCTCGGTCATCGACGCCGGGAAGGTGATCGCCGAGGGCACGCCGGGCCAGCTCAAGGCCTCGGTGGGGGCGAGCGCGCTGCACGTCCGGCTGCTCAACCCCGACGACCGGCCCCGCGCCCGGGCGGTGCTGGAGCGGGCCCTCGGCACGGCCGTCACGGAGGACGCCGACCCCGCGGCGCTGACCGCGAGCGTCGACTCCTCGGCGCCCGCCATGCGCGGCATCGCGGCCCTCGAGGCCACCGACGTGCCGGTCGCGCAGTTCTCGCTCGGCCAGCCGTCGCTGGACGAGGTGTTCCTCGCCCTCACCGGCCACCCGGCCGAGTCCGCGGGCACCGACGACGAGGCGGCCGCCGAGCGCGACGCCGCCGCGAGGGGGGCGGCATGAGCGTCGACGACACCCGGACCGCGACGACCGGGACGACCACGAGCACCGCGACCGACGAGGTCGCCACCGCAGCCGTCCGCGGCGTCCTGGCCTCCGGCACGCGACCCGACCGCCCGTCCGGCCTCACGACGTCGCTGACGTTCGGCTGGCGCGCGCTGCTCAAGATCAAGCACGTCCCCGAGCAGCTGTTCGACGTCACCGTGTTCCCGGTGATGATCACGCTGCTGTTCACGTACCTGTTCGGCGGCGCGATCGCGGGCAGCGTGGACGACTACATCCAGTTCCTGCTGCCCGGGATCCTGGTCCAGGGCGTCATCATGATCACGATGTACACGGGCGTCACGCTCAACACCGACATCCAGAAGGGCGTGTTCGACCGGTTCCGGTCGCTGCCGATCTGGCGGCCGTCGGCCCTCGTCGGGATGCTGCTCGGCGACGCGGTCCGGTTCACGATCGCCTCGGTCGTGATCGTGGCGCTGGGCCTGCTGATCGGGTTCCGCCCGGAGGGCGGCGCGCTCGGCGTGCTGGCGGGGGTCGCGCTGCTGCTGCTGTTCGCGTTCGCGTTCGGCTGGATCTGGACCTTCCTCGCCCTGGTGCTGCGGACGCCGAACGCGGTCATGGGCGTGTCGATGATGGTCATCACCCCGCTCACGTTCGGGTCGAACATCTTCGTCGACCCGTCGACGATGCCCGGCTGGCTGCAGTCGTTCGTCGAGGTGAACCCGATCTCGGACCTGGTGACCGGGGTGCGCGGGCTGATGAACGGCACGCCCGTCGGGGACCACGTGGTCGTCACGCTGGTGTGGGCCCTCGCGCTCGTCGCGGTGTTCGGGCCGCTCACCATGCGGCGGTACGCCCGCTGAGGAGCCGGCGCGGGTGGCGGGGCGCGCACGGCGCGGCGGCGGGGGGTCGTCGTACCGTGGGCGACGCCCCGCCGCCCGCGCCACCTGGAGCCGCCCGTGTTCACCACCCGCCCCGAGCTCGTCGGCACGCACGGCATGGTCGCCTCGACGCACTGGCTCGCCAGCGCCGTCGGGCAGTCCGTCCTCGAGCGGGGCGGCAACGCGTTCGACGCCGCGGCGGCGGCCGGGTTCACGCTGCAGGTGGTCGAGCCGCACCTCAACGGCCCCGGCGGCGACGCCCCGATCATCGGGCACCGGGCCGCGGACGGGCGCACGTTCGTGGTCTGCGGCCAGGGCACGGCGCCCGCGGCGGCGACGATCGAGGCGTACATCGACCTGGGGCTCGACGTCGTCCCGGGCACGGGGCACCTCGCCGCGGTCGTGCCCGGCGCGTTCGGCGCGTGGCTCGACCTGCTGGCCCGGTACGGCACCCTGCCGCTGGCCGACGTGCTGTCCCCCGCGATCGGCTACGCCCGGGACGGCTACCCGCTGGTGCCCGCGGCGGTGCGGACGATCCGGACCGTCGAGCGGCTGTTCGCCGAGCACTGGCCGACGTCCGCCGGGGTGTACCTGCCGGGCGGCCGCGTGCCCGAGCCCGGCGCGCGGTTCCGGAACCCCGCGCTCGCCGGCACCTACGAGCGGGTGCTCGCCGAGGCGCACGCGGCGGGCGCGGACCGGCTGACCCAGATCGAGGCGGCCCGCCGGGCGTTCTACGAGGGCTTCGTCGCGGAGGCGATGGCCGCGTTCGTGCGTGAGCCCGTCCTCGACTCGTCCGGCTCGGCGCACGCTGGTCTGCTCACGGCGGACGACCTGGCGTCGTGGCGCGCCACCGAGGAGCCGACCGTCGCCGTCGACTTCGCGGGCGTGCAGGTGCACAAGACCGCGGCGTGGGGCCAGGGCCCCGTGCTGCTGCAGCAGCTGCGGATGCTCGAGGACCTCGGCGTCGCCGAGGCGGACCTCGGCTCGGCGGAGCTGGTGCACACCGCGCTCGAGGTGACGGACCTGGCCTTCGCGGACCGGGAGGCCTGGTACGGCGACCCGGCCGACGGCGACGTGCCCCTGGACGCGCTGCTGTCCCGGTCGTACGCGGCCGAGCGGGCGCGGCTGGTGGGGCCGTCGGCGTCGGACGGGGTCCGCCCCGGGTCGCCGGACGGGCGCGCGCCGCGGCTGGCCGCGCTGTTCGGGGACCCGGCCGCCGGGCCCGGCGGCTCCCCGGTCTGGCCCGGGCGGTACGAGGACGCCGGGGGCGGGGCGGCGCTGGGGACGGGCGAGCCGACCCGCGGTCCCGACCCGGCGGCCGCCGCGGTCGACGGGCCCGCGCTCGACGTCCGCCCGTCCGGGGAGACCCGCGGCGACACCTGCCACGTCGACGTCGTCGACCGCTGGGGGAACATGGTGTCCGCGACGCCCTCGGGCGGCTGGCTGCAGAGCTCGCCGGTGGTGCCGGGCCTGGGGTTCGGGCTGCCGACCCGCGCGCAGATGTTCTGGCTCGAGCCCGGGCTGCCGTCGTCGCTCGCCCCCGGGCGCCGGCCGCGGACCACGCTGAGCCCCGGCCTGGTGCTCCGCGACGGCGGCGGGTTCGCGTTCGGCACCCCGGGCGGCGACCAGCAGGACCAGTGGACGATCCCGTTCCTGCTGCACCACCTGCTCGGCGGGCTCGACCTGCAGGCGGCGATCGACGCGCCCGGCTGGCACTCGACGCACGTGCCGTCGTCGTTCCACCCGCGCACCAGCACCCGGCGCGGCGTTGAGGCCGAGTCCCGGCTCGGGGCGGACGTGCTGGCCGAGCTCGACCGGCGGGGGCACGTCGTGGGGGACGCGGGGCCGTGGAGCCTCGGTCGGGTCAGCGCCGCGGGGATCCGGCCCGACGGGATGCTGCACGCCGCCGCGAACCCGCGCGGCATGCAGGGCTACGCCGCGGGCCGCTGACCCCCCCCCCCCGCGAGTGGTAGGTCTGGCCCGACACGCCCGGTGCGTGTCCGGCCAGACCTTCCACTCGACCCCCGGCGCGGCGCTCCGGGTGACCGCCCCCGTGAGCACCCTCACATCACGCGGGGAACAAGTTGCCCAGCGCAACCGTTGTGATAGTTTGCCTGCTGCAACCAATGAAAGAGGTCCCCGCCGTGCCCAGCACCCCCGCCTACCGCGTGCTCATCGACGCCATCGCGCGTCTCCAGCGCGTGCAGCGCGAGGTCGGCACCGAGCTCGCGCGCGACCTCGACTTCCCGCGCGCCGCCCTCAGCCTCCTCTGGCTGCTGGACAAGGCCGGCGAGCTGGGCATCGGCGACGTCGCGCAGCACCTGCACGTCGACATCTCGGTGGCGAGCCGGCAGGCCAGCCAGCTGGTCGATTCCGGTTACGCCGAGCGCACCACGCCGGACGCGCCGGGCACCGACCGCCGCGTCCGCACGGTCCGGCTCACCGAGCGCGGCCGGGCGTTCACGGCCGACACCAAGGTCGCGATGGACGCCCGGGCCGCCGAGGCGTTCAGCGCCTGGACGCCCGCGGAGCTGGCCGACGCGTCGGCCGTCCTCGAGCGGATCGCGGACACGATGGCCGAGTTCGGCGCGCGCGCCACGGCCACCCCGGCGTGCACCCCGGCCGACGGCACCCGCGTGCCGGCGCTCGCCGCCACGGCCACCTGACCCACCCCGGTCGGTGTGCAGCCGCGCGCACCGGCCCCCGCAGCACGCGACCCCCACCCGGCCGCGCCGCACCACCACCACGTCCGCCGACGGCGCCGGGCACCGCATCCCAGGGCGAAAGCAGAGACCACACCCATGAGCAGCACCACCAGGGCCGAGAGCCCGACCGTCGACCGCGGGCCCGCGCCCGCGATGAACCACCGGCAGGTGATGGAGGCCCTCTCCGGCATCCTGCTCGGCATGTTCGTGTCCATCCTGGCCACGAGCGTCGTGTCGAGCTCCCTGCCCAAGATCGTCAGCGACCTGGACGGGTCGCAGTCGTCCTACACCTGGGTCGTCACCGCGACCCTGCTGACCACCACGATCACCACGCCGATCTGGGGCAAGCTCGCCGACCTGGTGAACCGCAAGCTCCTCATCCAGATCGCGCTGATCATCTCCGTGCTGTCCTCCGCGGCCGCCGGCTTCTCGCAGAGCGTCGGCTTCCTCATCGGCATGCGCGCGATCCAGGGCATCGGCGCCGGCGGCCTGACCGCGCTGGCGACCGTCCTGCTGGCCGACATCCTCAGCCCGCGCGAGCGCGGCCGGTACATGGGCCTCATGGGCGGCATCATGGGCATCGGCATGGTCGGCGGCCCGCTCCTCGGCGGCGTCATCACCGACAGCCTGTCCTGGCACTGGAACTTCTTCGTCGGCCTGCCGTTCGCGGTCGCCGCGATCATCGTGCTGCAGCGCACGCTGCACCTGCCGCAGCTGGCCCGCAAGGTCGTGAACGTCGACTACTGGGGCGCCGCGCTCATCTCCGTGGGCATCGCGTCGCTGCTGCTGTGGGTGACCTTCGCCGGCGACAAGTTCGACTGGATCTCCTGGCAGACCGCCGTCATGGTGATCGGCGCCCTCGTGGTCCTGGCGATCGCGGTGCTGGTCGAGAACAAGGTCGCGGACCCGATCATCCCGATGCACCTGTTCAAGAACCGCACCCTGGTGTTCTCCGTGATCGCGTCCGTCGCGGTCGGCGTCGCGATGTTCGGCACCTCGGTGTTCCTCAGCCAGTACATGCAGGTCGCGCGCGGCAAGACCCCGACGCAGTCCGGCCTGCTGACGATCCCGATGATCCTCGGCCTGTTCATCTCGTCGACGATCTCCGGGCGGCTCATCACCAAGTACGGCCGCTACAAGGGCTTCATGATCGCGGGCGCCGTCCTGCTGACCGGCGGCCTGGCCCTGATGGGCACCATCCGGTACGACACCAGCTTCGTCCTCGTCGGCCTGTTCATGTTCATCATGGGCGCGGGCGTCGGCATGCTGATGCAGAACCTCGTCCTCGCGGTGCAGAACACCCTGGACGTCTCCGAGACCGGCTCCGGCACCGCGACCGTGGCGTTCTTCCGGACGCTCGGCGGCGCGATCGGCGTCTCGGCCCTCGGCGCCGTCCTCGGCAACCGGATCACCAGCTACGTCACCGACGGCATGGTGTCCGCGGGCGTCGACCCGGCCGCCCTGGGCGGCGGCACCTCCTCGGTGCCGGACGTCTCGACCCTCCCCGAGCCGATCAAGACGATCATCGAGTCGTCCTACGGCCACGGCATCGCGGACCTGTTCCTCATCGCGGTCCCGCTCGGCGTGGTCGCGCTCATCGCCGTGCTGTTCCTCAAGGAGGTGCCGCTCGGCAGCCGCTCCGGCGTCGAGCAGCTGCTCGACCAGGAGCAGACCGCCGAGGCCGTCGTGGCCGAGGCGGGCACCCCGGGCGCACAGCAGGCGGTCGGCCAGCAGGCCGACGCGGAGCAGACCGCCCCGGCCCACCGGGCCTGACGTCCGGCGGGTCCCCGGTCCGCCCACCGGTGGGCCCGCCCGGTCCGACGCGGTTCCGCCCGCGGCACGACGCGAGGCGCCCGGTCGTCACCGACGACCGGGCGCCTCGCGTCGTCCACAATGGGGCGGTGGACACCCCGACCGACCCCGTCGCGCGCATCGAGTCCGAGCTCGGGCTGCTGCTGCGCCGTGCGCGCGCCTCGGCGGAGCGCCTCGCGCGCGAGGTGCACCCCGACCTGGAGCCGTCGGCCTACCCGCTGCTCGTGCGCATCGAGCGCGAGCCGGACGTGCGGGCCAGCGAGCTCGCGGAGCACATCGGCGTCGGCCGCGGCACGATGTCGCGCCAGCTCGGCCGCCTGGAGCAGCTCGGGCTGATCGAGCGCCGCCCCGACCCGGACGACTCGCGGGGCCAGCTCATCCGGGTCACCGCGGAGGGCGCGCGCCGGGTGGACGCGGCCCGGGAGGCCCGCCGGGTGTACCTGTCGGCGGCCCTGGGGACCTGGACGGACGAGGACCGCGGCGTCCTCGCCGACCAGCTGCACCGGCTCAACGCGTCGCTGACGTCCCTGCCGCCGCGGCTGACACCCGGGTCCTGACCACCGGGGCGCCGCGGGCCGCGGGCCGTCAGACGGCGCGGCTCAGCGCCCAGGTGCTGCGCCGCCGGGCGATCGCGGCGACCGCGTCGACGCGCCCGGGCGACCAGCGCGCGGGCATCGACGCGAACACGTCCGGCACGTCCTCGTCGGGGAGCACCAGCGCGTCGTAGGGCGACGGGGCCATCACCTCGACGGTGCCGTGCACGACCAGGACGCCGCGGACCGCGACCGGCGACCCGACGGCCGCGCGCAGCACCGAGCCGGCCCGGGCGGCGGTGAGCCGCACGTCGCGCAGGTCGGCGACGCCCCGGCCGTCCGCGGACAGGTGCCGCGAGTCGAGCACCAGCCGCTCCGGCCCCGACGCGGCGGCGGGCCGCTCGGCGACGGCGAACGCGCCCGGCGGGCCGATCAGCAGGTGCGCGACGACCGAGCCCTGCCGGCCCACGGGGACGTCGTGCAGGACGTGCCAGCCGTCGAGCACCAGGCGGTCCAGGCGGTCGCACAGGGACTCCCGCAGGCCGCGCGGCTCGGCGTCGGCGCGCGGGCTGACCAGGTCGTCGGCGCGGTGCCGGCCGCAGCGGGCGGGGCTGGTCCACCGGCAGCAGAACACGGACGCGGCCCGCGGTGTTCCGCGCCCGACGTCGGCCGGGCCGCGTCCGTGTTCTGCTG
>NZ_JAKRMS010000061.1 GCF_022346185.1 Cellulomonas sp. ACRRI | reverse complement strand
GAGGTCAGCCGGGCGGCGGGCCCGGGGTCCCGCCGTCCGCGAAGGTGGCCCGTCGCGCGAGCACCGCGCCCTCGAGGTCCGCGACCGGCACGTCCTCCGCCCAGGCGCGGGCGCGCAGCAGCGCCACCGCGTCGTCCGGGGCGAGGCCGGTCTGCGCCACCAGCATGCCGACCGCCCGGTGCCGGCGCGCCCGCGCCGACGTCGCCGCCACCGCGGGCCCCACGAGCGCCGGCCCGAGCGCGTCGGCCAGCACCTGGCCGTCCGCCAGCGCCTCGGTCGTCGCGCACCGCGCCGGCCCGTGCACGGTCAGCGCCGCCACCGCCCGCCCGTCCACCCGCACGGGCCAGGACCGGACGTGCACGGCGGCCCCGGGGTCGACGACCCCGTCGGCGAGCACGGCGAACACCGGCGGCACCTCGGGGACGTCGGGCGGGAGCTCGGCGGGGCGCCCCGGCGCGCCCGGCCCGAGCACGGTCCCGACGCTGCGCCCGTGTCGGGCCGCCCGGGAGGCCGGCCCGTCGCCCACCAGCTCCTCGAGCTCGGCGAGCCGGGCCGCCACGTCGTCGGTCGCGCAGGCGGTGTACCGGGCGGCCCCCGCCGGCGCGCAGGTCAGCGCGGCGCCGGAGGCACCCAGCAGGGCGGCCGCGGCCCGGCACAGGCGCTCCGTGGCGGGCGGGCACACGCCGGCGCCGGTCCCCGGGCCGGAGCGCGCGACGGCCTCCGCGAGGGCGCGGAGCAGGAGCAGCCGGTCGGTCACGTGGCCAGTGTCGGATCGGTCCGGTCGGCGCGCACCCGGAAGCGCCGGGCCGCCCTGCGCCGTCCGGGTGACCGCCCGGGCGGCGGCGTCCCGCCCGGCCCGCCGCGTGTCGGACCGCACCGGCAGACTGGGCGCATGGACGACAAGGCGATGCTGCACCGGTACCTGCGCGAGAACCGGGACTCGCTCCTGGCGAAGCTCGACGGGCTCTCCGAGTACGACGCCCGCCGGCCGCTGACCGTCACCGGCACCAACGTCGCGGGCCTGGTGAAGCACGTCGCCAGCGTCCAGCTCGACTACTTCGGCGCGGTGTTCGACCGCCCGCACGGCCGCGCCCTGCCGTGGTTCGCCGACGACGCCGAGCCCAACGCCGACATGTGGCTCACGGCGCAGGAGTCGCTGGACTCCGTCCGCGAGCTGCACGCGTTCTCGGCCGCGCACGCGGACGCCACGATCGCGGCGCTGCCGCTCGACGCGCCGGGCCGGGTCCCGTGGTGGCGCCCGGCGAGCGCGGACGTCACCCTGCACCGGGTCCTCGTGCACGTGATCGCGGAGACCGCGCGGCACGCGGGCCACGCGGACATCGTCCGGGAGACGATCGACGGCGCCGTGGGCACCCGCCCGGACGACCCGAACCTGCCGTTCCACGACGGCGACGCGTGGGCGGCGTACCGGGCCCGCGTCGAGGACGCGGCCCGCGCGGCGGCGGGCACGCGCACCGCGGACTGACCGCGCGGCGGCGCGCGAGGCGCCGGCGGCCGACCCGGGAGGTCGCCCGTCGGGCGGGTCCGCCGTCGGCGCGGCGGTCCGCCGTCGGCGCAGCGGTCCGCCGTCAGGGCAGCGGGTCCGCCGCCACCATCCCGTGCCCCAGGACGCCGTCCGGCCCGTCGTACACCTCGACCTCCCCGGCGAACCGCTCCGCGTCGTCCTCCGGCCGGTAGCCGAGCGCGCGTGCCGTCGACAGGTCCCACCACGCCCGGGTGTTCGCGGACACCCCGTAGGCCACCACGGGGCCGTCGACCGGCCCGCGCAGCGCCGCGTCGGCCAGCCGCACCGCGTCGGCCGGGCTCAGCCAGATCCCGAGGTCGAAGGTGCTCGCCGGCCGGTCGGCGCACAGCCCGATCCGCAGCGACACGACCTCCAGGCCGTACTTGTCCGCGTACAGGCTGCCGAGCGCCTCGGCCGCCGCCTTGGACACGCCGTAGAACGAGTCCGGCCGCGCGGGCCCGTCCACGCGGGCCTCCCGGTCGGTCGGGTAGTAGCCGACCGCGTGGTTCGAGCTGGCCAGCACCACGCGGCGCACCCCGGACCGGCGCGCCGCCTCCAGCACCCGGTACGTGCCGTCGACGTTGGCCCGGCGGACGCGGGTCCAGGTGTCCTCCGAGGGGATCCCGGCGAGGTGCACCACGCCGGCCGCGCCGGCCAGCGCCGGGGTGAGCCGGTCGATCGCCTCCTCGTCGGTCAGGTCCACGGCGGTGAACGGCTCGTCGGGCGCGGGTGCCGGGTCGGCGGGGACGTCGGCGTCCACGAGCCGCAGCCGCCAGCCGCGGGCCCGCAGGCCACCGTCCGCCGTGCGCAGGTAGGTCCCGATCCGGCCGGCCGCCCCGGTGACGACGACGTCTGGCTGCTCCATGCCCGGCAGTCTGCGGCCGGACCGCCGGTCGCGCGCGCCGGCGCCGAGACTCCCGGCGCGGTCCGCGACGCGGGGCCGGCCCGGAGTGCGGGATCGCAGAGTCGGCGGACGCCTGCCACGCCCCCGGCGACGAGCCCCGCGATCAGGCCGCGGGGTCCGCCGTCCGCACGCGGTCCCGCCCGGCGGCCTTGGCCCGGTAGAGCGCCGCGTCGGCCCGGGTGAGCAGGCCCGCGACCGGCTCACCGGGGTGCCGCTCCGCCACGCCGATGCTCACGGTCAGCCGCACCCCGGGCATGAGGTCGTCCCACGCCAGGTTCGCGATGGTCTCCCGCAGCCGGTCGCACACGTCGACCGTGCGGTTCCCGGACAGCCCGTGGAGCAGGACCGCGAACTCCTCGCCCCCGTACCGCGCCGCCAGGTCGTCGCGGCGCAGCGCGTGCTGCAGGGCGTCGGCGACCCGCACCAGGACGGCGTCCCCGACCTGGTGCGAGTAGGTGTCGTTGACCCGCTTGAAGTGGTCGATGTCGAGCAGGGCGACCGCGAACGCGCCGCCCTCCGCCGTCCAGCGGCCCAGCTGGGCGTCCAGGGTCCGCCGGTTCGCCAGGCCCGTGAGCCCGTCGTGCGCGGCCTCGTGCGCCAGCCGGGCGTTGCGCTCCTCCAGCGCCTCGGAGCGCCGGCGCTCGGCCTCGGCCTGCCGCTCCGCCTGCTCGACCTCCATCCGGGCGCCGAGCAGGGCGGCCCGCCGCTCGGCCTGCGCGTCGCCGAGCCGGACGGTCAGGCCGTGCAGCTCGCGGAGCGCGGCCAGCGCCGCGACCGGGTCGCCCAGGGCCTCGTGCGCGTCGGCGAGCACGCGGAGCAGCTCGGTGCGCTCGGCGGGCCGGCGCAGCGCGTCGCACACGGTCATGCCGGCCCGCGCCTCCTCGACCGCCTCGGGCAGCCGGCCGGCGTCGAGCAGCATCCCGGCGCGGATGCGGTGCAGCGACAGCTGGAGACCGGCCGCGGGGAACCGGGCGAGCATCGCGCCGGCCGCGTCCAGCACCACCGCCGCGGCGTCCTGGTCGCCCGCGAGCAGGTGCCCGACCGCCGCGGTCAGCCGGGCGTCGACCGCCGTGCGGGTCAGCCCCGCCGCGTCGGCCTCGTCAACCGCCTCCAGGGCGAGGGCGAGGGCGCGGCGGGCCGACGCGCGGGCGCCCCGCGGGTTGTCGGCCACGAGCCGCCGGCTGGTCTCGACGAACGTGCGCGCCAGGTTCGCCAGCGCGATCGACGCGCGGTCGGGGTCGCCCGCGGCCAGCCAGAGGCGGCGTGCCTGCGTGAGCACGCCCGCCGCCTGCGGGGCGAAGTGCGGCATGGAGGTGTACACCGACCCGAGGATGGTCAGCACGTCGGCCGTCCCCGCGACGTCGTCGGCCTCGCGGCGCAGCTCGGCCGCCCGGGTCAGCAGGTCGACCGCGTCCTCGGTGTGGCCCAGCTCGTGGTGCACCAGGCCCTGCCGGGCGAGCGCGCGGGACTGCCACACCAGCGCGCCCCGCTCCCGCGCGAGGTGCTCGGCCCGGACCGCCCGCTCCAGTGCGCGCGGGTCCTCCCCCAGGGCGTGGTGCGCGACCGCGGCGTAGTAGGCCAGGCGCATCTCGGCGCCGCCCGCGCGCTGCTCGACGGCCTCGGCGAGGAGGTCCTCGGCGCGGCGGACGCACGCCCCGGCGTCCGAGTCGGCGAGCAGCGCCAGCTCGTCCACCGCGGCCTCCCAGTCCGTGGGCGCTCCGGGTGGTGCGGGTGCGTCGATCGATGTGGCCGTCATGGTCCTTCGTCCCGCCCGCCGTCCATGGCGGGTCACCTGTGTGATCGGGCCCGCGACCTGCGGTGATGAGCCGATCCGCGCGTCTTCACCCGGAGGGCGTGCCGGGACGCGGTGTGGCACGCTGTGCGCGGTGAGCACCGCCGACCCGCAGTCCCTCTTCCCGGGCAAGCAGTTCATCAGCACCGCCCTCGAGGTGCTGGAGACGAAGACGACGATGTCGGGCGGGCTGGCCCGCCGCTACCTGCAGCGCGCGGCCATGGCCGGGGTCCTGATCGGGCTGCTCTACGCCACCTACTACGCGGTGCTCGGGGCGTTCGCCGGCATCGGGGACGGCTCGGTCCGCCCCGTCGGCCGGCTCGTCGGTGCCGTGGTGTTCGGCTGGGCGCTGGTGTTCATCTACTACTCGCGCTCCGAGCTGCTCACCTCGAACATGATGATCGTCTCGATCGGGGCGTACCACCGCCGCACCAGCTGGCTGCGGGCGCTGCGCATGCTCGGCCTGTGCTACCTCGGGAACGCCGTCGGCGGCCTGTTCGTCGCGGTGCTGCTGCGCCTGTCGACGCTGGTCGACGGGGCCCCGCTCGAGGAGATGGTCGCCTCGGTCGAGCACAAGCTCGCCTACGTCGCGGACGGGCCCGCGGGCTGGGTCGACCTGCTGGTGCGGGCGGTGCTGTGCAACTTCTGCATCAACGTGGCGATGCTGCTCGTCTACAACGGGCTGATCAAGGACGACCTCACCAAGTGCCTGGTGATGATCACGTCGGTGTTCATCTTCGCGTTCCTGGGCCTCGAGCACTCGGTGGCGAACACGGTCCTGTTCACGATCGTCGGGCTGCAGGAGGGTCTGGACGTCGGGCTGGCGGCCGGGAACGTCGCGATCGCGCTGATCGGGAACTTCATCGGCGGCGGGCTGCTGATCGGCCTCTACTACGCCTACGTGAACGACGACTCCCAGTGGTTGCGCCAGCAGGGCCGCGGGACCAGCACGCCGGACGACCCGCGATAGCTCCGGAGGTCCGGGCCGGCCGCCCGGCGGTCCGTCAGCGGTAGTCCGGGCCGCCGGGCAGCCCGAACGCCTCCTCCAGCGTCGTGACCCCGCGGCGGTCCAGCTCCGCCACCAGGTCCGTCCCGACCCAGCGCAGGTGCCAGCCCTCCGGTGCGTACCCGGTGACCGCCCGGTTCTCCGCGGTGTACCGCACGACGAACCCGAACTCCCCCGCCCGCGCGGCCACCCACCGGCCCTCGTCGGTGTCCCCGAAGCAGTCCTGGAAGTCGCAGTCGGGCCGGCTGGTGCTGCCGACGTCCACCGCGAGGCCGGTCTGGTGCTCGCTGTGCGACGGCCGGGCGCTCACCTCCTCCGCGCGCTGCTGCCCGACCCGCGCCACCAGGTCGGCGTGCACCCGGACCTGGTCGTCGTAGGAGCGGTAGGCGCTGCGCAGGGCGAGCGTGACGCCGTCGCCCGCCGCCGCGGCCAGCATCCGAGCGAGCGGGTCGGCGACCTCCGGGCGGACCTGGTACCCCGCCACGACCGCCAGCTCGGCGGGCGCCCAGCCGGCCGGGGCCAGGGGCAGCGCCTTGTTGACGACCACCCAGGGGCTCGCCGGGTCGTCGGTGGGGTGCAGCGCGAGGTCGAGCCCCGCGGGGGCGGGCGGCACCAGGGCGGTGCCCGGCGCCGGGACGTCGGGCACCTCGGTCGGGGGCAGCGCGGTCGCCGGGGCGGCCACGCCGGTCGGACCGGGCCCCGGGAGCGCGCCGAGGACCGGCGGGTCGAGCGCCGGTGCCGGGGCGGGCGACGGCTCGCGCGCGGCCGCCGCGACCGGCGCCGCGGCGGCCGGGCCGGGCCGGGCCGGCACGTCCTGGAGCGCCACCGCCGCGAGGAGGCCGCCGAGCACCGCGACCGAGGCGACCTGGACGGGCCGGGCGAACCGCCGTCGTGCGCTGCCGCGCCCGTGCGCGCCCGGCGTCGGGCGGCGGTGCTGCGGGCGCGTCGTCACGAGGGAGCTCCAGGTCCGGGGGCGGGTCAGCCCCCAGTCTCCGACGGATCGCCCCGCAGGGACAGCCCGACCTGCCGCGTCACGTGCGCGGGCGGCGCGCGGGGGCGTCGCCCGCCCCGAGATCGCGGGCCAGGGCGTCGAGCGCCGCCGTGCGGCGCCGGGGGTCGAGCTCGAGCCCGCCGTCGGGCGTGCGCCGGACCGAGCCGGACAGCACCAGCTCGTCGACGGCGTCGGCGACCCCCGCGGTGCGAGTGCGCCGGTCCAGCTCCGCACCGGACATGGGACGGCCGAGCACGGCGGCGAGCAGGCGGGCCTTGGTCAGCGGGTCGGTGGTGCCGTCGAGCACGGCGGCGGGTCGGGACTGGGTCGGCACGCGCGTCTCCCCCGGGTCGGGCCGGGCGGCCGGTCCGCCGCGGCTCGTCCGTCCAGACTGCGCGCCCGCCGGCAGGGTGAGTGGTGGCCTGGGTGGTGCACCGCCGCCGCTAGGTGGCGCAGGCGTCCCCGGTGCGTGGCGGATCGCGGGTCCTGGGTGGGACCTCCGTCCTCCACGATGCCGCGCCGCGCGGTGCCCCTCGGACGACGGCAGCACCCCCGCGCGACGCCGCAGGTCCGCGGCCGACGGCGCGACGCCGCCCCGGGAGCGGGGTGCTCCCGGGGCGGCGTCGTCCGTGCGGGTCAGCCCTGCTGCGGGGCCTGCCGCACCTCCTGGGCCGACTCCTGCGCCTGGTCCTTCAGGTCGCTCGCGGCCTGGGTGCCCTGCTCCCTGACGGTGCCGACCGCCTCGGTGGCGCGCTCCTTGACCTGGTCCACGGCCTGCTGCGCCGGCTCGCGCAGCTCGTCGACGACCTGGCCCGCGGCCTCCTTGACCTGCGGCGCCAGCTGCTGCGCCTGGTCCTTGACCGCCTGCGCCGCCTGCTGCTCCTTCTGCGAGGAGGGCAGCAGCGACGCCGCCAGCCAGCCCACGCCGAAGGCGATCAGGCCCGCCGCCAGCGGGTTGCCCTCGGCCTTGCGGGCGACAGCCGACGGCGCACCCTGCACCCCCTCGGCGAGGCCGTGGGCGGCGGACGACGCCGAGCCGGCCGCGGAGTGCGCCGAGCCCGACGCGCTGCCCGCCGCCCCGCTCACCGTGTCGCGGGCGTCGTGCACCGTGCCCATGACCCGGTCGCGGACCGAGCCGACCCTGCTGCGGACCTTCTCGGCCTGGCGGTGCGCCACCTGGCGCGGGTCGAGCGCGTCGCCCACCGCGTCCACGTTCGCGCTCAGGTCCGCGCGGGTGGCCTCGATCCGGGCGCGGATCTCGTCCGGGTTCTCACTCATGGTTCGCCTCCTCGTCACCCTTGAGGGCGTTCGGGATCTTCTTGACCGTCTCCGCCGTGCGCGGCGCTCCCTTGACCCGCTGCAGCTCGGCGCGCCCGCGCAGCGCGAGCACCGCCGCGATGACGCCCCACACCACCGCGACGACCAGCGCCGACCACGCGTGGCCGAGCGGGTGGGACAGCGCCCACCACAGGGCGATCGACAGGAACAGCAGGACGAAGTGCCCGGCGACGCCCGCACCCGCGAGCATCCCGCTGCCCCGCCCCGCCCGCTTCGCCGACTGCGTCAGCTCCGCCTTGGCCAGCTCGACCTCCTGACGCACCAGCGCCGAGAGGTCCTGCGTGACGTTGCCGATCAGGTCGCCGAGCGACGGGCGGTCCTCGCCGGTCCCCGACGGTGCCGTCCCCGCCGGCGCCGTGCCGGGTGCGTCGCCCAGGGGAGGGACGCCGCCCGCCGTGCCGCCCGTGCCCGCTCCGCCGGGACCCGCGCCGGGGGCCGCGGCGACGGTCGGGTCCCCCGGCCCGGTCACGGCTGCTCCTCGCGGCGGAGGCCGGCCAGCGGGTCGCCGCCCGCGGTGCCCTGGTCGTCCGCCGTCGGCAGGTGGCCCGGCGTCGGGGCGACCGGGGCGTCACCGCCCGCCGCCGCCCAGGCCTGCTCCTCGGAGCCGAGGCCGCCCTCGTCGACCGGTCCCGGCTCGCGGTGCTGCCCGCCGCCGGACTCGGCGTCGACGTCGGTCACCTCGGCCGTGCCGCCCGCGACCACGCCCGGGCCCGTGGCGGCGAGCGCCGGGGACAGGTCCTGCGTGGTGGCCGCCGGGGACCCGCCCGCGGAGCCCGCGGACGGCGTCGACAGGCCGGTCGTCGCGCCGGGCAGGGACGAACCGGTGGACCCGGTGCCCGTGCCGGTGAGACCCGCCGACGAGCCTGTCGACGGCGGGGCGTCCTTCAGCCCGCGCGTCAGCCGCCCGGCGAGCACCCCGGCGCCGGCCGCGAGGGCCAGGAACACGCCGGGCCGGCGGCGCGCGAAGTCGGTCACCTCGCCCAGCACGTCGCCCGGCTCGCGGTTCTCGAGCCAGCTCGCCACGGACCCGGTGCGCCCGGCGACCTGCCGGACGAGGTCGGCCGCGAGGCCGCCCTGCTCCGAGCCGTCCGCCATCCGGCCGAGCTCGTCACCGAGCGACCGGAGGCTGGAGGCGGCCCGCGCCTGCTGGTCCGACGCCTGGCTGGTCAGCCCCGCACGCGCCTCGCTCAGCAGGTCCCGCGCCTGGCTCGTCGCCTCGTGGACGACGTCGGCCGCCTGTCCCTTCGCCTCGTGCAGCACCCCCTGGCCGCTGTCCGCGGCCGCGTGCGCCAGTCCGGACGCCTGCTCCTTCGCGGTTCCCACCGCTGCGGCTGCGCCGCTGTCGTTCGTGCTCATCGCGTCCTCCTCACTCGCTCTTGAAGGTGTCCTTGAGCTTCCCGGCGGCCTTCTCCACCGGGTTCGGCTTCGCCGTCGTGCCGTACAGCCGCGGGTCGGGCTGCGTGGGCGGCGGCATCGGGACGCCCGCCGGCGGCTCGGCGACGTAGGTGAACTCGCCCAGGCCGTCCGGGGTCGGGCCCGAGGCCCACGAGCCCTTGTCGGCGTCGGTGCCGTTCGAGAAGTTGATGTACTGGTAGGACACCTCGCGGTGCTCCTGCTCGATCGGGAAGTTGCTCGGGGTCGGGATGCCCTCGAAGCCCTCCTCCTGCAGCTCGCGCGCGGCGGCGATCCACTGGTTCTGGTGCATGGTGTCCCGCGCCAGCAGGAACGCGAGCATGTCCCGCACGCCGCTGTCGTCGGTCATGTGGTAGAGCCGGGCCACCTGGACGCGGCCCTGCATCTCGGCGTTGGCGTTGGCCTGGAAGTCCGCCAGCAGGTTGCCGCTCGCGGTGATGTAGCCCGCGCTCCACGGGTTGCCGTTGCTGTCGACCGGGCGGGCGCCGGCGCCCGCCACGATCGCGTGCTGGACGTCCGTGCCGCCGACGACCGCGGCGATCGTCGGGTCGTTCTGCACGGCCTCCTCGGTGATCCCGATCGGGGCCTTCTCCAGCAGCTGGGCGATCATCGTCGCCAGCATCTCGACGTGGCCGAACTCCTCGGCGCCGATGCCGTAGAGCAGGTCGCGGTACTTCCCGGGCAGGTGGGTGTTCCAGGACTGGAACCCGTACTGCATCGCGACCGTGATCTCGCCGTACTGCCCGCCCAGGACCTCCTGGAGCTTGCGGGCGTAGACGGCGTCCGGCTTGTCGGGCGTGGCCTTGAACTGCAGCTCTTGACGGTGGAAGAACATCGCGACCTCCGCGCCCCGGGACCCGGGGCAGTGTCGTCGGCGGAGCCGCGGTCGCGGAGGGCGCCGGTCGGGCGCCACGCCGGACCGGGCGTGGCGCCGGCGCCCTGCTGCACCGGCACGAGGGCGACAGGACCAGACCCGTCGCCTGCCACGACGCTAGGTCCGTCCGGGTGAACCCGCCTCCCGAGCGAGCGGTTGCGCGCCCGGCGCCGCCGTGCGATGTCCGAGGCGGTCAGGCGGTCGGCCGCGCCTCGTGGCCGGGCCGCCCGTGCGTGCGGTTGCGCTCCTTCAGCTGCGACTCGTACACGTGCCGGCGGCCGTCCACGAGCCGGTCGCGGGTGCGCCGCTCGGCCTCGGCGAAGGCCCGGTAGTAGCCGTCGTCGAAGTCCTCGACCACCTGGAACGTCCAGCGCCCCTCGAGCACGTTCCGGCCGACGACCTCGGCGCGCAGCTCGTCGGCGACGTCGGGGTGCCCCGCGTCCGCGAGCCGGTCCAGGGCCTCGGCGAGCTCGGCGTCGGCGCGGCCGATCAGCCGGTGGAAGGCGTAGAGCATGCCGCGGGCGTGCTCGACCACCTCGAACGCGGCGGTCACGCCGCCGACGGCCTCCACCACGGCGTCGGGGACGCCCTCGGGCGGCAGGTGGGCGGCGTCCGGCCGCTCCGCGGAGCCCTCGCCCCCCGCGCGGTCGGGCCGGTCGGCGGCGGGCTGGTGCTGCGGTGCGTCGTCGGTCATGCGGCCATCGTGCGGCGGCCCGCCGCGGCCCACCACCGCGAGCGAGCACGGGACACGTCGAGCGGGTGGTCGGCGACTACCCGCTCGACGTGTCGGGTGCTCCCTCGGCGCGGGCGGGCCCGCGGCGCGGGCGGGCCCGCGCCCCGGGCCGGTCAGCCGGCCGCCGAGGCGATCTGGATCAGGTTGCCGCAGGTGTCGTCGAGGACGGCCACGGTGACGGGACCCGCCTCGGTGGGCGGCTGGACGAAGCGCACGCCGAGCGCCTCGAGCCGGGCGTGCTCGGCGCGCACGTCGGCGACGCCGAAGCTGGTGTACGGGATGCCGTCGGCCACGAGCGCGGCCTTGAACGGCGCGACCGCCGGGTGCTCCCCCGGCTCCAGCAGCAGCTCGACGCCGTCCGGCGCCTCGGGCGACACGACGGTGAGCCAGCGGTGGGCCCCGACCGGCACGTCGGTCTTGGGACGGAAGCCGAGCACGTCGGTGTAGAAGGCGAGCGCCTTGGCCTGGTCGTCGACGAACACGGACGCGGTGGTGATGATCACGGGGACTCCTCGGAGGGTGCGGGTGCGGACATCGCGCCGAGCCAGCCGGCGACGCCGGCGAGCGGCCCGGGGTCGAGGCGGTGCACGGTCGTGCGCCCCGCCCGGGTGCCCTGGACCAGGCCGGCGTCGGCCAGCACGCCCAGGTGCTTCGAGACCGCCTGCCGGGTGACGGCGACCCCGTGGGCGGTGATGAGCCGGGTGCACAGCTCGAACAGGGTCTGCCCGTCCCGGCGGCGCAGCTCCTCGAGGAGCAGGCGCCGTGTCGGGTCGGCCAGCGCCCGGAACACCTCGTCCACGCGACCCACGATAGGCAACCCGATGGTTGCCTTTCAAGCCCGCGGCCGGAGCGGGTCGGGCGTGCAGTACCGTGGGCGCATGTTCACGACGCAGAGCTGGTGGCCCGCCTCCTAGGCGGACCCCTCGACGCGTCGACGACCGCCCCTGATCCGGGTGGTCGTGGCCGCGGGCGCGGCGGGGCCACCCGGTCCCCGACCGAACGGCTCCCGCGATGACCTCCCTGCTCCGCTCCCTGCTCGACGACGACGCCACCTGCTTCGCGGTGCTGCACCGCCGGGGCTCGGACCGGCTGGACGTCCTGGTCGGCGACGTCCTCGACGTCGACCGGCTGGCGGACGTGCCGCTCGACGGCGGCACGGTGCTCGCCCTCGTGCCGTTCCGCCAGGTCCGCGAGCGGGGCTTCGCCGCTCACGACGACGGCGCGCCGCTGCGCTGCCTGCTCGTCCGGGACCGCGAGCGGGTGCCGCTGGCCGAGGCGCTCGCGGTGCTCCCCGACGCCGTCCCGGTCCAGCCGGAGGGCTTCGACGTCGACGACCCGACGTACGCCGACCGCGTCCGGACGGTGGTCGAGGACGAGATCGGCCGGGGCGAGGGCGCGAACTTCGTGCTGCGCCGCGACTTCGTGGCCCGGACAGACGCCGCGCCGGGGCCGGCCGTGCTCGGCTGGCTGCGCGCCCTGCTGGAGCGCGAGTCCGGGGCCTACTGGACGTTCGCGGTGCGGACGCCCGGGCTCGCGGCCGCGGGCGCCACCCCCGAGCGGCACGTGTCCGTGTCCGGCGGCGTCGCGCGGATGAACCCGATCAGCGGCACCTTCCGGCACGGCGCGGCCCAGCCGACCGGCGCCGAGCTCCTGTCGTTCCTGGCCGACACCAAGGAGAGCGAGGAGCTGTTCATGGTGGTCGACGAGGAGATGAAGATGATGAGCGCCGTCTGCCCCGACGGCGGTCGCATCCTGGGGCCGTACCTGGCCCAGATGTCCCGGCTCACGCACACCGAGTACGTGCTCGAGGGCCGCACCGACCTCGACGTGCGCGAGGTGCTGCGGCTGACGATGTTCGCGCCGACGGTCACCGGGTCGCCCATGGGCAACGCCTGCGCCGTGATCGCGCGGCACGAGACGACCCCGCGCGGCTACTACTCCGGCGTGCTGGCGCTGCTGGAGCCGGACGGCACCACCCGCCCCGACGGCACGCCCGGGTACGAGGTGGACGCGCCCATCCTCATCCGCACGGCCTACCTGGACGCCGCCGGCCGGGTCACCGTGCCGGTGGGCGCCACCCTGGTGCGGCACTCCTCCCCCGACGGCGAGGTCGCCGAGACGCACGCGAAGGCCGCCGGGGTGCTCACCGCGATCGGGGCGGTGGCGCCCGTCGGCGCCGGCGAGGCCGTGCCCGTGCTGGCCGACGAGCCCGGCGTCGCGGCGGCGCTGGCCGCGCGCAACGACCGCCTGGCGGCGTTCTGGCTGCGGCCCCAGGCGGTCGAGCCGGATCCGGCCGTCGCGCGCCGCACCGCCCTGGTCGTGGACGCCGAGGACCAGTTCACGACGATGCTGGCCCACCAGCTGCGGCACCTCGGGCTCGACGCCCGGGTCGTGCCGTGGCAGGACGTGCCCGACGACGCGGACGCCGACCTGCTCGTGCTCGGCCCGGGGCCGGGCGACCCGCGGCGCCTCGACGACCCCCGCGTGGCGCGGCTGCACGCGCTGGCCGCGCGGAGGCTGGGCACCGGTGAGCCGCTGCTCGCCGTCTGCCTCAGCCACCAGGTGCTCGCGCTCCAGGCCGGCCTGCCGGTCGCGCCGCTGCCCGCCCCGCGCCAGGGGGTGCGGCTGGAGGTGGACGTGTTCGGGGAGCGGCCGGCGATCGGGTTCTACAACACGTTCGCCGCGCGGCACGCACCCGGGGAGGCCCGCACCCCGCTGCTCGGGCTCGAGGTGGCCGCGGACGCCGCGGGCGTGGTGCACGCGCTGCGCGGCCCCGGGGTCGCGTCCGTGCAGGGCCACCTGGAGAGCGTGCTGTCCTCCGACGGGCTGACGACGCTGCGCCGGCTCGTGCGGCACGCGCTGGCCACGACGGCCGCGGCCCGGGCCACGGCGGGGTGACGGCGGGCGACGGCGGCGGGGCGGCCGCGCGCCCGCTAGCGTGACCTCCCATGGCCTCGCGCACCGGCGTCTCGACCACCTCCGGCTGGCTCGCCGTCGTCACCCTGGCCGGCGCCGTGCTGCTGCTCGTCCCCGGCTGGTTCGGCCGGCCCCCCGGCGCCCTCCTCCTCCCCCTGGCCGCCGCCGCGGCGCTCGGCACCGGCTGGCTGCTCGACCCCGGGGCCGGGCGGGCGACGTTCGTCGACGGGCTGCTCGCGGCGCTCGGCCTGGCCGCGCTCCTGGCCGGTGCCGCGCTGCTGGTGGCCTCGCTGGTGCGCCTGATCGCGCTCGGGGACGTGGGCGCCCTGGCGTTCGGGCTGGGCGGCGCGGTCGCGGGCACGCTGCTGGGCTCCGGGCTCCTCGCGACGCGGATGGACGGCCCGCCGCTCTGACCCGGGACCGCCTCCGGGCGTCCCGCCCCGGGCGCCCGGCGGACCGGGGCGCGCGTGTCGGACCCCGGGTCGAACATGTGTTCTATGTCGCCGCCGCCCGCCCCGCCCGTCGCCGGGATCCTGCACGCCGACCTGGACGCGTTCTACGCCTCCGTGGAGCAGCGCGACGACCCCCGGTTGCGCCGACGCCCCGTGGCCGTCGGCGGCGGCGTGGTGCTCGCGGCGTCCTACGAGGCGAAGCGCCGCGGCGTCCGGACCGCGATGAGCGTTCGGCAGGCCCGGTCGCTGTGCCCCGGTCTGGTGGTGGTGCGACCGAGGTTCGAGGCGTACACGGCCGCCAGCCGCGCGGTGTTCGCGATCTTCCGCGACACCACCCCGGCGGTGCAGGGCGTGTCGATCGACGAGGCATTCCTCGACGTGCGCGGCCTGCACCGGATCGACGCGGCGCCGGTCCTGATCGGCGGGCGGGTCCGGGACCGCGTGCGGGACGAGGTCGGCCTGCCGATCACCGTCGGCGTCGCCCGGACGCCGTTCCTCGCCAAGGTCGCCAGCCGGGTCGCCAAGCCCGACGGGCTGCTCCTCGTCGACCCGGACCACGAGGACGCGTTCCTGCACCCGCTGCCCCTGGAGGTGCTCTGGGGCGTCGGCGCCGTGACCGCGGACAGGCTGCACGCGTTCGGCCTCACGACCGCCGGGGACGTCGCCGCGCTCCCCCGGTCCGTCCTCGAGCACGCGCTTGGACCCGCCATGGGCCGGCACCTGCACGCGGTGGTGCACGGCCGCACCCCGGACCGGGTCGACACGGGGCGGCGGCGCGGGTCGGTCGGGGCGCAGCGGGCGCTGGGCCGCGGCCCGCACGACCCCGCGCAGGTGCGCGCCGCCCTGCTCGGGCTGGTCGACCGCGTGTGCCGGCGGCTGCGGGCCGGGCACCGGCTCGCCCGGACCGTGGTGCTCCGGCTGCGGTTCGCCGACTACACGACGGCCACGCGGTCCCGCTCGTTCGCGTTCGCCACCGCGTCGGGCGCGCAGATCGGCGCGGCGGCCGTCGCGCTCCTCGCCGCGGCGGCCCCGCTGCTGCGGGAGCGCGGGATCACGCTCGTGGGCGTCGCCCTCGCCGGGCTCGAGCCCGACGACCACTGGCAGCCGGAGCTGGACCTCGAAGGTGCGGCGCCGGCCGGTCTGGACGCCGCCGTCGACGCGGTGGCCGACCGGTTCGGCTCCAGGGCGCTCGTGCGCGGCGCGCTGCTCCGGCACGGGTCCGGGCTGGAGGTGCCGACGCTCCCGGACGACCCCGAGGAGCCCGCGTGACGTCCGGGGGCCCGCGCGCGACCGCGCCGGTGTCGCGGTCGTGCCCGCGCGGGTACCGTCGACCGGGACAGCGACGCCGGGGGAACCCGCCCGCAGCGCCACAGGGGACCCGGAACGGGGGCGGCGCCATGACTCCCACGACCGGGCGCGAGCGCACTCCGGGCCCGTGCACGCCCACGCGCGCGGGCTCGTTCCGGCTCGACGTCACGACGCAGCACTGGTGGTGGTCGGACGAGGTGTACGCGATCCACGGCTTCGCCCCGCACGAGGTGGTGCCCACCACCGAGCTCCTGCTCGCGCACGCCCACCCCGACGACCGGGGCACGTCGGCCGCGGAGCTCGACGCGGCGATCCGCACCGGACGCGCGTTCTCGAGCGTGCGCCGGATCGCGGACGCGCGCGGGCGGGCGCGGCTGGTGGCGGTCGTCGGCGAGGGCCGGGGCCGGACCCCGCTCGGCGGGCCGGCCGAGGTCGCGGGCTACGTCGTGGACCTGACCGACGTCGTGGACGAGCGCGCGCAGGCCGCCGCCACGGTCTCCATCGTCGCGGCCGCGGAGAGCCGGTCGGCGATCGACCAGGCCGTGGGCGTCGTCGCGTTCGTCCGGGAGCTCGACCCGGCGGCGGCGTTCGGGGTGCTGCGTGCCGCGTCGAACGACGCCAACGTGCCGATCCGGGTCCTCGCCCGCGCCATCGTCGACGGCCTCCCCACGCTGCAGCACGACCCGGGACGGGTCAGCCGGTTCCTGGACGGGCTGCTCGCCCCCGCGCACCGCACCGCGGCGGGCGCCGGCGCCTGACCCTCCCCGGGCCGCCTGCGCCCCGCGCCGCTACGGTCGGCTGCACGGGCGCGCCGCCGCGGCGGGCCCGGGGCGAGGAGGGCCATGCCGCCGGCAGCCGCACCCACGACAGCGCGGCGCGCCGCCGCGCTGGTCCGCGCCGCCCACGCCCCGCCGGCGTTCGCGGTCACCCTGTTCGCGGGTGCCTACGCCGCGGGCGCGGCCGGCGCCGGCGCCGGCCGGGCGCTGCTCGTCGCCGCCGCCGTCCTGGCGGGCCAGCTGTCGGTCGGCTGGTCCAACGACTGGATCGACGCCGACCGGGACCTCGCGGTGGGGCGCCGGGACAAGCCGGTGGTCGCCGGCACCGTGACGGTCGCCGCCCTGCGGCGCGCCGCGCTGCTGGCCCTCGCCGCGTGCGCGGCGCTCTCGCTCGCCCTCGGGCCGGCCGCGGCGCTGCTGCACCTCGCGCTGGTCGCGCTGGCGTGGGCGTACAACGCCCGCCTCAAGTCGACCGTCTGGTCCTGGCTCCCGTACGCCGTGGCGTTCGGCGGGCTGCCGTCGGTCGCGACCCTCGGCGTGCCCGGCGGGGACGCCCTGGCGCCCTGGTGGGTCACCGCCGGCGGGGCGCTGCTGGGGATCGGCGCGCACCTCGCGAACGTGCTCCCGGACCTGGAGGACGACGCCGCGACGGGGGTGCGCGGGCTGCCGCACCGGCTCGGGCGCCGGCGCACCGCGTCCGGCGCCGCGTGCGTGCTGCTCGCCGCCGTCGCCGTGGTCGCGCTCGGGCCGCCGGGGGCCCCCGGCCCCCTCGCGGTCGCCGGTCTCGCGCTGGCGGCGGCGCTCGCCGCGTCCGGCGCCGCCGTGGGCCTCGCGCGGCCCGCGAGCCGGTGGCCGTTCGGCGCCGCGATGGCCGTCGCCGCCGTCGCCGTCGTGCTGCTGGTCGTGCAGGGGTGAGCCGCCCACCGGCCCCCGGCGCGGCCCGCGCGCGCCGACCGGTCGCGGCCGCGAGGCACGGAGGGCAGCATCGGGGCATGTCCCGCATCGCGGCCGTCGCCCCCGTGCTCCCCGAGCACGTCTACCCCCAGGCCGAGATCACCGCGGAGGTGGCGGGGCTGGTGACCCGGGACCCCCGGCGCCGCGCACTGCTGGAGCGGGTGCACGCGTCCAGCGGGATCGACACCCGGCACACCGTCCTGCCGCTGGAGAAGTACGCCGGGCTGACGTCGTTCGGGGAGTCCAACGACGTGTTCCTGCGCGAGGGCCTCGAGCTCGCCGCCCGCGCCGTCACCGAGGCGCTCGGCGCGGCCGGGCTGCGGCCCGCGGACGTCGACCACCTGTTCTTCACCACCGTCACCGGCGTCTCGGCGCCCTCGCTCGACGCGCTGCTCGTCGGGCGGGTGGGCCTGCGGCCCGACGTGCGGCGGGTCCCGAGCTTCGGCCTCGGCTGCGCGGGCGGGGCGGCGGGCCTCGCCCGGGTCGACGACCACCTCGCCGGGCACCCCGACGAGGTGGCGGTGCTGCTCTCGGTCGAGCTGTGCTCCCTCACGCTGCAGCACGACGACGACTCCACCGCGAACCTGGTCGCCAGCGGGCTGTTCGGCGACGGCGCGGCGGCGGCGGTGCTGGTCGGCGACCGTCGTGCGGCCGCGCTGGGTCTGGACGGGCCCGCGGTGGCCGGCGCCCGCAGCGCGCTGTACCCGGGGACGGAGCACGACCTCGGGTGGCAGGTGGGCGGGTCGGGCTTCCGCATCGTGCTGTCCGGCGGGATGGCCGGCACCGTGGCCGCGCACGCCGCCGCGGACGTCGAGGCCCTGCTCGCCCCGCTCGGCGCGGGGGTCGCGGACGTGGCGCGCTGGGTGGTGCACCCGGGCGGGCCGAAGATCCTCGATGCGGTCGAGGACGCCCTGGGCCTCGGCCCGGCCGCGCTCGCGGGGTCGCGCGCCGCCCTCGCCCGTGCGGGCAACCTGTCGTCGGCCGCGGTGCTGCACGTGCTGGCCGACGTGCTCGCGGGACCGCCGCCCGACCCGGGTGCGCTCGGCGCCGTCCTGGCCTTCGGGCCGGGGGTCGGCGCGGAGCTGGTCGCGCTGCGCTGGCCGGGGGCGACGTCGTGAGCTCGCTGGCGTGGTTCGACCTCCTGATCGCGCTCACGGCCGTCGAGCGGCTCGTCGAGCTCGTCGTCTCCTCCCGCAACGCGCGCTGGTCGTTCGCCCGCGGCGGCGTCGAGTCCGGGCGCGGGCACTTCCCCCCGATGGTCGCGCTGCACACGGGCCTGCTGCTCGCCTGCGTCCTCGAGGCGCACCTGGCCGACCGCCCGTTCCTGCCCTGGCTCGGCTGGCCGGCGCTGGCCCTCGTGCTGGCGAGCCAGGCGCTGCGCTGGTGGTGCATCGCGACGCTCGGGCCGCGGTGGAACACCCGGGTGATCGTGGTGCCCGGGCTGCCCCTGGTCGACCGCGGCCCCTACCGGTGGATCCCGCACCCGAACTACGTCGCGGTGGTCGTCGAGGGCCTGGCGCTGCCGCTGGTGCACACCGCCTGGGTGACGGCAGCCGCCTTCACGGTGCTGAACGCCGTGCTGCTCCTCGGGTTCCGGATCCCCGCGGAGGAGCGCGCCCTGCGGGCGGCGGGCGGGGGCGGCGACCCCGTGCCGGCGCCGGGACGGTGACCGCCACCCCCGACGTCGACGTGCTGGTCGTCGGCGGCGGCCCGGTCGGGCTGGCGGCGGCCCTGGAGGCGCGGCGCGCCGGGCTCACCGCGCTCGTGGTCGAGCCCCGCGGCACCCCCGTGGACAAGGCGTGCGGCGAGGGCCTGATGCCCCGGGCCGTCGACCTGCTCCGGCGGTGGGACGTCGACCCCGCGGGGCGGCCGCTCGCGGGCATCGCGTACGTCCGGGACGACCTGCGCGCGGAGCACCGGTTCGTGGGGCCGCCGGGCCGCGGGGTCCGCCGGACCGTGCTGCACACGGCGCTCGCGGGACGGGCTCGCGAGGCGGGCGTCGAGCGGCTGTCCGCCCGGGTCGGCGAGCTCACCCAGGACGGCGGCGGCGTGACGGCGGCCGGGGTGCGGGCCCGGTGGCTGCTCGGCTGCGACGGGCTGCACTCGACCGTCCGGCGGCTCGCGGGGCTCGAGGCGGGGTCCCGTGGCGGGCGCGCCCGCCGGTTCGGCGTCCGCCGGCACTACCGCCTCGCCCCGTGGACGGACCTCGTCGAGGTGCACTGGGGTCGGCGCGCCGAGGCCTACGTGACCCCGGTCGGTCCCGGCCTGGTCGGCGTGGCCCTGCTCGGCACGGCGCCCGTCGACGTCGACGCCGAGCTGGCCGCCATGCCCGCCCTCGCCGACCGGCTGGCGGGTGCCCCGGTGGACGCCGCCGACCGCGGCGCCGGCCCGCTCCGGCAGCGCACCCGCGCCCGGACGGCGGGCCGGGTCCTGCTCGTCGGCGACGCGTCGGGGTACGTCGACGCGCTCACCGGCGAGGGGCTGCGGCTCGGGTTCGCGCAGGCCGTCGCCGCCGTGGCGCACCTGGACGACCCCGCGGGGTACGAGCGGGCGTGGGCGGCCGCCACCCGGGACTACCGGGTGCTGACGTCGACGCTGGTGGCGGTCGCGACGTCGCCGCTGCGGGGCACCCTGGTGCCCGCGGCCGTGCGGCTGCCCCCGGTGTTCGCCGGGGCGGTCGAGCGCCTGGCGCGCTGACGCCCCGCCGGCCGGCTACGGAGCGGGCGCGTCCGCCTTGCGGTCGCGCTTGGTGGCGTACAGGTCCGCGTCAGCGCGCGCGAGGAGGTCCCGGACGGAGTCGGCGGACCCGGCCACCGCCACCCCCGCGCTGCACGGCAGCGCCCCCCACGCGGACGCCAGCGCGGCCCACCGCCGGGCCGCGGCCTCGTCCTGCCCGGGCAGCACCGCGACGAACTCGTCCCCGCCGAGGCGCCCGACGAACCCCGCCCGGTCGAGCTCGGCCCGCCACCCGGACACCAGGTCGGCCATCAGGTCGTCGGCCCCCAGGTGCCCGTGCGCGTCGTTGACCTGCCGGAAGTCGTCGATGTCGAGCGCCACCACGCTGAGCGGCGACCCGCCGCGCCGGGCCCGCGCGAGCGCCGCCTCGAGCCGCTCGTAGAACGGGCCGCGGGTCAGCGCTCCGGTCAGGTGGTCCGTCCCGCCCGCCTCGCGCAGCCGGCGGCCCTGCCAGCCGAGCAGGGTGCAGGACAGCACGCATAGCGTCGCCATGCTGACGATGTTCGTGGGGTTGACCGGCGCGACTGCCAGCCAGGCGCCGCCGGCGATCGTCGCGGCCGCGACCGCCACGACCACGGCCGCCCGGCGGGTGTCCAGCACGTACGCCGCGAGCTGACCGGCGAGGATCACGCCCAGGGCGAGCACGACCACGCCCTCGGTCGCGCGACAGCTCGCGAGCACGCCGCCGGCCACCACGATCCCGCCGAGCAGCACCGCCTCGGTGCTGCTCGGGTGCGCGGGCAGGGTCATCGCGAGGACGGCCAGCAGCGCGTACGCGGCCGCGGCGACCGCCCAGCGGCCGGTCGGCGTGCCGGGGTCGACCGGGGTCAGCCCGCCGACCGCCGTGAGCACGGAGACGACCAGCAGCGCCACGGCGAGCTGCGGCCGCAGCTCGCCGTGCGGCGTCTCCTCCACCGGCGGCATGGCCCGATGGTGCCGCGCGCCGCGCCGGCCCGCCCGTCGCCGACCGGGTGAACTGCGGGCGCGGGCCGGTGCCGCCCGGGCCCGGGGGCCCGCGCTCACCCGAACGGCCGCCGCCGTCCGCACCGCGGGCTCACCCGATCGGACGCGCGCGGGCTCGGCTACCGTCGCGCGGGTGACCAGCTCGTCCCCGGACCCGGCCCGGACCGCCACCGCCGACGACGGCACCCCGCTGCGGTGGCAGGAGCAGGGATCGGGCAGCCCGGTGCTGCTCCTGCAGGGCCAGGCGACCGCGATGGCCGGCTGGGACCGGGTCGCCGCGGCCCTCGCGACGGAGTTCCGGGTGCTGCGCGCCGAGCAGCGCGGTGTCGCCGGCACCGAGCCGGGCCCGGGCGGCCGCGTCCCGGCCGGCCTCACCACGCGCGACCTGGCCCGGGACGTCCGGGCGGTGCTCGACGCCGGCGGGGTGGCGCGGGCGCAGGTCGTGGGGCACTCGATGGGCGGCAAGATCGCGCAGTGGCTCGCGGTCGACGCCCCCGCGCGCGTGGCGTCGCTCGTGCTCCTGGCGACCAGCGCGGGCCCCGGCGACGGCGTGCCGAGGGACGCCGAGGCGCACCGGCTGCTGCTGGGCGGGGACGGCGCGGCGCGCACCCGGCTGTTCTTCGACGAGGCCTGGGCCGCCGCGCACGCCGAGGAGGTGCGGACCTTCTTCGCCGTCGACGCCGACCGGCCCACCCTGCGGGCGCTGTACCGGGCGAGCACGGAGCACGCCGCGCTCGACGCCCTCGGGCGGGTGGCCGCCCCCGCGCTCGTCGTGCACGGGACCGAGGACCGGCTGGCGGCGCTCGCGTCGGCGGAGCGGCTGGCGGCGGAGATCCCGGGGGCACGGCTCCTCGCGGTCCCGGGGGCACGGCACGGGCTGCACCTCGACAGCACGGAGGCCGCGTCGGCGGTGCGGGACTTCCTGCGCGCGCACGCCGCGCGCTGACCGCGGCCCGGGTCTGGCGCGCGCGCCCGCCGGGGGGATTGACTGGTGGCCCGGCACGCCGGACCTGGGGGGACGACATGACCACGACCGACCGGCTCGACCTGCGCGGGGCGCGCCTCGTCGAGGCCGACCTGCGCGGGGCCCGGCTGATCCGCGCCGACCTGTCGGACGTCGTCATGCGCGGCGTCGAGATCGCCGGGGCCGACATCGACGCGCCCTGGCTGCTCGGCGGCGGCTCGCTGCTGGTCAACGGGGTGGACGTCGCGCCCCTGGTCGACGCCGAGCTCGACCGGCGGTTCCCCGGGCGGTCGCAGCGGCGGGCCGCCGACCCGGAGGGCCTGCGGCGGGCGTGGGCCGCGGTCGAGGCGACCTGGGCGGCCACGCTGGAGCGCGTCGCGACGCTGCCGGCCGGGACGCTGGACGTGCAGGTGGACGGCGAGTGGTCGTTCGCGCAGACGGTGCGGCACCTGATCATGGCCACGGACACCTGGCTGCGCGGCGCTGTGCTCGGCGTCGAGCGGCCCTACCACCCGATCGGGCAGCCGAACGTCGAGTACGCGGCGGACGGTCACGACCCGTCCGTGTTCTCCGCGGCGGCGCCCGCGTGGGACGAGGTGCTGGCGGTGCGGGCGGAGCGGGTCGCGATGGTGCGCGACTACCTGGCGGGCGTCACGCCCGCGGACCTGACCGCGACCCGGCCGAACCCGTGGGCGCCCGAGTACCCCGAGACGGTGCTGTCCTGCCTGCACACGATCCTCGAGGAGGAGTGGGAGCACCACCGGTACGCCGTCCGCGACCTCGACGCGATCCGCTGACCCCCTCGGCAGTGGAAGGTCTGGCCCGACACACCGTCGGCGTGTCGGGCCAGACCTTCCACTCGACGCACGGACGGCACGGGGTCACGCCGGGCGGCGGGCCACCACGAGCCGGAACGCGTTCCGGAACCGGTACGACCCGTCGCGCCCCCGGAACCGCTCGGCTGCCGCGACCACCACCGGGCCGCGCTCGGCGAGCCCCGCGGCGTCCTCCCCGAGCAGCAGCCCCCGCACGAGCGCCGGCTCGTCCGCCGCCGTCCACGGCACGTCGACGAGCGCCACGTGCTCGACCACGAGCCCCGCCCCGGCCAGCAGCCCGCGCACCGGCTCCTCGCGGCGCAGCGGCCCCTCGGGACCGGGCTCCTCGCCGTCGTCCGCCGCCAGGGCGGCCTCCACCGCGTCGAGCTCGCACCGGTCCCGCTCGGCCCAGCCGCACACCGCGAGCAGCCCGCCCGGCGCCAGCACCCGGCGCGCCTCCGCGACCGCGGCCGCGGGGTCGTCGGCGAGGTGCAGGACGTTCACCGCGGCGACCACGTCGAACGCCCCGCCCGGCCAGGGCAGGTCCTCGGCGTCCGCGACCCGGACGTCCGCCCCGGGCGCGGCGCGCCGGGCCCGGTCGACCATGCCCGGGGCGACGTCCGCGCCCGCCGCCGTCGCGCCCCGGGCCGCCGCCCGGGCGAGCAGCTCGCCGGTGCCGCAGCCGACGTCGAGCAGCCGGGTGCCGGGACCCGCCCCCGTCGCGTCCAGCAGCGCCGCGCGGGCCGGACCGGCGAAGCCGCCCCAGGACGCGGCCCAGTCGCCGGCGAGCGCGGTCCAGGGGTCCTCGGGCACGCCCCCAGTCTCCCCCGCGGACCGGCCGCCTCAGTCCGCCCAGACCCGCAGCCCGTCGAACCGCGCCGTGGCCCGCGGCGCCACCCCGTCCCACCCGTGGGAGACCAGCCCGATGCGCAGGTCCGTGCCCGCCGGGAACGTCCAGACGCCGCCGGCGACCCACGTCGAGCCGTCCGTGCTGGTCAGCGCGCGGACCTCGTGCTCCCCCGCGTCGTCGGTGCGGTGCACCAGCCGCAACCACGTGGTGTCCGCGGGTGGCCCCGCGATCGTCCCGCCGTACGACAGCCGCCCGGCGTACGGGCGCTCGTGCCCGAACTCGGTCTGCCGCGTGTTCCAGATCGCCACGTGCGAGAGCCGGGCGAACAGGTCGTCACCCGCGTACGCCACGAGCCCGGCCTGCTGGTAGTTGCGCACGTCGTCGGTGCCGAGGTCGACGGACACGACGGTCTCGGCGGTCCAGTCGCCGTCGGGGACGTCGCGCAGCAGCACCCCCGCGTCGTTCGCGGCGCCGGTCAGGTCGGCCCGCTCGACCGGCCACACGAGTGCGCCGTCCGCGATGGTGACCTGCGGGTCGCGCACCGCGGTCCACCCCGGGCCCAGGTCGCCGTCGAACGTCACCTCGTCCACCAGGTCGCCCGGGACGGGCAGCGGCTCGACGTCGGTGACCCGCTGCGCCAGCGGCACCGCGCTGAGGTCGTCCACGTGCACGCCGGAGGTGCGCGCGACCGCGCCGGCGCTGCCGGGGCGCAGGCGCTGCGGCAGCTCGAGCACCACCTCGGCCAGCGGGTCGCCGAGCCGCGCCTGGGACACCTCGGCGCGGGCGAGCCTGCCCTCGACCTCCAGGACCACCGCGTGCCACGTGCCCCAGTCGACCCCGGGCGGCAGCGGCACCGCGGCGCGCGCCGCGCCCGACCGCACCACGAGCTCGCCCGCGACCGGGTCGACCACCGCGGTCACCCCGGTGCCCGGCCGCGCCGCGCCGCGCGCCCCCGCCGGCCCGGCGGAGGTCGCGGAGCCGCCGGCCGAGCCCGCCCGCCCCAGGCCGAAC
>NZ_JAKRMS010000060.1 GCF_022346185.1 Cellulomonas sp. ACRRI | reverse complement strand
CCCCCCCCCCCCCCCCCCCCGGGGGGGGGGGGGCCCCCCGCCCCCCCCCCCCCCCCGGGGCCCGGGGGGGGGGGGGGGGGCCCCCCCGGGGGGGGGGGGGGGGGGGGGGCGCCCCCGGCCCCCCCGCGCCTCGGCCCCTGTGGCACGATGGCGGCCATGACCGCCACCCGCCCCCTCGGCCGCCGATTTCCCGGGCCCGTTCCCGGGCCGCGGCGCTGAGAGGCGCGCAGGTCCCGTCCGGCGCCACGGCCCGGACGGTCCCGAGGCCCCGGAGCGGGCGCCACTAGACTCGCCCGTCGGTCGGCCCGTCGCGCGCGCCCCGCGCGCCCGCCGCAGGCCGCCCCGCCGCTCCACCTGCAGAGAAGGTCCGGATGTCCACGCCCGACACACCCCTGAACCCCCTCGACGCCGACGCCGTCGGCCGCGCCCTCGACGAGGCCCTGGCGGCCGTCGCGGCGGCCGGCGACCTCGACGCCCTCAAGTCCGCGCGGCTCGCGCACACCGGCGAGCGCAGCCCGCTGGCGCTGGCGAACCGCGCGATCGGCGGCCTGGCCCCCGCCGACAAGGCCGTCGCCGGCAAGGCGCTCGGCCAGGCCCGCGGCCGGCTGAACGCCGCGATCGCCGCCCGCGAGGAGGTGCTGGCCGCCGAGCGCGACGCCCGCGTCCTCGTCGAGGAGGCCGTCGACGTCACGCTGCCGTCCGACCGCGAGCCCCGCGGCGCCCGGCACCCCCTCGAGCTGCTCCAGGAGCGCATCGCCGACGTGTTCGTCGCGATGGGGTGGGAGATCGCCGAGGGCCCCGAGGTCGAGGCGGAGTGGTTCAACTTCGACGCCCTGAACTTCGGCCCGGACCACCCGGCGCGGCAGATGCAGGACACCTTCTACGTCGCGGCGCCCGAGGGCGAGCCCGACCCGCACCTGGTGCTGCGCACGCACACCTCGCCGGTGCAGGCCCGCAGCCTGCTGGAGCGCGGCGTGCCGCTGTACGTCGCGTGCCCGGGCCGGGTCTTCCGCACCGACGAGCTCGACGCGACCCACACCCCGGTGTTCCACCAGGTCGAGGGCATCGCGGTCGACAAGGGCCTGACGATGGCGCACCTCAAGGGCACGCTGGACCACTTCGCCAAGGCGATGTTCGGGCCGGACGCCCGCACGCGGCTGCGGCCGTCGTTCTTCCCGTTCACCGAGCCCAGCGCCGAGATGGACCTGTGGTTCCCGCAGAAGAAGGGCGGGCCCGGCTGGATCGAGTGGGGCGGCTGCGGGATGGTCAACCCGAACGTGCTGCGCGCGGCGGGCGTCGACCCCGAGGTGTACTCCGGCTTCGCGTTCGGGATGGGCATCGAGCGCACGCTCATGCTCCGTCACGAGATCGCGGACATGCACGACATGGTGGAGGGCGACGTCCGCTTCTCCACCCAGTTCCGGGCGGTGATCTGATGCCTCGCATCCCCCTGACGTGGCTGGGCGAGCACGTCGAGCTCCCTGCGGGCCTCTCGGCCGAGCAGCTGGCGGCCGACCTGGTGAAGGTCGGCCTCGAGGAGGAGGCGGTCCACCCCGCCGCCGTCTCCGGCCCGCTCGTGGTCGGCCGCGTCGTCGAGCGCGTGCCCGAGCCGCAGAAGAACGGCAAGACCATCAACTGGTGCCAGGTCGACGTGGGCGACCACAACGGCACCGCCGAGGACGGCACGCGCACGCCGCGCGGCATCGTGTGCGGGGCGCACAACTTCGACGTGGGCGACCACGTGGTCGTCGCGCTGCCCGGCACGGTGCTGCCCGGTCCGTTCGCGATCGCCAGCCGCAAGACGTACGGCCACGTGTCGGACGGCATGATCTGCTCCTCGCGCGAGCTGGGCCTCGGCGACGACCACGACGGCATCATCGTGCTGTCGGAGCTGGGCATCGAGGCCGCCCCCGGGACCGACGCCCGCGCCCTCCTCGGGCTCGGCGAGGAGGTCCTCGAGATCAACGTGACCCCGGACCGCGGCTACTGCTTCGCGATGCGGGGTGTCGCCCGCGAGTACGCGCACTCGACCGGCGCGGCGTTCACCGACCGCGGTCTGCCGCGCACGGGCGCCGACGAGGGCCTGGCCACCACGGGTGGCTTCGGCGTCGAGCTCCGCGACGAGGCGCCGATCCACGGCGTCGCCGGCGCGGACCGGTTCGTCGCGCGCGTCGTCCGCGGCGTGGCGGCGAGCAAGCCGTCGCCGACCTGGATGCAGCAGCGCCTGACCCAGGCCGGCATGCGGCCGATCTCGCTCGCCGTCGACGTGACGAACTACGTGATGCTCGACCTCGGGCAGCCGCTGCACGCCTACGACCTGGCGACGCTCGACGGCCCGATCGTCGTCCGGCGCGCCCGGGCGGGGGAGCGGCTGACCACCCTCGACGGCGTGGACCGGGCGCTGGACCCCGAGGACCTGCTCATCACCGACGGCCCGGACGCCGGGCGCGTGCTCGGCCTGGCGGGCGTGATGGGCGGTGCCGAGACCGAGGTGTCCGAGTCGACCACGGACCTGCTGATCGAGGCCGCGCACTTCGACCCGGTCTCGATCGCCCGCACCGCCCGGCGGCACAAGCTGCCGAGCGAGGCGAGCAAGCGGTTCGAGCGCGGCGTCGACCCGCAGCTGCCCCGCGTGGCGGCGGCCCGCGTGGTCGAGCTGCTGGTCGAGCACGGCGGCGGGACGGCCGACCCGGTGCTGACCGACGTCGACCTGACCACCCCGCCGCCGGTGCTGCGCCTGCCGGTCGACCTGCCCGCGCGGCTGATCGGCCTGGACCTGGACGTGGCCGCCGTCTCGCGCTACCTGCGCGAGATCGGCTGCACGGTCGGCGAGGTCGTCGGCGCCGGCGCGGACGCGGTCGTCTCCGTGACGGTGCCGACCTGGCGCCCGGACCTCACCGAGCCGGTCGACCTGGTCGAGGAGGTCGCGCGCCTGCACGGGTACGACGCGATCCCGTCGGTCGTCCCGCGGTCGCCGGTGGGCCTCGGCCTGACCGTGGCGCAGCGGCGGCGGCGCCGGGTCGCGCAGGTGCTCGCGGACGCGGGCTGGGTCGAGACCCTGTCCTACCCGTTCGTCGGTGAGGCGCAGCTCGACGCGCTCGCGCTGCCCGCCGACGACGAGCGGCGGACCATGGTCCGGCTGGCGAACCCGCTGTCCGAGGAGCGGCCGTCCATGCGTGCGTCGCTGCTGGTGACGCTGCTCGACACGGCGCGCCGGAACGTGGCGCGGGGGACCACCGACCTCGCGGTGTACGAGGTCGGCGCGGTCACGCTGCCCCGCCCGGGCGCGGCGTCGGCCCCGGTCCCGCCGATCGCGCAGCGGCCGTCGGACGACGTGCTCGACGCGGTGCGCGCGGCGGTCCCGCACCAGCCGCGGCACGTCGCCGGCGTGCTCACCGGCCTGCGGGAGCCCGCGGGGTGGTGGGGGCCCGGCCGCGCGGCCGACCACACCGACGCGATCGACGCCGTGCGGCTGCTGGCCGAGACCCTGGGCGTCGAGCTCGCGGTCGCGGCGGACGCCGAGCGGGCGCCGTGGCACCCGGGTCGCTGCGCGCGGTTCACCACCGCCGACGGCACCGTGGCCGGCCACGCCGGCGAGCTGCACCCGAACGTCGTCGCGGCCCTCGGGCTGCCGGCGCGGGCGAGCGCGTTCGAGGTCGACCTGGACGTGCTGCTCGCCGCCGCCCCCCGTACGGAGGTCGTCGCCACCGAGGTGTCGACGTTCCCGGTCGCCAAGGAGGACGTGGCCCTGGTGGTCCCGGCCGAGGTGCCGGTGGCCGACGTGCTCGACGCGGTCCGCACCGGCGCCGCGGCGAGCGCGGCGGGCGACGTGCTGGAGAGCGCGCGGCTGTTCGACGTGTACACCGGCGAGCAGGTCGGCGAGGGCCAGCGGTCGCTCGCGTTCGCGCTGCGCCTGCGCGCCGCGGACCGCACGCTCACCGCGGACGAGACCGCGGCCGTGCGCGCCGCGGTCGTGGCGGAGGCCGAGCGCCGCTTCGGCGCCACCCTCCGCGCGTAGCAGCACCCCGACGGCCCCGTGCCGCGCCCTTCCGAGGGCGTGGCACGGGGCCGTCGCCGTCCCGGGGCCCCGCCCGCAGCGCGAGGTCGTCGGTTGCGCCCGAGGTCGTCGGTTGCGCACCCCCGCCGCCGGACGGAACCGACGACCTCGCCGCGCGCGCCCCGTCCGGAGCAGCCCGGGTGATCGGGCGTTCACCCGATCGCAACCTTCGTGTCCCCCCGGCGTGCTTGTGTATCCGGACATACCGCCCATACGTTGTCAGACGGCTGTGTGACGACTGTGATGCGGCCTGCTGACGAGGGCGCCAGAAGCGCCCCGGGGGATCGGAGAAGATCGGTGAGCGCTGTACGCACACGCACCAGGTGGGCGGCGAGCCTCGCCGCCGTGGGGGCGATGGTCGGGGTACCCCTGACCGCGGTCCCCGCGGCTGCGGCGGAGGACACCCACACCATCGCGGAGGTCCAGGGCCCGGGCGACACGTCGCCGCTCGCGGGCCAGACGGTGACGACGTCCGGCGTCGTGACCGCGGTCTACGCGACCGGCGGCTACCGCGGCTACGTCATCCAGACGCCGGGCACGGGCGGGGACACCGACGTCTCGGCCCGGACCGCCTCGGACGCGGTCTTCGTGTTCTCGGGCGCCACGGCGGGCTCGGTCGCGATCGGCGACCACGTCCGGGTCACCGGCGCCGTGTCGGAGTACCAGGGCCTGACCGAGATCACGGTCGGCAGCGCCGCCGGCCTCGTCGAGCTGGGCGACGCCCCGGCCCCGGTCGAGCCCGTGACGGCCGCCTGGCCGGCCGGCGACGCCGCGCGCGAGACGCTCGAGTCGATGCTCTACCTGCCGTCGGGCGACCTGACGGTGACCAACACCTACTCGACCAACCAGTACGGCGAGGTCGGCCTGGCGTCCGGGACGACGCCGCTGATCCAGCCGACCGAGGTCGCGCGGCCGGGCACCCCGGAGTACGACGCGGCCGTCGCGGACGCCGCCGCCCGCGGGGTCGTGCTGGACGACGGCGCCAGCACCAACTTCCTGTCGGCCGCGAACACCGGCCTGACCCCGCCGTACGTGTCGCTGGACAACCCGGTCCGCGTGGGTGCGGCGGCCACGTTCACCGCCCCGGTGGTCGTCGACTACCGGAACAGCGCGTGGAAGCTCAGCCCGACGCTGCCGCTCGACGCGGCGAACCCGGACGGCTACCCGGCGACGTTCGAGAACGACCGCACCCCGGCCCCCGAGGGCCTGGGCGAGGCCGACGTGACGGTCGCGTCGTTCAACGTGCTCAACTACTTCACCACCCTCGGCGCCGACACCGCGTCCTGCGTGCCCTACACCGACCGCGCGGGCACCCCGGTGACCGTCCGTGAGGGCTGCGCGCAGCGCGGCGCGTGGAACCAGGCCGACCTGCAGCGCCAGCAGGACAAGATCGTCGCCGCCATCAACGCGCTCGACGCGGACGTCGTCGGCCTCATGGAGATCGAGAACTCCGCGGCCGTCGACGGCGTGCCCGACGAGGCGCTGTCGACGCTCACCGCCGCGCTCAACGCGGCGGCCGGCGAGGGCACCTGGGCGTTCGTCCCGTCCTCGAAGGAGCTGCCGGACGCGTCCGAGCAGGACACCATCACCAACGCGCTGATCTACCGCCCGGCCGCGGTCGAGACCGTGGGCGACGCCCGCGCGCTCGGCACGCAGTCCGGCGACGACCAGGCGTTCGGCAACGCGCGCGAGCCGATCGGCCAGGCCTTCGTGCCGACCGAGGGTGGCGAGCAGCTGTTCGTGGTCGTGAACCACCTCAAGTCCAAGGGCTCGGCCGGCCCGTGGCCGGGCGACGCCGACACCGGCGACGGCCAGGGCGCGTCCAACGAGTCCCGGGTCCGCCAGGCCGAGGCGCTGCGCGACTGGGTGCCGACGGTGCAGGGCGACGCCGAGGCGGTCGCGCTGCTCGGCGACTTCAACTCCTACACCCAGGAGGACCCGCTGCAGGTGCTGTACGCCGCGGGCTACACCGACGCGACGACGGCGCTCGACGCGGGGGAGTACTCCTACTCGTACCAGGGGCTCTCGGGCTCCCTGGACCACGTGCTGCTGAACGACGCGGCCCTCGGCCGGGCGACCGGCGCCGACGTGTGGAACATCAACGCCGGCGAGTCGGTGGCGCTGGAGTACAGCCGCTACAACGCGCACGGCAGCCTGTTCTACGCGCCGGACGCGTACCGGTCCTCGGACCACGACCCGGTGCTGGTCGGCCTGACCGCCGGCGACACCGGCACCACCCCCGACGGCCCCGTCGACCTCACGCTGCTCAACATCAACGACTTCCACGGCCGGATCGACGCCAACACGGTCGCGTTCGCCGGGACGGTCGAGCAGCAGCGGGCGGCGGCCGAGGCCGCCGGCGGCGCGGCGGTCTTCCTGTCCGCCGGCGACAACATCGGCGCGTCCCTGTTCGCCTCCGCGGTGGCCGAGGACCAGCCGACGATCGACGTGCTCAACGCGCTCGACCTGGCCGCGTCCGCGGTCGGCAACCACGAGTTCGACCGCGGCTACGCCGACCTGGTCGACCGCGTGATCGCCGGCGGCACCAACGCGGCGTGGCCGTACCTCGGCGCGAACGTCTACGACAAGGGCACCGAGAACCCGGCGCTCGACGAGTACACGGTGCTCGACGTCGACGGCGTGCGGGTCGGCGTCATCGGCGTCGTCACCCAGGAGACCCCGACGCTCGTCGCGCCGGGCGGGATCGCCGACCTGGACTTCGGCGACCCGGTCGAGGCGGTCAACCGCGTCGCCGCGCAGCTGTCCGACGGCGACGACACCAACGGCGAGGCCGACGTGATCGTGGCCGAGTACCACGAGGGCGCCGGCGCGGGGACGCCGGACGGCGCGACGCTGGAGGAGGAGATCGCCGCGGGCGGCGCCTTCTCGGACATCGCCACGCTGACCTCGGGCGACGTGGACGTGATCTTCACGGGCCACACCCACAAGCAGTACGCCTGGTACGGGCCCGCTGAGCCGGAGGCCTCCGGGGAGTGGACCCGCCCGATCGTCCAGACCGGCTCCTACGGCGAGAACATCGGCAAGGTCACGCTGACGTACGACCCGGCCTCCGACGCGGTCTCCGCGCTCACCGGCGAGAACGTCAAGCGCGTCGCCCCGGCGGCGGGCCAGACCCAGGCCCAGCTCGACGCGGCCCTGGTGGCGCAGTACCCGCGCGTCGCCGAGGTCAAGACGATCGTCGACGCCGCGCTGGCCGAGGCGGCCGTGGTCGGCAACCAGCCCAAGGGCTCGGTGACCGCGGACATCACGACCGCCTACGCGGGCGGCTCGTACACGAACGGGGTCTACACGGGCGGCACCCGCGACGACCGGTCCAAGGAGTCGACGCTGGGCAACCTGGTGGCGGACTCGCTGCTCGAGACGCTGTCGTCCGACGAGCGCGGCGGCGCCCAGATCGGCGTCGTGAACCCCGGCGGCCTGCGGGCGGAGCTGCTGTACGCGCCCGACGGCACCATCACCTACGCCGAGGCCAACGCGGTCCTGCCGTTCGTGAACAACCTCTGGACCACGACGCTGACGGGCGAGCAGGTCGTCACGATGCTCGAGCAGCAGTGGCAGACCAACGCGGACGGCACGATCCCGAGCCGCCCCTACCTGCAGCTCGGGCTGTCGGACAACGTCTCGTACACCTACGACGAGTCGCAGCCGCTGGGGAGCCGGATCACCTCGGTGACCGTCGACGGCGAGGCGATCGACCCGGCGGCGGAGTACCGCATCGGGACGTTCTCCTTCCTGGCCCAGGGCGGCGACAACTTCCGGGTGCTGGCCGAGGGCTCCGGCACCACCGACTCGGGTCTGATCGACCGGGACGCGTGGATCGCCTACCTCGAGGCGCACCCGGGCCTGTCGCCCGAGTTCGACGAGCGGGCGGTCGGCGTGCCGGCCCTGCCCGACGAGGTCACGGCGGGCACCGAGCTGGCCTTCGCAGTCACGGGCCTGAACCTGACCAGCCTCGGCTCGCCGCTGAACACGTCGATCGACGTGCAGCTCGACGGCGCGTCGATCGGCTCGGCGACGGTGACCGACGGCGCGGCGCAGGTCGCGGTGACGGTCCCGGCGGGGACGACGGCGGGCGAGCACGTGCTCACCCTGGTCGCCGCCCCGAGCGGCACCGTCGTGACGCTGCCGGTCACGGTGGCGGCCGCGCAGGAGCCGGAGCCGGAGCTCAAGCAGTCCTCGGTCACGCTGTCGGCCAGCCGCAACAGCCAGACCTACGGGACCTGGCTGCCGACGCTGCTGGTGTCGCAGGTCCGGGTCGAGGGCACCTGGTTCCCGTCCGGCACGGTCGAGTTCCGGGAGGGCGACCGCGTGATCGGCCGCTCGCCGGTGGTGCTCGGCCTGGCGCTCGGCTCCGTGCCGCGCACCGCCTCGGTGGGTGCGCACGAGTACACGGCGGTGTTCGTGCCCTCGCGGCCCGACGTGGTCGCCGGCAGCACCAGCGCGCCGGTGACGGTCACCGTCAAGAAGTGACCTGAGCCCCGCACGAGGACGGGCCCCCGCCCGCCGGATCGCTCCGGCGGGCGGGGGCCCGTCCCGCGTCCGGTCCCGCGCCGCCGCATCCGGGCCCGTGTCCCGTCGGACCGCGGTGGGATGCTGCCGGACGTGTACGCCGAGCGACCGTCGACCCGCGTCCCGGGTGCCGTGCTGTGGTCGGTGACCGGGCGCCAGGCGGTGCCGGGCGCACCGGCGGCGGCGCGGACGGCGCGGGCCGGCACGCCGTCCGGCGCGGGGGGAGGCGCCCCGGAGCCCGGACAGGACGTGCTGCCCGACGGCTGCATGGACCTCGTCTGGTCCGGCGGGCGGCTGCTCGTCGCGGGCCCGGACACCCGGGCGCACCCGTCCGACCCGCTGCCCGCGGGCGCGGCGGCGCTCGGCCTCCGGCTGCCGCCCGGCGCCGCCCCGGTCCTGCTCGGCCTCCCCGCGGACGCCCTGCGCGACGGGCGCCCGGAGCTCGCGGACGTCTGGGGCACCCGGGCCGCGCGGCCCTGGGCGGACGCCGTCGCGGCGGGTGGGGCGGCCGACCTCGAGCGGCGGGTCGCGGCGCTTCTGGCGGAGCGCGGCGGCCGGCCGCGCGAGGCCGCGGTCGTCGCCGGCCTGGCCGCCCGCGCGACGTCGGCCGCCGACATCGCCGACCGGCTCGGCGTCACGCCGCGCACCCTGCACCGCCGCTCGCTCGCGGCGTTCGGGTACGGCCCGCGGACGCTCGGGCGGGTGCTGCGGCTGCAGCGGGTCCTCCCGCTGCTCGACGCGGGCGTCCCGCTGGCGGAGGTCGCGCAGCGCGCGGGCTACGCCGACCAGCCGCACCTGTCCCGCGAGGTCCGCGCGCTGACGGGGCGATCGCCCGCGGCGCTCGCGGCCGGGCGCGCGGGCGCCGCGGCGTCCGCGTCACCTACGGATTCCGGCCTCCCCCTCGCCGATCGGCGTGGGTCGCGCCGGAGACCGTAGGCCGCGCGGCTCCGGCGGCCGGCGTCCGGCGGCCGGTGTCCCGCGGCCGGAGCCCGACGCCCGGCCGCCGCGGCGCGCCCCGGCGGCGCGCCGGGTCAGCCCGCGTCGGCGAACAGGTCGACCGCGGTGCCGTCCGGGTCGTGCAGCACCGCGTACCGCTGGCCCCGGACGGCGTCCCAGGGCGCGAGGTGCCCGGCGAACCCGGCGTCGACCATGCGCGCGTACACGGCGTCGACCTCGGCGGCGTCCGCGCACCGGAACGCCAGCGCGGCGCGGTGCCCGCCCGTCGGCGGCGCCCAGCCCGGGTCGAACGAGCGGATCACGTCCACCGTGTCCCAGGCGAGCCGGAGGCCGCCGGGCAGGGTGACCTCGACGTGCGGCTCGGCGTCGGCCGACGCCGGCAGGTCGAGCCCGAGGGCGCGGTAGAAGGCGAGGGTGCGCGGCAGGTCGCTCGCGACCAGCCCGATCATGTCCAGCTGCGGTGTCATGCGACGACCGTAGGCGCCGCGGCGGGCGCGGGTCGTGGACGTTTCGGACACCCGGTCCCGTCCACGAGCCGCGCCCCGCGCGTCAGCGCCTCAGCAGCCGTCCGGCCCGCACGCCTCCGCGTCCGCGGCCCCCGCGATCGTGGGGATCGCCAGCGGCGGGTTCGCGTCGGCCCAGGCCTGCGACAGCAGCTGGGCGAACACCTCGACCGGCTGCGCACCGGACAACCCGAGCCGGCGGTCGGCGACGAAGAACGGCACGCCCTGGATGCCCAGCGCGGCGGCCTCGGCCTCGTCGGCGCGCACGGCGCCCGCCCCGGCGTCGGCGGCCAGCGCGGCGCGCACGGCGTCGCCGTCCAGCCCGGCCTCGACCGCGATCTCCACCAGCACGTCCAGGTCGTCGACGACCCGCCCGTGCTCGAAGTGCGCGCTCATCAGCCGCTCGACGACCTCGGCCGCGGCAGGATCGCCGCCCAGCGAGGCGGCCACGTGTACCAGCCGGTGCGCGTCGAAGGTGTTAGCGGGCACCACGGTGTCGAAGTCGTACGCCAGACCGACCGACGCGGCGACGGCCGTCACCTGGTCGAACATCTGCCGCACCTGGTCGACGGGCATGCCCTTGCGCTCGGCCAGCATCTGCGCCTCGGTCAGCCCGGGGTGGGCCGTCGACGGCTCGGCGTCCGGCTGGAGCTCGAACGAGCGCCACGTCACGCGGACGTGGTCCCGGTGCTCGAAGTCGGCGAGCGCGGCGGCGAACCGGCGCTTGCCGATGTAGCACCAGGGGCAGGCGATGTCGGACCAGATCTCGACGTGCAGGTCTCTCATGCGGTGAGGAGCACCTTTCCGGTGGTGGCCCGGCCCTCGAGCGCGCGGTGCGCCTCGGCGGCCTCGGCCAGGGGGTAGGTCGCGCCGACCCGGACCTCGAGGGTCCCGGCGGCGACGGCCGCGAAGAGCTCGTCGGCCCGCCGGGTCAGCTCGTCCCGGGTGGCGGTGTAATGGCCCAGCGTGGGCCGGGTGAGGAACAGGGACCCGGCGGCGTTGAGCCGCTGCGGGTCGAACGGCGGCACCGGCCCGGAGGACGCGCCGAACAGCGCGAGGCCGCCCCGGGGACGCAGCGACGCGAGCGAGGCCTCGAACGTGGTCGCACCCACCCCGTCGAACACGGTGTGCACGCCGCGGCCGCCGGTCAGGTCGCGCACCAGCGCGGGCAGCTCGGTGGTCAGGTCGTCGAGCTCGGTGTACCGGATGACCTCGGCCGCGCCGGCGGCGCGGGACAGCGCCTCCTTCTCGGCGGTGCCGACCGTGGTGATGACCCGCGCGCCCCGGGCGGCGGCGAGCTGGGTCAGCAGCAGGCCGACCCCGCCGGCCCCGGCGTGCACCAGCACGTCCTGGCCCTCCAGCACGGGGAACGTCGAGGTCACCAGGTAGTGCGCGGTGAGGCCCTGGAGCGGCAGCGCCGCAGCCACCTCCTCGGCCACCCCGTCCGGCACGCGCAGCGCGACGGCCTCCGGCACGACGACGAGCTCCGCGTAGGACGACGGCGCCGACGCCCACGCGACCAGGTCGCCGACGGCGAAGTCCCGCACCTCGCGGCCCACGGCCTCGACGACCCCCGCGCCCTCGGACCCGGGCACGTGCGGGAACGGCATCGCGTACACGCCGCTGCGCCGGTAGGTGTCGATGAAGTTCACGCCCGCGGCGCTCAGCCGCACCAGGAGGTCGCGCGGACCGGGGAGCGGGTCGGGGATCTCGTCGGGCTCGAGGACGTCGGGTCCACCCGGCTCGGTGGCGAGGATCGCGTGCATACGGTCAGCAACGACGCCGCCCGCCCGGGCATTCCGGCCGTGTCAGGGGTCGGCCCCGTGTCCCGCGCCGGGGCCCCGCCGGTTCCGGAACTCCACCCGGTCGTCGCCTGACCACCCGACGGACCAGGTGGTCAGGCGACGATCGGCCGGGTGTCGCGAGCCCGCGCCCGGTGCCCGGACACGGGGGCCGGCGCGCCGGGCGGGGGTCGATGCATCAGTGTGCAGTCGGGTGTATGGTCATGCACATGTCCTTCTCCGTCGCCGTCGCGGGCGCCTCCGGGTACGCCGGCGGCGAGACCCTGCGGCTCCTGCTCGGCCACCCCGAGGCCGAGATCGGCGCGCTCACCGCCCACTCCAACGCCGGGACCCGGCTCGGCGCGCACCAGCCGCACCTGCGCGGCCTCGCGGACCGCGTGCTCACCCCGACCTCGGTCGACGAGCTGGTGGGCCACGACGTCGTGGTGCTGGCGCTCCCGCACGGCGCGTCGGGCGAGATCGCCGCGGCGCTCGCGGACCGGGGCGACGGCGCGCTGGTCGTGGACCTCGGCGCGGACCACCGGCTGACCGACGCGGAGGCGTGGCGCCGGTTCTACGGCACGGAGCACGCGGGCACCTGGCCCTACGGCATGCCCGAGCTGCTGCACGCGGGGGAGGCCACGCCGTCGGCCCAGCGCGCGGCGCTCGCGCAGGCGCGCCGGATCGCCGTCCCCGGCTGCAACGTCACCGCCGTGACCCTCGCGCTCCAGCCGGGTGTCGCCGCGGGCGTCCTCGACCCGGCCGACGTGGTGGCGGTGCTCGCGGTCGGCTACTCCGGCGCCGGGAAGTCGCTGAAGTCCCACCTGCTCGCGTCCGAGGCGCTCGGCTCCGCCCAGCCCTACGCGGTCGGCGGCACGCACCGGCACATCCCGGAGATCCAGCAGAACCTCGGCGTCGCCGGCGCGGCCGCCGTCGGCCTGTCGTTCACCCCGGTCCTGGTCCCGATGTCCCGCGGCATCCTCGCGACGGTCACCGCACCGCTGGCGCCCGGCGCGGACGCCGCGTCGGTCCGCGCCGCCTGGGAGACGGCCTACGCCGCCGAGCCGTTCGTCGAGCTGCTGCCGGAGGGCGAGTGGCCGGCCAGCGGCGTCACGACCGGCGCCAACACCGCCCTCGTCCAGGTGGCCGTCGACGAGGGCGCCGGCCGGGTCGTCGCGCTGTGCGCGCTGGACAACCTGGTCAAGGGCACCGCGGGCGCCGCGGTGCAGTCGCTGAACCTCGCGCTCGGACTGCCCGAGCGCACCGGCCTCACCACCGAGGGAGTCGCCCCGTGACCGCCGCCATCGAGACCGCGGGCGTGACCGCGCCGGGCGGCTTCCGCGCCGCGGGTGTCACCGCCGGCCTCAAGCCGTCCGGGAAGCCGGACGTCGCCCTGGTCGTGAACGACGGACCGCTGCACGTCGCCGCCGGCGTGTTCACCACCAACCGCGTCGTCGCCGCGCCGGTCGTGTGGTCCCGACAGGCCGTGTCCGACGGCGTCGCCACCGCGGTGGTGCTCAACTCCGGCGGCGCCAACGCGTGCACCGGCCCCGAGGGCTTCCTCGACACCCACCGCACCGCCGAGCACGTCGCCGAGGTGCTCGGCGCCTCCGCGGGCGACGTGCTGGTGTGCTCGACCGGCCTGATCGGCGAGCGGCTGCCGATGGACCTGCTGCTCCCCGGCACCGACGCCGCCGCCGCAGCGCTCAGCGCCGACGGCGGCCCGGACGCCGCCACCGCGATCATGACCACCGACACCGTGAGCAAGACCGCCGCCGTCGTGGGCGACGGCTGGACCGTCGGCGGCATGGCCAAGGGCGCGGGCATGCTCGCGCCGGGCCTCGCGACGATGCTGGTCGTGCTCACCACCGACGCGGTCGTCACCGCCGAGCAGGCCGACGCCGCGCTGCGCCGCGCCACCCGGACCACGTTCGACCGGGTCGACTCCGACGGCTGCATGTCGACCAACGACACCGTGCTGCTGCTCGCCTCCGGCGCCAGCGGCGTGACCCCCGACCCCGAGGTGTTCGCCGCCGCGGTGGCCGCCGCCTCCGCCGACCTGGCCCGGCAGCTCGTGGGGGACGCCGAGGGCGCCTCGCACGACATCGCGGTCACCGTCACCGGGGCGACCTCCGAGGAGGCGGCCGTCGCCGTCGCCCGCGCCGTCACCCGGTCGAACCTGTTCAAGGCCGCGGTGTTCGGCAACGACCCGAACTGGGGGCGCGTGCTCGCCGCCGTCGGCACCGTGCCCGAGGAGGTCGCGCCGTACGACGCCGCCCGCCTCGACGTGTCGATCAACGGCGTCCAGGTCTGCCGCGCCGGCGGCGTGGGGGAGCCGCGCGACCTCGTCGACCTGGCCGCGGCCCGCGAGGTCCGGGTGGACGTCGACCTGCACGCGGGCGACGCCACGGCGACCGTCTGGACCAACGACCTGACCCACGACTACGTCCACGAGAACAGCGCGTACTCCACATGAGCCTGCAGGCCCCGCCCCCGCACGACGACGCGTTCGACACGCGCACCGACCTGCGCCCCGACCAGAAGGCCGAGGTGCTGATCCAGGCGCTGCCCTGGCTGCAGCGGTTCGCCGGCGCGCTCGTCGTCGTCAAGTACGGCGGCAACGCGATGGTCGACGACGACCTCAAGCGCGCGTTCGCCGAGGACATGGTGTTCCTGCGCCAGGTCGGCCTGCGCCCGGTCGTCGTGCACGGCGGCGGGCCGCAGATCAACGCGATGCTCGACCGGCTCGGCATCGAGTCCGAGTTCCGCGGCGGCCTGCGCGTGACCACGCCCGAGGCGATGGACGTCGTGCGCATGGTGCTCACGGGGCAGGTGTCCCGCGAGCTGGTCGGCCTGCTGAACGCGCACGGCCCGTACGCGGTCGGCCTGTCCGGCGAGGACGGCGGCCTGCTGCAGGCCCGCCGCCGGACCGCGATCGTCGACGGCCGGCAGGTCGACGTCGGCCAGGTCGGCGACGTGGTCGAGGTCAACCCGGGTGCCGTGCTCGACCTGCTCGACGCCGGCCGCATCCCGGTGGTGTCGACCGTCGCGCCGGACATCGACGACCCGACGCAGGTGCTCAACGTGAACGCCGACACGGCCGCGGCGGCGCTCGCGGTGGCGCTCGGCGCGCGCAAGCTCATCGTGCTCACCGACGTCGAGGGGCTCTACACCTCCTGGCCCGACCGGTCGTCGCTGGCCCGGCGCATCCGCGCGGGCGCCCTGGCCGACCTGCTGCCCTCCCTGGACTCCGGGATGCGGCCGAAGATGGAGGCGTGCTGGCGGGCCGTCACCGGCGGCGTGGGGCGCGCGCACGTGATCGACGGGCGGCAGGCGCACTCGATCCTGGTCGAGGTGTTCACGTCCGACGGCGTCGGCACCATGGTGCTGCCCGACGACGAGCCCACGCCCTCGCCCTTCACCGCCCCGATCCCGCAGGTGGCGCCCGGCACGCCCCACGTCCCCCACGTCCCCGAGGTGAGCTGAGTGACCGAGCAGCACCTGGAGCCCCAGGACCCCGCCGCGCTGGCGGGGGCCGACTCCGTGGCCCACTGGACCGAGCGCTACGGCCACGCGCTCATGGACACCTTCGGCGCGCCGCAGCGCGTGCTGGTCCGCGGCGAGGGCCCGTACGTGTGGGACGCCGACGGGTTCCGCTACCTCGACCTGCTCGGCGGCATCGCGGTCAACTCGCTCGGCCACGCGCACCCGACGCTGACCGCGGCGATCTCCGCGCAGCTCGGCACGCTGGGCCACATCTCCAACTTCTTCGCGAGCCCGACGCAGATCGCGCTGGCCGAGCGGCTGCTCGCCGTCGCCGACGCGCCCGAGGGCTCCCGGGTGTTCCTCACGAACTCCGGCACCGAGGCCAACGAGGCGGCGTTCAAGATGGCCCGCCGGAACAGCGAGGGCCCCGGCGGCGTGCGCCGGACCCGGGTCCTGGCGCTCGAGGGCGCGTTCCACGGCCGGTCGATGGGCGCGCTCGCGCTCACGTCCAAGGCCGCGTACCGGGAGCCGTTCGAGCCGCTGCCCGGCGGGGTCGAGTTCCTGCCGTTCGGCGACACCGCCGCGCTGGAGGCGGCGTTCGCCGACGGCGCGGGCGACACGGTCGCCGCGGTGTTCCTCGAGCCGATCCAGGGCGAGGCCGGCGTGCTGCCGCTGCCGGCCGGGTACCTGGCCCGCGCCCGCGAGCTGACCGCGGCGCACGGCGCGCTGCTGATCCTCGACGAGGTGCAGACCGGCATGGGCCGTACCGGCACCTGGCTCGCGCACCAGCACCCGCACCTGGGCGGCGGCATCCGCCCGGACGTCGTCACGCTGGCCAAGGGCCTCGGCGGCGGCTTCCCCGTCGGCGCGGTCGTGGCGTACGGCGAGCGGGCGGCGACGCTGCTCGGCCGCGGCCAGCACGGCACCACGTTCGGCGGCAACCCGGTCGCCGCGGCCGCGGCACTGGCGACCATCGGCGTGATCGAGCGCGACGGGCTGCTGGCGCACGTGACGGACCTGGGCGCCTGGTGGCGCGGCGCGCTGGCCGGGCTGGGCCACCCCCTGGTGGCCGAGGTGCGCGGCGAGGGCCTGCTCGTCGCCGTCCAGCTCACCGCGCCGGTCGCGGCCGAGGTCGCCTCACGCGCGCTGGCGGCCGGGTTCATCGTCAACCCGTGCACCCCGCAGACCATCCGGCTCGCTCCGCCGTACGTGCTCACCCGCGAGCAGGCGGCGACGTTCACCGACTTCCTCGCGGCGCTCCCGCACGACCTGGGGAGCGCGGCGTGAGGCACTTCCTGCGCGACGACGACCTGTCGCCCGCCGAGCAGGCCGAGGTCCTCGAGCTCGGGCTCGCGCTGCGCGGCGACCGGTTCGCCCGCCGCCCGCTCGACGGCCCCCGCGCCGTGGCGATCATCTTCGACAAGCCGACGCTGCGGACCCAGGTGTCGTTCACCACCGGCGTCGCCGAGCTCGGCGGCTACCCGCTGCTGGTCGACGGCAACCTGGCGCGGATCGGCGTCCGGGAGTCCATCGCCGACACCGCCCGGGTGCTCGGCCCGCAGGTCGCGGCCGTCGTCTGGCGCACGCACGCGCAGGCCCGGATCGAGGAGATGGCCGCGCACGCGGGCGTCCCGGTCGTGAACGCGCTGACCGACGACTTCCACCCGTGCCAGATCCTCGCGGACCTGCTGACGATCGCCCAGCACCGGGGCGGCGTCGCGGCGCTGCGCGGTCTCCAGCTCACCTACACCGGCGACGGGTCGAACAACATGGCGCAGTCGTACCTGCTGGGCGGGGCGACTGCCGGGATGCACGTCCGGATCGCCACGCCGGCGGCGTACCTGCCGGCCGCGGAGGTGGTGTCGGCGGCGGCCCGGATCGCAGCGGCCACCGGCGGCTCGGTCGAGGTGACCGACGACCTGGCCGCGGCGGTCGCCGGCGCGGACGCCGTCGCCACCGACACCTGGGTCTCGATGGGCCAGGAGGCCGAGGCGGCCGAGCGCGAGCGGCCGTTCGTGCCGTACCGGCTCGACGCCGCGGCGCTGGCCCTCGCGGCCCCGGACGCCCTCGTGCTGCACTGCCTGCCGGCCTACCGGGGCAAGGAGATCACCGCCGAGGTGCTGGACGGCCCGCAGTCGGTCGTCTGGGACGAGGCGGAGAACCGGCTGCACGCGCAGAAGGCGCTGCTGGCCTGGCTCCTGGAGCGTGCGGCGTGACCGCGGCGACCGGCCGGGCGGACGAGCCCGCCGCCACCACGGGCCGGGTCCCGTCGACCAAGGCCGCGCGGCACGCGCTGATCCGCGACGTGCTGTCCCGGGAGTCGGTGCACTCGCAGTCCGAGCTCGCCGACCTCCTGGCGCACCAGGGCGTCACCGTCACCCAGGCCACGCTGTCCCGGGACCTCGTCGAGCTGCGCGCGGTGAAGATCCGCACCCCCACGGGGTCGCTCGCCTACGCCGTGCCGGGGGAGGGCGGCGACCGGTCGCCGGCCCCCGTGGTCGACGCCGAGGCGCTGGCCGCCCGGCTCGCGCGGCTGTGCTCCGAGCTGCTGGTCACCGCCGAGGCCTCCGGCAGCCTGGTCGTCCTGCGGACCCCGCCCGGGGCCGCCCAGTTCCTCGCCTCCGCGATCGACCACTCGGTGCTCCCGGGCGTGCTCGGCACCATCGCGGGGGACGACACCGTCCTCGTCATCGCCCGCGAGGGCGCCGACGGTCCCGAGGGCACCGCGCTCGCCGCGCGGTTCCTCGAGCTGGCGACGACCGGCTGATCCGCCGGTCCGCCCCCTCCCGCTCCGCACCACTCACGACACCGAAAGAGAAGAACATGACTGAGCGCGTCGTCCTCGCCTACTCGGGCGGCCTGGACACCTCCGTGGGCATCGGCTGGATCGCCGAGGCGACCGGCGCCGAGGTGATCGCCGTGGCGGTCGACGTCGGCCAGGGCGGCGAGGACCTCGAGGTCATCCGCCAGCGCGCGCTCGACTGCGGTGCCGTCGAGGCGTACGTCGCCGACGCCCGCGACGAGTTCGCCGCCGAGTACTGCATGCCCGCCCTGCGCGCCAACGGCCTGTACCTCGACCGGTACCCGCTGGTCTCAGCGCTGTCCCGCCCGGTCATCGTCAAGCACCTGGTGCGCGCGGCCCGCCAGTTCGGCGCCACCACCGTGGCGCACGGCTGCACCGGCAAGGGCAACGACCAGGTCCGGTTCGAGGTCGGCATCACGTCGCTCGCGCCCGACCTCAAGTGCCTCGCGCCGGTGCGCGACCTGGCGCTGACCCGCGACAAGGCGATCGAGTTCGCCGAGCGGAAGAAGCTGCCGATCGCGACCACCAAGCACAACCCGTTCTCGATCGACCAGAACGTGTGGGGCCGCGCCGTCGAGACCGGCTTCCTCGAGGACATCTGGAACGAGCCGACCAAGGACGTCTACACCTACACCGACGACCCGACGTTCCCGCCGGTCGCCGACGAGGTCGTCATCACGTTCGACCAGGGCGTCCCGGTCGCCCTCGACGGCGTGCCGGTCACCCCGCTGCAGGCCATCCAGGAGATGAACCGCCGCGCGGGCGCCCAGGGCGTCGGCCGGATCGACATCGTCGAGGACCGCCTGGTCGGCATCAAGTCCCGCGAGGTCTACGAGGCGCCGGGCGCCATCGCGCTCATCGCGGCGCACCAGGAGCTCGAGAACGTCACCGTCGAGCGCGAGCAGGCCCGGTTCAAGCGCCAGGTCGAGCAGCGCTGGACCGAGCTGGTCTACGACGGCCAGTGGTTCTCGCCGCTGAAGAAGTCGCTCGACACCTTCATCGACGACACCCAGCGCTACGTCTCCGGCGAGGTGCGCATGGTGCTGCACGGCGGCCGTGCCACGGTCACCGGCCGGCGCTCCGAGACGTCGCTGTACGACTTCAACCTCGCGACCTACGACTCGGGCGACACGTTCGACCAGTCGGCGGCCCGCGGGTTCATCGAGATCTACGGCCTGTCGTCCAAGCTCGCCGCCGCGCGCGACGTGAAGTTCGGCAACGCCGAGGACCTCGGCTCGCAGGGCGGCATCGATGCCTGAGCAGGCCGGCGCGCTGTGGGGCGGCCGGTTCGCCGGCGGCCCCGCGGACGCGCTCGCCGCGTTGTCCAAGTCGACGCAGTTCGACTGGCGGCTGGCGCCGCAGGACATCGCGGGGTCGCGCGCCCACGCGCGCGTGCTCCACGCAGCGGGGCTGCTGGACGACGCGGGCCTGGCGGGCATGCTCGACGCGCTCGAGCGGCTGCGCGCCGACGTCGCGTCGGGGGCGTTCGTCGCCGCCGAGTCGGACGAGGACGTGCACGGCGCGCTGGAGCGCGGGCTGATCGAGCGCGCCGGGGCCGACCTCGGCGGGCGGCTGCGCGCCGGGCGGTCGCGCAACGACCAGATCGCGACGCTGGTGCGGATGTACCTGCGGGACGAGGCGCGCGCGATCGTCGGGCTGACCCTCGACGTCGTCGACGCGCTGGTGGCGCAGGCGGAGGCCGCGGGCGACGCGATCATGCCGGGGCGCACGCACCTGCAGCACGCGCAGCCGGTCCTGCTCGCGCACCACCTGCTGGCGCACGCGTGGCCGCTGCTGCGCGACGTCGAGCGGTACGCCGACTGGGACCGCCGCGCCGCGGTGTCCCCGTACGGCTCGGGCGCGCTGGCCGGGTCCTCGCTGGGCCTCGACCCGGCGGCCGTCGCGGCCGACCTCGGCTTCGACGGCCCGGTGGAGAACTCCATCGACGGCACCGCCTCGCGCGACGTCGTGGCCGAGTTCGCCTGGGTGTCCGCGATGCTCGGCGTCGACCTGTCCCGGCTGGCCGAGGAGATCATCCTCTGGTCGACCGTCGAGTTCGGGTTCGTCCGGCTGGACGACGCCTACTCGACCGGGTCGAGCATCATGCCGCAGAAGAAGAACCCCGACGTCGCCGAGCTCGCGCGGGGCAAGGCCGGGCGGCTGGTCGGCGACCTCACGGGGCTGCTCACCACCCTCAAGGGCCTGCCGCTCGCGTACAACCGCGACCTCCAGGAGGACAAGGAGCCGGTGTTCGACCAGGTCGACACCCTCACCGTCCTGCTGCCGGCGTTCGCCGGCATGGTCGCGACCCTGCGGTTCGACACCGGGCGGATGGCGTCCCTCGCCCCGCGCGGGTTCTCGCTCGCGACCGACATCGCCGAGTGGCTGGTCCGCGAGGGCGTGCCGTTCCGGGTGGCGCACGAGGTCGCGGGCGCGTGCGTCCGGGCCTGCGAGCAGCACGAGCCGCCGGTGGAGCTGTGGGAGCTGACGGACGACGAGCTCGCCGCGATCCACCCGGCGCTGACGCCCGAGGTGCGGTCGGTGCTGAGCGTCGAGGGCTCGGTCGCGTCGCGGTCCGCGCACGGCGGGACCGCGCCGGTGCGGGTGGCGGAGCAGCTGGCGCGGGCACGCGCCCGGGCGGCCGAGCTGCGCGCGTGGGCCTCCTGACGTCTGGCACGATCGCCGCGTGGACCCGCTGAGCGCGCAGCAGGGGCACGAGGACGCCGCGGGCGTCGTCGTGCCCCTGCTGCTGTCCCGGGCGCCCCGGCTCGGGCGGGTGCGGGTGGTGGCGGTCGACGGCCCGGCGGGCTCCGGGAAGACCACCCTGGCCGCGGCGGTGGCGCGCGGGTGCGCCGGCGCCGGGGTCCGCGCGCACGTGGTGCACATGGACGACCTCTACGCGGGCTGGGCGGGGCTGGAGGGCGACCTGTGGCCCCGGCTCGCCGCGCAGGTGCTCGAGCCGCTGCGCCGCGGCGTGCCCGGTCGGTTCCAGCGCTACGACTGGGCTGCCGGGCGGTTCGGCGGCTGGGTCGACGTGCCGGTGCCGGGCGTGCTGGTGCTCGAGGGCTGCGGGTCCGGGCGCCTCGCGGCCGCCGGTGACCTGTCGCTGCTGGTGTGGGTCGAGGCCGACGACGGGATGCGGCTGGCACGCGGGCTGGAGCGCGACGGCGCGCAGGCCCGGCCGCACTGGGAGCGGTGGATGCGCGACGAGGCGGCGCACTTCGCGCGCGAGGGCACCCGTGGACGCGCCGACGTGCGGGTCGACGCATGGGGCAGGATGGCCCGGTGAGCCAGCCGGTCCAGGGGAGCGCGGCGGACGACGCGCGCGACGCGACGGCCGCCGGTGCCGGCGTCGCACCCGGCCCGGTCACGGTGCCGGCGCGGTCGCTGCCGGACCCCGGGCCGCTGCTGCCCGGCGGCGTGCCGGGCGTCGTGCCCGCGCGGACCTGGTTCGGCCGGCCGGTGCTCACCGTCGCCGCCGACCTGCTCGGCGCGTACGTGACCGTGCGGTCCGAGGACGGCGACGTCACCCTGCGCATCACCGAGGTCGAGGCGTACGCCGGCGAGGCCGACCCGGGCTCGCACGCCTTCCGCGGCCGTACCGCGCGCAACGCCGTCATGTTCGGCGAGCCCGGCCGGCTGTACGTGTACCGGCACCTCGGCCTGCACCACTGCGTCAACGTCGTGACCGGCCCCGCCGGTGCCGCCTCCGCGGTCCTGCTGCGCGCGGGCGAGGTCGTCGACGGCGTCGAGCTCGCCCGCGCGCGGCGGTTGCGCTCCGGCGTCGTCGACACCGACCGGCAGATCGCGCGCGGCCCGGCGCGGCTCGCGGTCGCGCTCGGCCTGGACCTCGCCGACTACGGCGCCGACCTGACCGAGCCCGGCGGGCGCGTCGTCGTGCACCGGGACCCCGACGCGGTGGTGGGCGCCCACGCGACCGGGCCGCGGGTCGGGGTCGCCGGGCCCGGCGGCGACGCCTCCCGGTACCCGTGGCGGTTCTGGCTCGCCGGCGAGCCCACCGTGTCCGCCTTCCGGCCCGCGTATCGCCGGCCGGCGTCGGGAAGCAGCCCGCAGCGCGGGACGACGCCGGCATGACCTCTTCCGCCGACGGTGCGGCCCCGGCGGCCGCGCGATGCAAGGAGCACGACGTGACCCACCTCCTGGACGAGCTCGCCTGGCGCGGCCTCGTCGCCCAGACCACCGACCTCGACGCGCTGCGCGAGGCGTTCGACGCCGGCCCGGTGACCTTCTACGCCGGGTTCGACCCGACCGCGCCCTCGCTGCACCACGGGCACCTGGTGCAGCTGGTTCTCATGCGGCACCTGCAGCTCGCGGGCCACCACCCGCTCGCGCTCGTCGGCGGGGCCACCGGCCTCATCGGCGACCCGCGGATGTCGGGGGAGCGGGTGCTGAACACCAAGGACACCGTCGCCGAGTGGGTGCAGCGCCTGCAGTCCCAGATCAGCCGGTTCCTCGACTTCGACGGGGAGAACCCCGCGCGCATGGTGAACAACCTCGACTGGACGGGCGAGCTCACCGCGATCGACTTCCTGCGGGAGATCGGCAAGCACTACCGGCTCGGCACGATGCTCGCGAAGGACACCGTGGCCCGCCGGCTCGCGTCCGACGAGGGCATCTCGTTCACCGAGTTCAGCTACCAGATCCTGCAGGGCATGGACTACCTGGAGCTGCACCGCCGGCACGGGTGCACGCTGCAGACCGGCGGCAACGACCAGTGGGGGAACCTGCTGTCCGGCGTCGAGCTGATCCGCAAGGCCGAGCACGCGTCGGTGCACGCGCTCACCACCCCGCTCATCACCAAGGCCGACGGCACGAAGTTCGGCAAGTCCGAGGGCGGCGCCATCTGGCTCGACCCCGAGATGATGAGCCCGTACGCCTTCTACCAGTTCTGGCTCAACCAGGACGACGCCGAGGTGATCGGCTACCTCAAGGTGTTCACGTTCCGGACCCGGGAGCAGATCGCCGAGCTCGAGGAGGCGGTGGCCACGCGCCCGGCCGCCCGGGAGGCGCAGCGGGCGCTGGCCTACGACGTGACGTCGCTGGTCCACGGGGTCGAGGCCACCGAGAAGGTGATCGCCGCGAGCCGCGCGCTGTTCGGCGGCGGCGACCTCGGGGAGCTGGACGCCGCGACGCTGAGCGCCGCGGTCGCCGAGCTGCCGTCGGCGGACGTCGCGGCCGGCGACCCGCTGGTCGACGTCCTGGCCGCGACCGGCCTGGTCCCCAGCAAGGGCGCGGCCCGGCGGGCGGTCGCCGAGGGCGGGGCGTACGTGAACAACCGGAAGATCACCGACGAGGGCGCCCTCGTCGAGGCCGGCGACCTGCTGCACGGGGAGTTCCTGGTGCTGCGGCGCGGGAAGCGGACGCTGGCCGTGGCGCGGGTGGCCCGCGACTGAGGGCGCGCCGACCCACCCGGGTCGGTGGGGAGGTCGCACGAGGGGCGGTCCGCGGGTGCGGGCCGCCCCTCGTGCGCTCCGCCCGGACCCGGGGCGCCGCCGGGTTGCGTGGCGCGGCGGCGTGGGTCACTCTGGAGGAGCTCGACGGGCGCGGGACCGAGGTCCCGGCTCGACGACAGGGGGTCACCCGGGCCACCGCGCGGCGAAAGCCCAGGTGGGACGGGGTGCGGGGAGCGCCCGCGGCGCCGGTTTGACGATGGTCGGACGGCGTGCGTAAGGTATCTCCTCGTCGCCCGGCAGGGAGGAACGGACACCGAGGGTCACCTCGGCGGCTGGTCCCGCGGACGACGAACCCCCGGCACGACCCGCAGGCGCTTCGGCGTCTCCTCGGTCGCGCCGGACCGGGTCCGACGAGCTGCTCCGCGAAATGCCGCGGACAAAGCGGGTCGGAAAGCCTGGTAGGGTTTCGGAACGTCGGAAACGCCCGGTCAACGGGCGGTGAAGACAGGAAAGAAGCTCTGGTAGGGTTCAGGAACGCGAAGAAACGCCGGAAGGCGCGGAAAGCGGGCCAGGAACTCTGGTAGATTGGAACCGAGCCTCCGGCCGGTCGCCCTGAGACGGGTGGGCGGGGGATGCGCGTCTGTTCTTTGAGAACTCAACAGTGTGCCTAGTAGTTGATGCCAAGATGGTTCATCGGCTCGGGTGGTCGCCCCGTTCGGGGTTGGCTGGTCGGTGTCGGTGGGTCTTGGTTGATACGGGAGCCGGTCCGACCCCGTCGGGCGGTTCCCATAGCAGCCGAATTGACTGATCCTCGCTCGCCAGCGGGTGGGGGT
>NZ_JAKRMS010000005.1 GCF_022346185.1 Cellulomonas sp. ACRRI | reverse complement strand
GATCACCCGCGGCGCGGCGGGGGCGACGGTCGGGCGCTCGGAGGGGATCACGCCTCCATCATCACCCGGGGCCGACGTCCGCCGCGCCGCGGGTGGCGCGGATCACCCGCTGCGACGCCGCCCACGCCTTCCGGCGACGCCGACGCCGATCGCGGGCGGCCGGGCCGGAAGCCGTAGGCGGCACGCCGGGCCGGCCGGCCGCGCGGAACCCGGCCTGTGGACAACCGGAGCGGCGCCGGGTGCCGCCCCTAGGGTCGAGGAGGTGAGGACCCCGATGCTCGCCGACCTCGACCCGGACCAGCGGCCCCGGGAGCGGATGCTGCGCCTGGGCGCCGACGCGCTCTCCGACGTCGAGCTCGTCGCCCTGCTGCTGGGGTCGGGCCGCCGCGGGTCCAGCGCGCTCGACACCGCCCGCGACCTGCTCCTGGCGCACGGCGGCCTGACGGGCCTCGCGCACGCCGACCCGCCGGCCCTGCTGCGCTCCCCCGGCGTCGGTCCCGCCAAGGCGACCCGCGTCGTCGCCGGCCTCGCGCTGGCCCGCCGGTTCGGCACGTCGACCGACCGGCGGGCGACCGTGCGCACGCCGGCCGACGTCGCGCGGCTCGCGGCCCCGCTGCTCACCGGACCGGCGGACGGGCGGGTCGTGGCCGTCGTCGGGGACCGGGCCGCCCGGCTGCTCGGCGCCGTGGTCGTGCCGGCCGCGTCCGCGCACGCGGCCCCGCCCGCGGTGCGGGAGGTGCTGGCCGAGACGCTGCGGCGCGGGGGCGTGACGCTGGCGCTCGCCCACCGGCACGAGCAGGACGACCCCCAGCCGCACCCGGTCGACGCGCGGACGGCGGAGGCCGTCGCCGACGCGGCCGCGCACTGCGGCGTGCGGCTGCTGGACAGCCTGGTGCTCTGCGGCGAGGCGTGGACGTCGGCGCTGCCCGCACCGGGGGTTGGGGCAGGATGAGGGACGTGACCGACGTGCAGCCCACCCTCCGGATCGCCGCGGCGGTCATCGTCGACGACGCGGGCCGGTGGCTCCTCGTCCGCAAGCGGGACACCGCCGCCTACATGCAGGCCGGCGGCAAGATCGAGCCCGGCGAGGACCCGCGCGCCGCGGTGGTCCGGGAGATCGGCGAGGAGCTCGCGGTGGTCGTCGACCCGGCCCTGGTCCGGGACCTCGGCCGCCGGGACGCCCCGGCCGCGAACGAGCCGGGGCACCGGCTCGAGGCGCACGTGTTCGCCGTCGACGGGGTGACCGGCGCCGTGCCGACCGCCGAGATCGCGGAGGCGGTGTGGGTGACGCCGGCCGAGGCCGCGCTGCTGCCGCTCGCGCCGCTGACCGTCGACCTGCTGCGCGAGGCGGGCGCGGCCGCCTGAGGGGCCGCGCCCACGGCGGACGTCAGTCGTCCAGGTGCCGGCGGTTGATGTACGAGGCCATGTGGGGGACGGTGAACGCGAGCTCTCCTCGCGCCGACGCGTAGATGAGGCCCTTCGCGATCAGATCCCGTCGCGCCACGGACAGGTCCGAGGGCTTCCGCTTGTCGAGGCGGTCGACCAGCGCCGTCAGGGTGCTCGGCGCGTCCTCGTCGACCGCCATCGCCCGCATGAAGCGCTGCTCCGCCTTCGTGGCACGCTGCCAACGAGCGCGGAAGAAGCCGGAGTCGAGCGCGTCCAGCCCGGCGTCCGCGGCGAGCCGCGCGTCGTCGCCCGTGATCATGGTCGGCCCCGGTGCGATCTGCCACGCCTGGTGGCCGAACTCCTGGATGAAGTAGGGATAGCCACCGGACACGCGCACGAGTCGGTCGATCGCGTCCGTCGTGAGCCCGGCCCCCTTGGCCCGGGCGGGATCCAGGTAGGCGTTCCGCGCGTCCGGGTCGTCGAGGCGGCCGATCTCGCGGTATTCGAACTGGCGCTCGGCGTACGAGCGGGCCTCGGCGAGCACCGACGGGACGCTCGGGAGCCCGGCTCCGAAGACGTAAAACGGCCACTGGTTCTGCGCTGCCTGGTGCTGGGCGGACAGCAGCGCCGTGAGGGTGGACGTCTCCAGGTCCTGGATCTCGTCGACGAACACGGCGAAGCCGACGTGCCGTTCGTCGAGCACCGGCGCGATGTCCTGGATCAGCTCCGGGAGGTCGAACTCCAGCTGCCCGGAGTCGGCCCGGCCCCGAGCCGGCTGCACGTCGATGCCGAGGCTGACCCCAGCGCCCACCGACAGGCTGAACGAGCTGATCGTGCCCAGCGCGGTCCTCAGCTTCTCCCCCGCGCGCTCCGATCGGCTGGCGAGCCGCCGCGCCCCGGCAAGCAGCCCACGCTCGAGGTGCTGGCGCGCCACACCACGCGCGTCGCTGTCGCGCTGCGCCTCGACCGACAGCGTCAGCCACTCCCGCGCGTCGAGCTCACGTTGCAGGGTGCGCAGCAGGACCGTCTTCCCGACTCCCCGGAGTCCGTGGAGCATGAGACTGCGGGAAGCCAACCCGTTCCAGACACGATCCGCCAGGGCCCGGACCGCCTCGATCTCGCCGGTCCGCCCGACGAGGGCGACCGGGACCATGCCCGCACCCGGAGTGTAGGGATTGGCGGCGGCGTCCACGATGAGGCCCTCTAACCGCGAATAACGAATTTCTTAGATTCCGTTATACAGCCTCAGAGCGTGCTCGACCAGAGCCTGCGTCCGCCGCGGACTGGCGGCGTCCTCCGCCCGGCCTAGGGTCGGGGCATGGCCCGCTCCGTCGCGACGAACACGACCGTCGACCTGCCCGCGCTGCTGGACTTCGTCCGCACCCGGCACCACCTGCTGCTCGCGACCGCCCGGCGCGACGGCCGCCCGCAGATCTCCCCGGTCAGCGGCGGCGTCGACGACCAGGGCCGCATCGTCATCTCGACGTACCCCGGCCGCGCCAAGACGGTGAACGCCGAGCGCGACCCCCGCGTGTCCGTGCTCGTCCTCTCGGACGACTGGAACGACGCCTGGGTCCAGGTCGACGGCGACGCCGAGGTGCTGCACATGCCGGAGGCGGAGGACGCGCTGGTCGACTACTACCGGTGCATCGCGGGCGAGCACCCGGACTGGGACGAGTACCGGGCCGCCATGCGGGTGCAGGGCAAGAGCCTGATCCGCGTCACGCCGACCCGCTGGGGCCCGGTCGCCACGGGCGGCTTCCCGGCGGACGTCGCCGCGCGCCTGGACGGCTGAGCGCGCGGCCGCGCGACGGTCGCGCGGCCGACGCGCCCCCGGGCCTCAGCCCCAGACCAGCGCCTGCGCCGGGTCCTCCAGCACCGCCGCGACGTCGGCGAGCACCATCGACCCGAGCGCGCCGTCCACGAGCCGGTGGTCGACGCTCAGCGCGAGCTGGGTGACGTGGCGGACCTTGATCTTCCCCTTGTGCACCCACGGCTGCTCGCGGATCGCCCCGAAGGCGAGGATCGCGGCCTCGCCCGGGTTGAGGATCGGGGTGCCGGTGTCGATGCCGAACACGCCCACGTTGGTGATCGTGATCGTGCCGTCGGACATGTCCCGCGGCGTGACCTTGCCCGCGCGCGCCGTGGACGTCAGGGCGGCGAGGCCCTCGGCCAGGTCGTGCAGGCCGAGCCGGTGGGCGTCCTTGATGTTCGGCACGACGAGGCCGCGGGGGGTCGCCGCGGCGATGCCCAGGTTCACGTAGTGCTTGTAGACGATCTCCTGCGCGGCCTCGTCCCAGGACGCGTTGACGTCGGGGTGCCGGCGCACGGCGAGCAGCAATGCCTTCGCGGCGATGAGCAGCGGGGTGACGCGGACGTCCGCGAACTCCTTGTCCTGGCGGAGCCGCTGGACGAGCTTCATGGTCCGGGTGACGTCGACGGTCTGGAACACCGTGACGTGCGGGGCCGTGAACGCGGAGGTCACCATCGCCTCGGCGGTCCGCTTGCGGACCGACTTCACCGGGACGCGGGTCTGCCGGCCGTCGGGCGACACGGTGCCGGACGCGAGCCACGGCTGGTCGTCGGCGGGGTAGGTCGCGAGGACGCGCGCCTCGGCCGCGGCCTGGTGCGCGAGGACGTCCTCGCGGGTGACGATGCCGCCCGGCCCGGTCGGCACGACGGAGTCGAGGTCGACGCCGAGGTCGCGGGCGAGCTTGCGCACCGGCGGCTTGGCGAGCGCGCGGCGGCCGGAGACGGCGGCGGGCTCGCCCGTGGGGACGGCGCCCGGGCGGACGGTGGGCATGGCGGCGGGTGCGGCGGGCGCCGGCGCGGCGGCGCCACCACGCGAGGCGCCGGGGCCGGCCGTGGCGGGCCGCACCGGGGCGGCACCCGCGGCGGTCGCGTCCGGGCCGGCCGCGCCGGCGTCGACGTCGCCCTCGGCGGAGGTGAACCGCGCCCGGCGGGCGGTCGGCGCGGCGGCCGTGCCGTAGCCGACCAGCACGGCGCCGCCCGGCTCGTCGGCCTCGGCCGCGGGCTCGGCGGCGGCCGACGCGTGCCGTGCGACCGGGGCACCGGCCTGCACCGGGTCCGCGTCGGACGTCGGCCCGTGCACCGGCACCTCGGGGCCCGCGCCCGGGGCGGCGTCCGCGGGCGCCTCGCCGGTCGGGTCGGTGTCGATCTCGATGATCGGGGTGCCGACCTCGACGGTGGTGCCCTCCTCGACCAGCAGCCGCGTCACCACGCCCGCGAACGGGCTGGGCAGGTCGACCAGCGACTTCGCGGTCTCGATCTCCACGATCGTCTGGTTGATGGCCACGGTGTCGCCCACGGCGACGTGCCACGCGGCGATCTCGGCCTCGGTGAGGCCCTCGCCCGCGTCGGGGAGGCGGAACTGCTGGAAGGACGGCACGGTCGGTGCTCCTCGGGGTGGTGCGGGCGGTTGTCGGCGAGGGCGCGGGCCGAACGGGCGGCGCGGCGCGCCCGGCGGTCAGGAGGCGAGCACGCGGTCGACGGCGTCCAGGACGCGGTCGAGCCCGGGCAGGTACTCGTGCTCCAGCTTGGCCACGGGGTACGGGGTGTGGAACCCGCCGACCCGGAGCACGGGCGCCTCGAGGTGGTAGAAGCACTCCTCGGTGACCCGCGCGGCGACCTCGGCGCCGGTGCCGTAGAGCACCGGGGCCTCGTGCACGACGACGCACCGCCCGGTGCGGCGCACGGATGCGGCCACCGTGGTGATGTCGAGCGGCGAGATGGTCCGCAGGTCGACGACCTCGACGCTGCGCCCCTCGGCGGCCGCGGCGTCGGCGACCCGCAGGGCGGTGGCGACGGTCGGGCCGTGCGCGACGAGCGTGACGTCGGTGCCCGGGCGGAGCACGCGCGCACCGTCCAGGACGGAGGCGGCGGCGAGCGGGTCGGCGTCGGTGTCGACGTCGCCCTTCTCCCAGTACCGGCCCTTGGGCTCGAAGAACATCACGGGGTCCGGCGAGGCGACCGCCTGCTGGATCATCGTGTACGCGTCCTGCGGGTCGGACGGGCTGACCACGCGCAGGCCGGCGGTGTGCGCGAACAGCACCTCGGGCGACTCGCTGTGGTGCTCGACCGCGCCGATGCCGCCGCCGAACGGCACCCGGATGACGACCGGGAGGTTCAGCCGGCCGCGGGACCGGTAGTGCATCTTCGACAGCTGGGTGGTGATCTGGTCGAACGCCGGGAAGATGAACCCGTCGAACTGGATCTCGCACACCGGACGGTAGCCGCGCAGCGCGAGGCCGATCGCGGTGCCGACGATGCCGGACTCCGCGAGCGGGGTGTCGACGACCCGGTCGGTGCCGAAGTCCTTGGCGAGCCCGTCCGTCACCCGGAACACGCCGCCGAGCGCGCCGATGTCCTCGCCCATCAGCAGGACCTTCGGGTCCCGCTCCAGCGCGGCCCGCAGGCCCGTGTTGATCGCCTTGGCGAACGTCATCCGCTGCGTGCTCACCGGTGCTCCCCTCCCGCGAACGAGGCCTCGTACCGCTCGAACCAGGCGCGCTCGGCGTCCACCACGGAGTGGGGCGTCGCGTACACGTGGTCGAACATCGTGCTGGTGGCCGGCCGGCCGAGGGACCGGACGTACGTCCGGATCTTCTCGCCGAGCGCGTCGGCCTCGGCGGCCAGCGCGGTCCGGAACTCCTCGGGCAGCTCGCCGGCCGCGGCGAGGTGCTTCTCCAGCCGGTCGATCGGGTCGCGCTGCCGCCAGTAGTCCTCCTCCGCCGACGACCGGTAGCGGGACGGGTCGTCGGAGGTGGTGTGGGCGCCCATCCGGTAGGTGAACGCCTCGACCAGGGTGGGGCCACCGCCGGTCCGCGCGCGCTCCAGCGCCTCGGCGGTCACGGCGTAGGTCGCCAGCACGTCGTTGCCGTCCACCCGGACGCTCGGCACGCCGAAGCCCGGGCCGCGCGCGGCGAGCGGGACGCGCGCCTGGCGGGTCGTCGGCTCCGAGATCGCCCACTGGTTGTTCTGCAGGAACAGCACCAGCGGCGCGTTGTTCACGGCGGCGAACACCAGCGCCTCGTTCACGTCGCCCTGCGCGGTCGCGCCGTCGCCGAAGTAGGTGACGACCGCGGTGTCCCGCTCGGGGTCGCCCGTGCCGACCGCGCCGTCGCGCTGGACGCCCATCGCGTAGCCCGTGGCGTGCAGGGTGTGCGACCCGATCACCAGGGTGTACAGGTGGAAGTTGAACTCCTCCGGGTCCCAGCCGCCGTGGTCGACGCCGCGGAAGAGCTGGAGCAGCTGCGTGAGGTCCAGGCCGCGGGTGTGCGCGACGCCGTGCTCCCGGTAGGAGGGGAACACGTAGTCCTGCCGGGCCAGCGCGCGGCCGGAGCCGACCTGCGCGGCCTCCTGCCCGAGGGACTGCGCCCACAGGCCGAGCTCGCCCTGCCGCTGCAGCGCCGTCGCCTCGGTGTCGAAGCGCCGCACGAGCACCATGTCGCGGTACAGGCCGCGCAGGGCGTCGGCGTCGAGGTGCGCGACCCGGGCGCTGTAGTCGGGGTGGTCGACGCGCTCGCCCGCGGGGGTGAGCAGCTGGACCAGGCCGTCGTCGGTGAGCGGACCGCTGGTGCTCACGGTTCTCCTTCGGCTGGGTGGCGCCCCCGCGTTCTCCGGGGGCCGGTCGTAACCTACGCCAGCGTAGGCTACGCAACCGTAGGTCCAGGGCCCCGGGCTGCGTCAAGACGGGCCGTCCCCCGTTGTCGGGTCCCGACAACCCCCGTGCGCACGCCCGTACGGCGACGGCCCGCCGCCCCCGGGTCGGGGGCGACGGGCCGTCGGGGGCTCGCGCGGGTCAGCGCTGGGGCAGGCGCACGACCTCGACGAAGAACTCGTCGATCTGGCGGACGACCTCGATGAACCGGTCGAAGTCGACCGGCTTGGTGACGTACGCGTTGGCGTGCAGCGAGTAGGAGCGCACCACGTCCTCCTCGGCCTCCGAGGTGGTCAGCACGACGACCGGGATGCTGCGCAGCGCGTCGTCGCCCTTCATCGCCTCGAGGACCTCGCGGCCGTCCATGCGCGGGAGGTTGAGGTCGAGCAGCACCAGGTCCGGCGTCGGGGCGTCGGCGTGCTCGCCCTCCTTGCGCAGGAACGCCAGCGCGCTCACGCCGTCGGAGACCACCTGCAGCCGGTTGGCGACCTTGTTGTCCTCGAACGCCTCGCGGGTCATCAGGACGTCGCCCGGGTCGTCCTCGACGAGCAGGACGTCGATCACCTTGCCGCTGCGTGCCACAGTCACTCCGATCCCTCGGCCCGGGGGCCGTCCTGGTCCTGACGGTCGGTCGGCTCCGGCGCGGGGTCCGCCACGGCCGGGAGCGTCCAGCGCACGCTGGTACCCGGGCCGTCGGCGTCGCCGAGCCAGATCCGACCGCCGTGGTACTCGACGATCTTCTTGCACAGGGCCAGGCCGATGCCGGTGCCCTCGTACACGTCCTTGGGGTGCAGCCGCTGGAAGATCACGAAGACGCGTTCCGCGTACTGCGGGTCGATGCCGATCCCGTTGTCCCGGCACTCGAGCTCCCACGAGTCTCCCACCCGCCGGGCGGTGATCCGGACCTCGGGGGTCCGGTCGGGGTCGCGGAACTTGATGGCGTTGCCCACCAGGTTCTGCAGCAGCTGCACCAGCAGCGGGCGCTCGCCGCGGACGACCGGCAGGGCGTCGTGCGTGACGACCGCCCCGGTCTCCTCGACCAGGTTCTCGAGGTTCTCGAGCGCGGAGCCCAGCGCCTCGTCCAGGGGCACGTCCGCCAGCTCGCCGCCGAGCCGGCCGACCCGGGAGAACCCGAGCAGGTCCTGGATGAGCTGCTGCATCCGCTTCGCGCCGTCGACGGCGAAGGCGATGTACTGGTCGGCGCGCTCGTCCATCTGGCCGCCGTACCGCTTCTGCAGCAGCTGGGTGAACGAGGCGACCTTGCGCAGCGGCTCCTGCAGGTCGTGCGACGCCACGTAGGCGAACTGCTCGAGGTCCCGGTTGGACCGGCGCAGCTCCTCGGTCTGGTCCGCGAGCCGGTCGTGCGCCTCGGCGATCTCGGCGCGCTGGGCCTCGACGGCCTGCACCTGGGCGACCAGCCCGAGCCGCATCCGCTCGACGGCGTCCGCGAGGTCGGCGATCTCCCCCGGGCCGGTGGTCCGCACGGGGTGGTGCAGGTCGCCCTCGCTCACGGCCCGGGCGTCGGCGGCGAGCGCGTCGAGCGGCTCCGCGATCCACGAGCGCAGCGTGCGCCACAGCACGGCGCCCGCCACCGCACCCGCCACCACGAGGGCGACGAGCGAGCCGATGACGACGCGCGTCCACATCGCCAGGTCCGCCGCGGCCCCGTCGCGGCGCTCGCGCAGCACGTCGAGGTACTCCTGCACCGCGGTGCGCGTCTCGTCGAACAGCGCGCGGCCGCCCTCGATCTCCTCGGCGGTGACCGCGGCCGGTCCGCCGGCGGCGACCGCCGCGATCGTCGGCTGCGCGAACTGCTCGTCCCAGCGCTCGGCGGCGACGACCGCCGCGGCCGCGGCCTCCCGGACGGGCGCCGCCGCGGTGCCCCGTGCCACCGCGTCGAACGCGTCGGCGGCGTCCTGCGCGTTCTCGTACGGCTCGAGCGTGCCGTCGAAGCCGGTGAGCGCGTACCCGCGCACGGCCGTCTCGCCGTCGACCAGCTGGGTGTACGCGGTCTCGGCGCTCGTGATCGCGACGAAGTACCGCTCCGTCACGAGGTCCTGGGTCTCGAGCATCCGCCACAGCGCGATGCCCGAGCCGACGAACACGAGGGCGAGCACGACGCCGGCCGCGACGAGGGCCGCGCCGAGCCGACGACGCAGCGTCGTGCGGGGCCGCGCGGCGGAGCCGGCGGCCGGTGCGGGTGCGGTCACGACGCCGGACCGCCCCAGCCGAGCACGACGACGGCCGTGTCGTCGACCAGCTCGCCGCCGTGCCGCCTCCGGACCTCGCGGAGCACGTCCTCGACCGGGTCCTCCGCATCCGTCGCCAGCACCTGGTCCACCAGGTCGAGCAGCCCGGCCTTGCCGATCCGCTCCTGCGTCCCGTCGATCGTCGCCTCCAGCACGCCGTCCGTGTACATCATCAGCCGCCACCGGCCGCCCAGCTCCAGCCGCTGCGGGCGCCAGACCCCGTCGACCGGGATGCCGAGCGCGCGCCCCCGCAGCTCCCGGGGCAGCAGCTCGGACCGCCGGCCGGTCGCCGGGTCGCCGAGCAGGAACGGCACCGGGTGGCCCGCCAGGTACAGGTCCACCGTCGCGCGGTCGGGCGCGATCTCGACCATCGACATGGTGGTGAACACCTCGTCGCGGGTCCGCTCGGACGCCAGCACGCGCTCGAGCAGCGGCAGCAGGTCGGGGGTCGCGGTGCCGGCCAGCACGAGCGTGCGCCAGGCCGTGCGCAGCACCGCGCCGAGCGCGGCCTCGTCCGGGCCGTGGCCGCAGACGTCGCCGACGATCGCCAGCACCGTGCCGTCGGGGCGCTCGAACACGTCGTAGAAGTCGCCGCCGAGCACGCCGTCCCGGCCCGCGCGGTAGCCGACCCGCACCTCGAGCCGCGCGTCCCGCACGGACGGGCGGGGCAGCAGCGCGCTCTCGAGCCGCACGGTCTCCTCGGCCCGGACCATGCTGCGGTACAGCTCGCGGTCGACGGCCTGCAGCCGGCGACGCTGCACGGCGTACCGCACGGACCGGCCGAGCAGCTCGCCGTCGACCTCGCCCTTGACCAGGTAGTCCTGCGCCCCGGCGGCGACCGCCTGCAGCCCGGTGTCGGTGTCGGTGCGGCCGGTCAGCACGACGACCGCGGGGGCGCCGGCCGCCAGCAGCGTCTGCAGCGCGCCGAGGCCCACGGAGTCCGGCAGCCCGAGGTCGAGCAGCACGCAGTCGACGTCCAGGCGGGCGGTCGCCTCGTCGAGCGTCCGGGCGCGCACCAGGCGGACGTCGAGCCCGGCGTCGCTGAGGTGCTCCTCCACGAGCAGGGCGTCGCCGTCGTCGTCCTCGACGAGGAGCAGCGCGATCGGGCCGCCGTCGACGGGGTCGACGGGGTGACCGGCGCGGCCGGGCCACGCGGGCGGCGTCGCCACGCCCGGGGTCGTGCTCTCGGTCACCCCTCCACCTCTCTGCGCTCGTCGCAGCATAGGCGAGGCCGCGGCCGGCGCGCGGTGGCAGCGACGCGCCCGTCCCCCCGGTGACCTGCGCTCACGCCCCCGCGGCGCGCGGGATCAGTGACGAAGGTCGCGCGCGACCCGCAGCACGACGTCGGTCGCCTCGGGCTCGCCGACGCTGATCCGGACGCCGTCTCCGGCGAACGGCCGCACGAGCACGCCCGCGCTCGTCGCCGCGTCGGCGAACCGCGCCGTGCCGTCGCCGAGCGGCAGCCAGACGAAGTTGGCCTGGCTGTCCGGGACCTCCCAGCCGTGCTCTTGCAGACCGGCGAGCAGGCGGGTGCGCTCGCGCACGATGCCGTCGACCCGCTCCAGCAGCTCGTCCTCCGCCCGCAGCGAGGCGACGCCCGCGAGCTGCGCGAGGTGCGACACGCCGAACGGCGTGGCGGCCGCGCGGATGCCTGCCGCGAGCCGCGCGTCGGCGACGGCGAACCCCACCCGCAGGCCGGCCAGGCCGTAGGCCTTCGAGAACGTGCGGAGCAGCACCACGTTGGGGTGCGCGGCCAGCACCGCGAGGCCGTCGGGGGCCAGCGGGTCGCGCACGAACTCGACGTACGCCTCGTCCAGCACCACCAGCACGTCGCGCGGCACCGCCGCCAGGAAGACGTCGAGCTCGTCGGCGTGCACGGCCGGACCGGTCGGGTTGTTCGGCGTGCAGACCAGCACGACGCGGGTCCGCTCCGTCACGGCGGCCGCGAGCGCCGGGAGGTCCAGGCGGCCGTCCGCGCCGACCGGGACCGGGACGCCCGTCGCGCCGGCCAGGGTCACGGCGATCGGGTACGCCTCGAACGACCGCCAGGGGTGCACCACCTCGTCACCCGCGTCGCAGAACGCGCTGAGGACGTGGCCCAGCACCGCGACCGACCCGCAGCCGGCGACCACCTGGTCGGCCTGCACGCCCAGGTGCGCCGCGACGGCCTCGACGAGCTCGGTCGCGTACATGTCGGGGTAGCGGTTCACGTCCACCGCGCCGTCGGCGATCGCCGCCACGACGGACGGCAGCGGCGGGTACGGGTTCTCGTTGGACGAGAGCTTGAACGCGGCGGCGCCGACCGGGACCCGGGCGCCGGGGACGTACGGCGGCAGGCTCGCGAGGGCGGGGCGGAGGGGGACGCGCTTCACGCGGCCAGGATGCCACCGCGGCGGTGGCCCGCGGGACCCCGGTCGGAGAGTGGGCGGCCACCGTCCGCGACGAGGGCTGCGGGTGAGGGCGCCGCGATGGCAGGATCGACGCATGAGCTTCGTGGTACGGGTCCTGATCAGCGGCGTCGCCCTGTGGCTGGCCGAGGTGCTGCTGCCGGGCATCAGCATCGTCGGCGCCGACAGCACGTGGGGACGGGTCGGCGTGCTGCTCGCCGTGGCGCTCGTGTTCGGCATCGTGAACGCCATCGTCAAGCCGATCGTGCACCTCATCTCGATCCCGCTGTACATCCTCACGCTGGGCCTGTTCACGCTGGTCGTCAACGCGCTGATGCTCATGCTCACGGCCTGGATCACCGAGCAGACCGACTGGGGCCTGCGGATCGACGACTTCGGCGACGCGTTCGTCGGCGCGCTGATCGTCTCCGTCGTCTCCTTCGCGCTGAGCGTCGCGATCCCGCGCAGCCGGGAGCGCTGAGCCCGGACCCGGTCGCCGCGTCCTCGCAGGTCACGCCGCTCCCGTCACCCGGACGGGCGATATCACCCGCCCCCATCTGTTGCCTGCCCCGCCGAGCGCTCCTACCGTCGACGAGGTCAGGGCCCGCCAGCGACGGAGGGCCTGCCACGGAGACTCAGGGGGAGTCGCCATGACCACGCGACCGGGTGCCGCGCAGCGTGCGCGCTCGCTCGCGTCGCGATGGGCCCGCCGGGGCCTGTACGCGGCGGGCGGGCTGACGCTCGCCGGTGCCGCCGCGGTCGCCCTCGCCCCCGCAGCCGCCGCCGACGAGGTGCCGCCGCCCGCGTCCGGGACCACGCTGCTCGCCGGGGTGGGCGACCTCGTCGGCGCGGTCGTGCAGCCCGTGGCCGAGCACGTCGTGGCGCCCGCGGTGCAGGCGGTGCTGCCGCCGGCCGGGGCCGCGCCCGCACCGCCGGCCCCCGCGCCCGCACCACCGGCCCCTGCGCCCGCACCACCGGCCCCTGCGCCGGCCCCGCCGGCTCACGCGCCCGCTCCGCCTGCTCACGCGCAGTCCGCGGCGCCGGCCGGGTCGGGCGCGGCCGAGGTCGTGGCCTCGACACCTGCCGCCGCCACGCCCGCCGCAGGCGCCCCCGGGCTGCTCGGCACGGTGACGTCGACGCTCGGCGACGCCGTGGCGGCCCCGGCCGTGGCCGCCGCGGCCCCGCTGGTCGCCGACCTGGTCGACGGCGTGGTGACCCCCGGGGCCCGGGCGACGGAGCCCCTGGCGCCGGTGCTCGACCCGCTGACGTCGGGCGTCCTGGTCCCCGTGGTCGGCGCCGTGCCGGCCCCGGTGCTCACCGCCCTCACCCCGGTGCTGACCCCCGTGGTCGACGCCGTCGCGCCGGTCCTCGCGCCCGTCGTCTCCCCCGTGGTGACCGGCGTGGTCGACCCGCTGCTGGGCGGCGTCGACGGCACGCCCGTGGGGGACGCGCTCGCGCCCGTCCTGGGCGTCCTGCGCCCCGTGACCGAGCCCCTCGTGCCGCCGACGGTGACGCCGCCGACGGCTCCCGCCGTGCCCGGGCCCGCCGCGCCCACCGCGCCCGCTGCCACGTCCGGCGCCGACGGCCTCGCTCCGCTGCGGCTGTGGACGGGCGCCGGTCCCGCGCCGAGCGACCCGTCCGCCGCCACCACGGACGCCCCCGCGGACCGCGCGGCCGAGGCCCTGCGCACCGCTCCCTCCGGCGTCGACGACGCCGCCCGCTCGGCGTCCGCGCCGGTCGGCGGTGGCGACCACCCCGTCCCGCCGGCCCCGAGCGCGCCGGCCCCGTCCGGCACGGGCGCCTCCGGGAGCCCGCTGCGCATCTCGGCCGGCCAGGACGTCCTGGCGGTCCTCACGACCCTCGCGCTGGTCCTGGGCGGGTCGCGGCTCCTCGCCGTCGCCCGCGGCCGCGTCGAGCTCCCGCTGCGTCTTCGCGACGTCCCCGTCTTCCCCGCCTGAGTCGGGCCCCGGCGCCCGCGGCACCCGTGCCGCCGCGCCCCACGGGCCCTCGCGCCGCACGCCGGCGCACCGACTCAGGATCAGGGGAAGACCACCATGCACAGGAACATGAAGCGAGCGGTGCACACCGCTCTGCTGGCCGGCGGCCTCGTCGTCGCCGGGGCCGTGTCGGCGTCCGCCGCCGACGACGACGGCCTGCTGTCCGGCCTCGGCATCGAGGCACCCGTCGACGTCTCCGTCGACGTGTCCGGCCTCGCCGCCGGCGTCCTCGGCGACGCGACGACCACCGCCGCGGCGGTACCCGTCGAGCCCGCCGCACCGGCGCCGGCTCCCGCGGCCACCGCCGGCGGGGGCACCTCCGACGGGGTGGCCTCCGGCACCGCCGTCGCCGCCCCGGTGCACGTCCCGGTCGACGTCTCCACGGTCGCCGTCGGCGTCCTCGGCGACGCGACGGCCACCGCTCCGGCACCCGCGGCACCCGCGCCGGCTGCCGCGCCCGCCCCGACGGCGACGGTCGGGGGTGGGGACGCCGACGGCATCGCCTCCGGGACCGGGGTCGCCGCCCCGGTGAGCGTGCCGGTCGACGTCGACGGGGTCGCCCTGGGCGTCCTCGGCGACGCCTCGACCACCGGCGCCGGCGACGCGACGTCGACCGGCACCAGCACCGACGGCCCCACCGCCACCGTCGGCGACGGCGACTCCGACGGGATCGCGTCCGGGACCGGCGCAGCCGCGCCGATCAGCATCCCGGTCACCGTCGGCGACGTGGCGCTCGGCCTGCTCGGCGACGCGTCCAGCACGTCGACCGGCACCGGCACCACCGGCACCGACGGCCCCACCGCCACCGTCGGCGACGGCGAGTCCGACGGGATCGCGTCCGGGACCGGCGCAGCCGCGCCGATCAGCATCCCCGTGACCGTCGGCGACGTGGCCCTCGGCCTGCTCGGCGACGCGTCGACCTCGTCGACCGGCGCCGGCACGGGCGACGGCCCGACCGGCGCCCCGACCGCCGAGGTCGGCACCGGCGACTCCGGCGCCCCGCTCGCGGGCACGGGCGTGGCCGCGCCGATCAGCATCCCGGTCACCGTCGGCGACGTGGCCCTCGGCCTGCTCGGCGACGCGTCCAGCACGTCGACCGGCACCGGCACCACCGGCACCGACGGCCCCACCGCCACGGTCGGCGGCGGCGACTCCGACGGCCTGCTGGGCGGGATCGGCGTCGTCCTGCCGATCGAGGTCCCGGTCGCGATCGGGGACATCGCCCTCGGCCTCGTCGGCGACGCGACGGTCGCCGACGGGGCCGGCACCGACCCGGGCACCACGGCCCCGGGCACCACGACCCCCGGCACGACCCCGGGCACCGCGGACGGCCCGGGCACCGCGGACGGCCCGGGCACCGCGGACGGCACCACGACGGTCGCCGCGGTGACCTCGCTGTCGGACGTCCTCGCGGCCACCGACGTCGCCGCCGCGCTCGACGGCGCGGCCGGCACCGCCGCCACGGCGCGCACGGCCACGGCGGTCACCGCACCGGCCGCGCTGGCCGCGACGGGCGGTCCGGTCGCCCTGACCGGCCTCGCCGCGCTGGCCCTGCTGGCCCTGGGCCTGCTGCTCCGCCGGGTCCCGCGGGTGGTGCTCGTCTGACCGCCCGCCGCTAGACCCGTCGGCCGGCGGCGGGTGCGGGACCTCCGCCGGCCGACGGACCCACGTCCGCAGACCCCGCAGCCCCGGGGGCGGCACACGCTGACGCCGACCCCGGAACCGAGGAGAGGAGTGCAACCGGCCACCGCGGCCGGCGACGGGTGCGGGCCCGTCGCCGGCCGGCGGCGCGCGTCGGGTCGGCCGGAACCGGCCCGGGGCTCAGGAGGCGCGGAAGGACCGCGCCATCTGCCGCTGCTCGTCGAGCACCTCGCCGATCCGGGCCTGGACCTCGTCCATCCGCCGGATCGTCGTGCTGACCGACTCGATCCCGCGGGACACCGCGGCGGTGTTCGCCTGGATGTCCGCGACCTGCTGCTCCACCCGCGACGTCGCGGTCGACGTCCCGCCGGCGAGGTCCTTCACCTCGGTGGCGACGACGGCGAACCCACGGCCGGCCTGCCCGGCGCGGGCGGCCTCGATGGTGGCGTTCAGGGCGAGCAGGTTCGTCTGGTCGGCGATCGACGAGATGACCCGGATGACGTCGCCGACCGCGGAGGACGACGCCTCGAGCGTGCGGACCTCCTCGGCCATGGCCGAGGTCTGCGCGACGGCCTCCTCGGCGACGCGCACGGCCTCGGACGCGCTCTCCGACAGCCGGGCCACGCTGCCGAGCAGCGCCTCGGACGCGGCGCGGTCCCGCTGCGCGGCCCGGAGGATGTCGACGCGCTGGGAGACCAGCCGGGCGACGTTCCGCAGCGAGCTGCGACGGCTGTCGGTCAGCTCGATCGTCTCGGTGGTGAAGAAGTCCATCGTGCCGAGCACCTCGTCGCCGACGACCACCGGGATGCACACCCCGGAGCGGACGCCGGCGCGCTGCGCCGCGGGGGCGCGCACGCAGTCGGTGAGCTCCCCGAGGTCGCGGACGAACACCAGGTCCCGGGCCCGCCAGGCGCGGCCGGCGAGGCCGACGCCCTCCGCGAAGCTCGCGGCGAGCGTGACCCGGCGGAACTCCTCGCCCGCGGTGCCGGACTCGACCTGGAACCGCAGCACCCGCGCCTCCGGGTCCACCGCCCAGTAGGAGCCGTACTCCCAGCCGAACTCCTCGCGCACGGTGTCCAGGGCGACCCGCAGCGCCTGCTCCTCCTCCGTGCACTGGCCGACCTTCGCGACCGAGGTCGTCACGGCCTGCTGGTCCCGCGCGACCTGCGCGATCTCCTCCGCGGCACGGCGTGCTTCCAGCGCCTGCGAGACGGTCCGCGCGAGCACGTCGAGGACGAGCACCTGCGCCTGCCCCTCCGAGCGGCGCTGGGCGGACAGGAAGTCGAGCACGGCGACGACCTCCCCGCGGCGCCACAGGGGCATCGTCATCGCACCGCGCGCGCCGGCGCGGAGGAACACCTCGCCGCGGGCGCAGTTGGTGGCGTGCTCGGTCAGGTCCGCGACGGGCAGCACCCCGTCGCGCTGCCAGGCGAGCCCGCACAGCCCGGTGCCCTTGGGCATCCGGTACCCGGGCGTCATCTCGGTGAGCTCTCGGGACAGGTGCCCGGTCTGCGCCACGAACAGCAGCGCGCCCTCGTCGGGGTCCACCCGCCAGGCCGACGCGTAGTCGAACCCCAGCGCGGTGCGGATCGTCTCGAGGATCTCGGGCAGATCGCCGGATCCCGACGACGCCCCGAGCGCGCGGACGACGTCGTCGAGCGCCCGGAGCTCCCGCTCGGCCGCGACTCCCTGCTCCGGCTCCGTCGCGACGCCGCGGCGCCTCCTCAGTCCCGCCATGTCCGTACCCCTCGCTGCTGTGCCCGCGCGGCCCTGCGTCTGCTCCGCGGGGCGTCCCCCTGAGTCGCCTCAGCATCGGCAGCGACGGCGCCCGTGTGAGGGGTCCGGAGGGCGCTCTCCCCGTCCGGTCCTCCCGCGTCACCCGCCTGGGCGCCGTGGGAGGATGCGGCCCATGCCCGCGCACGAGAGCAACCCGTCCGCCGCGCCCGCCCGCTCGTCGCTCGCCGACGTCGAGCCGCCGATCGCCCTCGGCCCGCTGGACGGCCGGTACCGCCGGACCGTGGCCCCGCTCGTGGACCACCTGTCCGAGGCGGCGCTGAACCGCGAGCGGGTGCACGTCGAGGTCGAGTGGCTGATCCACCTGACGACCCACGGCGTGGTCCCCGGCGCCCCGGCCCTGTCGGCCGCCGAGCAGGCGTACCTGCGCGCGGTCGTCACGGACTTCGGCGCCGCCGACGTCGCGCGGCTGGCCGAGCTCGAGCGCACCACCGTGCACGACGTGAAGGCGGTGGAGTACTTCCTCAAGGAGAAGATCGCCGCCGCGCCGTCGGTGCTGGGCGAGGGCACGGTGCTGCCGTCCGTCTCCGAGCTCGTGCACTTCTGCTGCACCAGCGAGGACATCAACAACCTGTCGTACTCGCTCATGGTCCGCGGGGCCGTGCGCGACGTGTGGCTGCCCGCCGCCACCGGCCTGGCCGAGGACCTCGCCGCGATGGCCCGCGACCTCGCCGACGTGCCGATGCTGGCGCTGACCCACGGCCAGCCGGCGACGCCGACGACGCTCGGCAAGGAGCTCGCCGTCCTCGCGCACCGGCTGCGCCGGCAGCTCCGCCGGGTCGCGGGCGCGGAGTACCTGGGCAAGCTCAACGGCGCGACGGGCACCTACGGCGCGCACGTGGTCGCGGTCCCCGGGGCGGACTGGCCGGAGGTCAGCCGCACGTTCGTCGAGCACCTCGGCCTCACCTGGAACCCGCTCACCACGCAGATCGAGTCGCACGACTGGCAGGCGGAGCTGTACGCGGACGTCGCCCGGTTCAACCGCGTGCTGCACAACCTGGCGACCGACGTGTGGACCTACATCTCCCGGGGCGTGTTCACGCAGATCCCGGTGGCGGGCGCGACCGGCTCCTCCACCATGCCGCACAAGGTGAACCCGATCCGGTTCGAGAACGCCGAGGCGAACCTCGAGCTGTCCTGCGCCCTGCTCGACTCGCTGGGCGCGACCCTGGTGACGAGCCGGCTCCAGCGCGACCTCACCGACTCCACGACGCAGCGGAACATCGGGCCGGCGTTCGGGCACTCGCTGCTCGCGGTCGACAACGTGCGCCGGGGCCTCGCAGCGCTGTCGGTGGACCGGGACCTGCTGGCGCGCGAGCTCGACCAGAACTGGGAGGTGCTGGGCGAGCCGGTGCAGTCGGCGATGCGTGCGGCGTCGGTCGCGGGCGTCACCGGGATGGAGAACCCGTACGAGCGGCTCAAGGAGCTGACCCGCGGCCGCCGGCTCACGGCGGCCGACATGCGGGAGTTCGTCGCCGGCCTGGGCCTGCCGCCGGAGGTCGAGGCGCGCCTGCAGGCCCTGACCCCGGCCTCGTACACGGGCCTGGCGGCGGACCTCCTCCGCTACCTCGAGCACTGACCCCCGCTCCCCGCCCCCGCTCCCCGCCCCGCAGACCGCCGAGATAGGGCCGCCGCGCCGACGTAGGACCGCCGGACGCCCTCTCTCGGCTGAACGGTCCTCTCTCGGCGCGTGGTGCGGGCGGCGGCGCGGGCGGGCGGACGGCGCTCGGGTCAGCGCGCGGGGGTGGCGGCCGCCGCGGCGTGCGGGACCTCGACCGCGGCCAGGTCCGCCAGGGCCGCGGCGTACGCGGCCGCGTCACCGGCGCGGGCGGCCTCGCGGGCGCGCACCGTCGGGCCGTGCAGCGCGGACCGCACCCGGCGCCGCAGCGCCCGCGCCTCGTGCTCGGGCAGGTCCTCGGCGGCCCGACCGAGCTCCTCGAGCACGCGGCGGCGCTCGGCGACGACGGGCGGGTTCCACTGCCGCGTGCGCAGGTCGCGCTCGAACGTCGCGGCCTGCTCCGCCACGAGCGCCCGGGCCTCGGCCACCGTCGCGGAGTGCCCGTCGGGGGCGTGCTCGGCGACGGTCGTGAGGCTGACCAGCCGCACGCCCGGCAGCTCGCCCACCGCCGGGTCGACGTCGTGCTGCAGCGCCAGGTCGAGGACCGCGAGCGGCCGCGCACCGAGGGCGGCCTCGGCGGACCGGGACCGGATCAGCGCGTCCACGTCGAGGACCTTGCCGGCGGCGCCGCTGCACGCCACCACCAGGTCGACCCCGGCCAGGCTGGCGGCCAGGTCGTCGGTGGCGGCGGTGACCCCGCGCTGCGCGGCGAACTGCCCGGCCCGGCCGCTGGCGGAGTAGACGAGGACGTCGCGGCAGCCGCGGGCCTTGAGCGCCGCGAGGCTGGCGCCGGCGTAGGAGCCGGTGCCGATCAGCAGGCAGCGGACGTCGGACCAGTCCGGCAGGCCGTCCTCGACCAGGTCGAGCGCGACACCGACGACGGAGCGGCCGGCCGCGCCCAGGCCCGTGCGGCCCTCGACGGCGCGGGAGGTCCGGGACGCGGCCTGGAACAGCCCCTCGAGGTCGGAGGTCGTGGTGCCGTCGCGGCGGGCGGCGGTCAGCGCGCGCCGGACCTGCCCGGCGATCTCCCGCTCCCCGACGACCATCGACTCCAGGCCGGAGGCGACGGCGAACAGGTGCTCGACCACGCCGGGCCCGGTGGCCGGGGCGAGGGAGTCGGCGACGCGCTCGGGGCTGTAGCCGGAGCGCGCGGCGACGGTCCCGGCGACGGCGGCCCGCGCGGCGTCGGCGTCGGCGGCGTCGGCGACGTCCAGGTACAGCTCGAAGCGGTTGCAGGTCGCCAGGACGACCGCCCCCGCGATCGACTCCGACGCCGTCACGATCTCCCGCCCGACGGCGTGGGTGTCGGCGGACAACCGCTCCAGCACGGACAGGTCGAGGTCGTGATGGCTGGCCACCAACGACAGCATCACCACGCCAAGAATTTAATCACTCCAGGGAAGACGGGGCACAATCGTCGTGATGTCGACTCCGTCACGCCCTGACGCGCCCGCGAGCGCCCCGGCGACCCCTGCTCCCGCCCTCCCGTCGCACCCGGACGGCACCGGGCTGCCCGCCGACCACCCGCTCGTGGACGGCCGCACCGCGCACGCGCCGCTCGTGGACGCGTACCGCGGCCGCACGCCCACGCGGCGCCCGGTGTGGTTCATGCGCCAGGCCGGCCGGTCGCTGCCGGAGTACCGGGAGGCGCGGAGGGGCACCGCGATGCTGGACGCCTGCCTGACCCCGGACCTCGCGTCGGAGATCACCCTGCAGCCCGTGCGCCGGCACGGGGTGGACGCGGCGATCTTCTTCTCGGACATCGTGATCCCGCTGCGGCTGGCCGGGGTGGACGTCGACATCCAGCCCGGGGTCGGCCCGGTCATGGGCTCCGCGGTGCGGACCGCCGACGACGTGGCGCGGCTGCGCGCCGAGCACCCGGCGGACTCGCTGACTCCGGAGGTGCTGGCCCCGGTGGTCGAGGCCGTGCGGCTGACCACGGCGGCGCTGGGGTCGACCCCGCTCATCGGGTTCGCGGGCGCGCCGTTCACGCTCGCCGCCTACCTCGTCGAGGGCCGTCCGTCCCGCGACCACCTCGCCGCGCGCACCCTGATGCACGCGGACCCGGCGACGTGGCGGTCGCTGACCGAGTGGGCGGCCGACGTCACCGGCGCGTTCCTGCGGGCCCAGGTGCTCGCCGGCACCAGCGCCGCGCAGCTGTTCGACTCCTGGGCGGGGTCGCTGTCGCTGGCCGACTACACCGCGCGCGTCGCGCCGGCCTCGACCCGGGCGCTCGCGCACGTCGCCGACCTGGGCGTGCCCCGCGTGCACTTCGGCACCGGCACGGGCGAGCTGCTCGCCGCGATGCGGGACGTCGGCGCGGACGTCGTGGGCGTGGACCACCGGATCGGGCTGGACGAGGCGGTCCGCCGGCTCGACGGCCGGGTGCCGGTGCAGGGCAACGTCGACCCGGCGCTGCTCGCCGCGCCGTGGCCGGTGCTGGAGGCGCACGTGCGGGACGTGGTGGCGCGCGGTGCCGGAGCCCCCGGGCACGTGGTGAACCTGGGCCACGGGGTGCCGCCGGAGACGGACCCGGACGTGCTGACCCGGGTCGTGGAGCTCGTGCACACGCTCTGACGGACGGGCCCGGGGTCCCACGGTGCGTGGTGCCCCGGCGCGGCAGGCTGGACAGATGAGGAAGGACGCGGCCACGAACGACGACGACCCGGCAGCCGGCACGACGGCACCCGCCCCCGGGGGCGCGGAGGCGACCCCGGACCCCACCTCGGCACCGGGCGCGGGGACGCCGGCCGGACCCTGGGACGCGGTCGTCGTGGGCGGCGGCGTCGCGGGCCTGGTCGCCGCGCGCGAGCTCGCCCTCGCCGGCCTGCGGCCGCTGGTGCTGGAGGCGTGGCGCTCCCCCGGCGGCGTCGTCGGGCGGCACGAGGTCGACGGGCTGGCGCTGGACGCCGGGGCGGAGTCGTTCGCGACCCGCGGCGGCGTCGTCGCGGCGCTGGCGGACGAGCTCGACCTGGCCGACCGCGTCGTCACGCCCGAGCGGCACGGCGCGTGGGTGCGGCTGCCGTCCGGCGCGGGACCCCTCCCCCGCACCGGCCTGCTCGGCATCCCCGCCGACCCGTGGACGGCGGACGTCCGCCGGACGATCGGGCTCGCGGGCTCGCTCCGCGCCTCCCTGGACCGGCTGCTGCCCGCGCGGGTCGGGACCGCGGACGGCACGACGCTCGGCGCCCTGGTGCGCGCCCGGGCCGGCCGGCGGGTGCTCGACCGCCTGGTCCGGCCCGTCGTGGCCGGCGTGCACGCCGCCGAGCCGGACGACGTCGCCGCCGACGCCGTCGCCCCCGGGCTGCGCGCGGCCGTGCGCCGCGAGGGGTCGCTCGCCCGCGGGGTGACGGCGCAGCGCGCGCTCGCGCCGGCGGGCTCGGCGGTCGCCGGGTTCCGCGGCGGGCTGCACGTGCTGGTGGACGCGCTGGCGGCCGACCTCGCCGCGCGCGGCGGGGCGGTGCGCACCGGCGCCGCCGTGCGCGCGGTGACCCGATCCGGCGACGGGTTCGCGGTCACGCTCGACGGGCCGGACGGCACCCCGGAGACGCTGACCGCGCCGCGCCTGGTGGTCGCCACCCCGCGGGCCGTCGACCTGCTCGCGGGCGTCGCGCCGGGGCTGGCGGGGCTGACCACCGACCCGGGGGCGGACATCGTGCTCGTCACCCTCGTGCTGGACGCGCCCGCCCTCGACACCGCGCCCCGCGGCACCGGCGTGCTGGTCGCCCGCGGCGTGGCCGGCGTGCGGGCCAAGGCGCTCACGCACGCGACGGCCAAGTGGGCGTGGCTGGCCGAGGCGGCGGGCCCGGGCCGGCACGTGGTGCGGCTGTCGTACGGCCGCGCCGGCGAGGACACCGGCGCCGAGGCCGGGCTGCCGCGGGACCTGGAGGCGCTCACCGACCTCGCGCTGCGGGACGCGGCCGCGGTGCTCGGCGTGCCGCTGCGGCGCGAGCAGGTCCGCGCCGCGGCCCGGGTGCGGTGGCGCCAGGGGCTCCCCGTGCCCAGCGCCGCCCACCGGGAGACCGTGCGGCGCGTCCGCGCGGCCCTCGCCGACGTGCCCGGCCTGGCCGTCGTCGGCGCGTGGGTGTCCGGCAACGGGCTCGCCTCCGTCGTCCCCGACGCCCGCGCGACCGCCGCCGCCCTGGCCACCGCGGCCACCGGCCCGGCCGCTGCGCCCGTCGACCCCGACGCGCCGGGGGCCTGACCCGTGCACCGCAGCCCGCGACCCGCGGTTTCGACAGATCCGCGCGGGGTGGCCGAGACTGGGGGCATGCCCCAGACGGTCCGGGTCGGCACCCGTGCGAGCGCGCTCGCCCTCACCCAGACGGGGCACGTGGCCGACGCGCTGACCGCCCTCGGCGCCGGACCGCACGAGCTGGTGCGCGTCCGCACGGACGGTGACCGGCTCACCGGCTCGCTGGCCACGCTGGGCGGCACCGGCGTGTTCGTCACCGCCCTGCGCGACGCCCTCCTGGACGGCCGCTGCGACGTCGCGGTGCACTCGTTCAAGGACCTGCCGACCGCCGTCGCCCCGGGGCTGGTGGTCGCGGCCGTGCCGCTGCGCGAGGACCCGCGGGACGCCCTGTGCGCCCGCGACGGCCGCACCCTCGCGACGCTCCCCGAGGGGGCCGCGGTCGGCACCGGGTCCCCGCGCCGCGCCGCGCAGCTGCGGGCCGCCCGCCCCGACCTGCGGGTGGTGGACATCCGCGGCAACGTCGACACCCGGCTCCGCCGGATCGAGGACGACCTGGACGCGGTCGTGCTCGCCCGGGCGGGCCTGGCGCGCCTCGGGCGGCTGGACGCCGTGACCGACGCGCTGCCGTTCGACGTGATGACCCCCGCGCCCGCCCAGGGCGCCCTGGCGGTCGAGGTCCGCGCCGAGGACGCCGCCGCGGGCACGCCGCTCGCCCGCGCGCTGGCGGCGCTGGACCACCGGCCGACCCACCTCGCCGTGCTCGCCGAGCGCGCCCTGCTGAGCCGGCTCGAGGCGGGCTGCGCCGCGCCGGTCGGCGCGCACGCGCGGCTCGGCGCGGACGACGAGCTGACGCTGGAGGCGGTCGTGCTGCGCACCGACGGCACCGAGGCGCTGCGCCGCACCGCGTCGACCACCCTGGCCGGCGGCGCGACGGGCCCGGCCGGCGCCGATCCCGCCGCGGCCGCCGGGCGCGCCGCCCTGGCCGCCGCCGCGCTCGGCACCCGGCTCGCCGAGGACCTGCTGGGCGCGGGCGCGGCCGAGCTCGCGGAGCTCGGGGCGTGACGGGCCTGCCGGCCGACGGCGCGCCCACCACGGTCCCGGCCGGGCCGCTCGCGGGCCGCACCGTCCTCGTCCCACGCGCGACCGAGGGCCTGGACCCGCTGGTCATCGCGCTGCACGCGGCCGGCGCGGACCCGCTCGTGGTGCCGCTGATCCAGACCGTCCCGCCGTACGACCCCACCGAGCTCGACGACGCGCTGCTCGCGCTCGAGGTCGGCTACTACGGCTGGGTGGCCGTGACGAGCGCCGCCGCGGTGCCCGTGCTCCAGGACCGCGCCGAGGAGACCGGGCACACGCTGGCCGGCCTGCTCGACGGCGTCCAGGTGGCCGCGGTCGGCGGCAGCACCGCCCGGGCGCTGCGCGAGGCGGGCGTCCGCGTCGACCTCGTGCCCACGGGCCGGTCGTCCGCGGTGGCGCTCCTCGCCGCCTGGCCGCCCGCCGGCGAGGAGCCGGCCCGGGTGCTGCTGCCGCTCGGCGACCTGGCCGCCCCGACGATGGCCGAGGGGCTGGCCGCGCGCGGCTGGCCGGTCGACGTCGTCGTCACCTACCGCACCGTGCCCGGCCCGGCGCCGGAGCCGGCGGTGCGGGAGGCGTACGCCGCGGGGCGCGTGGGTGCGGTGCTCCTGACCTCGGGCAGCACGGCACGGAACCTGCTGTCGATGCTCGGGGCCCCGCCCGCGGGCACCCTGGTGTGCTGCATCGGCGAGTCGACCGCCGCGGAGGCGCGGCGCGCCGGGCTGCCGGTGCACGCCGTCGCCGACGACCAGACCCCGGGCGGCCTGGTGGCCGCGCTCGCGCGCGCCGCCGCGCCCGGGCACCGCGGGGACGACGCCCAGGACGCGGGCGCCCCCGACGCCGAGAGCCCGGCCGCGGCCGCCCGGCCCGGACGGGTGCGCCCGCGCCGGCTGCGCGGCACGGCCGCCCTGCGGCGCTCGGTGAGCGAGGTGCGGCTGCACCCGGCCGACCTGGTGCTGCCGATGTTCGTCAAGGAGGGCCTCGACGAGCCCGCGCCGATCGCCTCGATGCCCGGCGTCGTCCAGCACAGCCGCGACTCGCTGCGCCGGGCGGCCGCCGAGGCCGCCGCGGCCGGCGTGTCGGCCGTCAACCTGTTCGGCGTCCCGCTGACCCGCGACGCGGTCGGCTCCGGCGCCACCGACCCCGACGGCGTGCTCAACCGGGCCATCGCCGACGTGCGGGCCGAGGTCGGCGACGCGCTGGTGATCCAGGCGGACCTCTGCCTCGACGAGTTCACCGACCACGGCCACTGCGGCGTGCTGACGGCGGACGGCCGGGTGGACAACGACGCGACGCTCGAGCGGTACGCGCAGATGGCGCTGGTGCAGGCCGAGGCGGGCGCCCACATGGTCGCGCCGAGCGGCATGATGGACGGCCAGGTCGGCGTCATCCGCGACGTGCTCGACGCCGCCGGTCGGGACGACGTCGCCGTCCTGGCGTACGCCGCGAAGTTCGCGAGCGTGCTCTACGGGCCGTTCCGCGACGCGGTGGAGTCGACGCTGGAGGGCGACCGCCGCACCTACCAGATGGACCCGGCGAACCGCCGCGAGGCGCTGCGCGAGGTCGCCCTCGACATCGAGGAGGGCGCGGACCTCGTCATGGTGAAGCCGGCCGGCGCGTTCCTGGACGTGCTCGCCGACGTCGCCGCGGTCAGCACCGTGCCGGTCGCGGCCTACCAGGTGTCCGGCGAGTACGCGATGGTCGAGGCCGCCGCCGCGCAGGGCTGGCTGGACCGCCGCCGCGCGATCACGGAGTCCGTGCTCGGCATCCGCCGGGCCGGAGCCGACCAGGTGCTGACGTACTGGGCCGTCGAGCTGGCCCACTGGCTGCGGGAGGAGTGGCGGTGACCGAGGTGACGAGCACGAGCACGTCGAGCACGAACGAGGGGCTGTTCGACCGGGCGCGGGGCGTCGTGCCCGGCGGCGTGAACTCCCCGGTGCGCGCCTTCGGGTCCGTGGGCGGCGCGCCCCGGTTCCTGGCGTCCGCCCGCGGCGCGTACGTCACCGACGTCGAGGGTCGCGAGTACGTGGACCTGGTCGGGTCCTGGGGCCCGGCGCTGCTCGGGCACGCGCACCCGGAGGTCGTCGAGGCCGTCCGCGAGGCCGCGGGCCGGGGCCTGAGCTTCGGCGCGCCGACGCTGGCCGAGGTCGAGCTCGCCGAGGCCGTCCGCGCGCGGGTGCCCGCCGTCGAGCGGCTGCGCCTGGTGTCCACCGGCACCGAGGCGACCATGACCGCGATCCGGCTGGCCCGCGGCGTCACCGGCCGGGACACGGTCGTGAAGTTCGCCGGGCTCTACCACGGGCACTCGGACGGCCTGCTGGCCGCCGCCGGCTCCGGCCTCGCGACGTTCGCGCTGCCCGGCTCGGCGGGCGTGCCCGCGGCGATCGCCGCCGAGACGATCGTGCTGCCGTACAACGACGTCGCCGCGGTCGAGGCCGCGTTCGCCGAGCACGGCGCGCGGATCGCCGCGGTGATCACCGAGGCCGCGCCGGCGAACATGGGCGTCGTCCCCCCGGAGCCCGGGTTCAACGCCGCGCTGTCCCGGATCACCCGGGAGCACGGCGCCCTGCTGATCCAGGACGAGGTGCTCACGGGCTTCCGCGTGGGTCCGGCGGGCTGGTGGGGCCTGGAGGCCGCGCGCGAGGGCTGGTCGCCCGACCTGCTGACGTTCGGCAAGGTCGTCGGCGGCGGCATGCCGGTCGCCGCGCTGGGCGGCCGCGCCGAGGTGATGGACGCCCTGGCCCCCGTCGGCCCGGTGTACCAGGCCGGCACGCTGTCCGGGAACCCCGTGGCCGTCGCCGCGGGCCTGGCCACGCTCCGGCTCGCCGACGACGCGGTGTACGCGGCGGTCGACCGGGCGTCGGCGACCCTGCGCGCGGCGGTGGACGAGGCGCTGACCGCCGCCGGGCTGCCGCACGCCGTGCAGAACGCCAGCAACCTGTTCAGCACGGTGCTCGGCACCGACGCGGGCGCGCGGGACTACGCGCAGATGCTCGCGACGGAGTCGTGGCGGTACCCGGCGTTCTTCCACAGCCTGCTGCGCGACGGCGTGTACGCGCCGCCGTCCGCGTTCGAGGCGTGGTTCGTGTCCGCGGCGCACGACGACGCGGCGCTCGGGCGCATCGTCGACGCGCTCCCGGCGGCGGCCCGTGCGGCGGCCGCGGCGACGCCGCCGACCGCCTGAGGGCGCCGACCTACCAGAAGGTCGGTCTTTCTCCGCGGCAATCATTCCTACTGCTCGGTAACATCGCGGTCCCGGCGCCCTGACCTGGACCTTTTCAGATCCGAAATGTCCGCGTAACACGGGAATGTTCGAAAGTCTCACATCCTGTGCTACTCCTATGACCCACGTCACGGGCGCCCGAGCGCCCGCGACCACGCGACACCCCCACGCGACCGGGGACGCGCCGCCGGGTCACCCCGGGCGGCCGCGCCCCGGCTGGACCTCCTTCAGGGAAGAGGTACACGCAATGACTGCGGTTCCCCTCGGCCGCCGGCGCGGCATCGTCTCCGCGGCCGGCCTGGCCGCCACCGCCCTCGTCCTCGCCGCGTGCGGCGGCGGCTCGGACGGCGGCGACGACACCTCCGACGGCGGCGGCTCGTCCGGCGGCGGCTCGCTGCTGATCGGCACGACCGACAAGATCACGACGATCGACCCCGCGGGCTCCTACGACAACGGCTCGTTCGCCGTGATGAACCAGGTGTACCCGTTCCTGATGAACACGCCGTTCGGCAGCCCGGACGTCGAGCCGGACATCGCCGAGTCGGCCGAGTTCACCTCGCCGACCGAGTACACGGTCACCCTGAAGCCGGGCCTGACCTTCGCGAACGGCAACGACCTCACGTCCTCGGACGTGAAGTTCACCTTCGACCGTCAGCTCGCGATCTTCGAGTCGGGCGCGGACGACGGCAACGGCCCCGGCTCGCTGCTCTACAACCTGGACAGCGTCGCGGCGCCCGACGACACCACCGTCGTGTTCACCCTGAAGTCCCCGGACGACCAGGTGTTCCCGCAGATCCTGTCGAGCCCCGCGGGCCCGATCGTCGACGAGGAGGTCTTCGCGGCCGACGCGCTGACCCCGGACGACGAGATCGTCGACGGCCAGGCGTTCGCCGGCCCGTACACGATCACCGGGTACAGCCAGAACGACCTCGTGTCGTACGAGGCCAACCCGGAGTACCAGGGCCTGCTCGGCGCGCCGAAGAACGAGGAGGTCTCGGTCACCTACTACGCCGAGGCGTCCAACCTGAAGCTCGCCGTGCAGCAGGGCGACGTCGACGTGGCGTTCCGCAGCCTGTCCGCGACCGACATCGAGGACCTGCGCGGCGACGACAACGTCAAGGTCGTCGACGGCCCCGGCGGCGAGATCCGCTACATCACGTTCAACTTCAACACGCAGCCGTACGGGGCGACGACGCCGGAGGCCGACGAGGCCAAGGCGCTCGCCGTCCGGCAGGCGGTGGCCGACCTGATCGACCGCGAGGAGATCGCCGACCAGGTCTACAAGGGCACCTACACGCCGCTGTACTCCTACGTCCCCGAGGGCCTCACCGGCGCCACCGAGTCGCTCAAGCCGCTGTACGGCGACGGCGAGGGCGGGCCGGACGCCGACAAGGCCGCGTCGACCCTCGAGGCCGCCGGCGTCGAGACCCCGGTCCAGCTGTCGCTGCAGTACAGCAACGACCACTACGGCCCCTCCTCCGGCGAGGAGTACGCGCTGATCAAGGACCAGCTGGAGTCCACCGGCCTGTTCACGGTCGACCTGCAGACCACCGAGTGGGTGCAGTACGCCAAGGACCGCACCTCGGACGTGTACCCCGCCTACCAGCTGGGCTGGTTCCCGGACTACTCGGACGCGGACAACTACCTGACGCCGTTCTTCCTCACGGAGAACTTCCTGGGCAACCACTACGACAACCAGGAGGTGAACGACCTGATCCTCCAGCAGGCCGTCACCGCCGACGCCGGCGAGCGCACCGCGCTCATCGAGCAGATCCAGGACGCGGTCGCCGCGGACCTGTCCACGGTGCCGTACCTCCAGGGCGCCCAGGTCGCCGTCGTCGGTGCGGACGTGACCGGCGCCGAGGACACCCTCGACGCCTCGTTCAAGTTCCGCTACGGCGCGCTCTCCCTCGGCTGATCCGACCGACACCACGCCCGGCGCGGGCCGCTCACCCGAGCGGCCCGCGCCGCGGCGTCACCGGGAAGAAGACATGACCTCCACCTCCACCACCGGTCCGCTGCAGCCCACCGGCGCAGCGGACGCGACCGCCGCCGGAGGCGGCGCGACGCCCGCCCGCAAGGAGCCGCGCACCCGCGGCGCCGGCGGCGGGCTCGGCCGCTACCTGCTCGTGCGGTTCCTGCTGATCATCCCGACCGTGTTCATCCTGGTCACCGTCGTGTTCGTGCTCATGCGCGCGACCGGCGACCCGATCACGGCCGCCCAGGGCGGGCGCCTGCCCGCCGACCAGCTCGCCGAGCGGATCCACCAGGCCGGCTACGACCGGCCGATCCTCGTCCAGTACGGCGAGTACCTCGGCGACATCCTGCGGGGCGACTTCGGCACCACGCTCAGCGACAGCCGGCCCGTGACCGAGGTGCTCACCACCTTCGGCGCCGCCACCCTCGAGCTCGCGTTCTACGCCCTGCTCGTCGCGTTCGTCGTCGGCATCCCGCTCGGGCTGCTCGCCGCGTACTTCCGCGACCGGTACCACGACGCCGTGCTGCGCGTGTTCGCCATCGCCTGCTACGCCACGCCCGTGTTCTTCGCCGGCCTGCTGCTCAAGCTCGTGTTCGCCGTGCAGCTCGACTGGCTGCCGGTGTCCGGGCGCGCGTCGACCCGCTCCGAGATCGAGATGCGGCAGCTCGACGACCCCACCGGGATCTACCTGATCGACGCGATCCGCACCGGCAACGGCGAGGTCGTCGCGGACGTGCTCCAGCACGCCGTGCTGCCCGCCATCGCGCTGGGGCTGCTCACCGCCGGCGTGTTCCTGCGGCTCGTGCGGACCAACGTGATCGGCACCCTCGGCTCCGGCTACGTCGACGCGGCCCGGTCGCGCGGCGTCCGCGAGTCCCGGCTGCTGCGCAAGCACGCGTACAAGCCCGCGCTCATCCCGATCATCACCGTGGTCGGCATGCAGGTTGCGATGCTGCTGGTCGGCGCGGTGCTCACCGAGACGACCTTCGAGTGGCGCGGCCTCGGCTTCCAGCTGTCGCAGTACCTGCAGGCGCGCGACTTCGTCGCCGTGCAGGGCATCGTCGTGCTGCTCGCCGTGATCGTCGCCGTGACGAACTTCCTCGTCGACGTCATCGCCGCGCTCATCGACCCGAGGGTGAGGTACTGACATGGCGACCACCCCCGCCACCGCCCCCGAGGCCCCGGCCGCCACGACGCCCCGGCGCGGCTGGCGCCGGCTGCCCGTCGTGCACCAGCTCCGGCAGAGCGTCGGCCTCCAGCGCGGCATGCTCATCGCCGGCCTGGTGCTCACCGGCCTGCTGGTCCTCACCGCCCTGCTCGCGCCGCTGCTCGCGCCGTACGGCTTCAACCAGCTGCGCGACGCGGACGGCCCGTTCGGCGCCCAGCAGCCGCCCTCGGCCGAGCACTGGCTCGGCACCACGGTCGGCGGCTTCGACGTGCTGTCCCGCGTGATCTACGGGTCGCGCACCGCGCTGCTCGTCATGATCATCGCCATCGCGGCCTCGCTGTTCATCGGCGTGCTGCTCGGCCTCGTGTCCGGCTACTTCGGCGGCTGGCTCGACCGGGTGCTCGTCGTGGTCGCGGACGCGGTGTACGCGTTCCCGTCCCTGCTGCTCGCGATCGTGCTCGCCATCGTCATCAGCGGCGGCCAGTCCGACATGTGGGGCGGCGTCCTCGCCGCCGCGCTCTCGATCACCGTCGTGTTCACGCCGCAGTACCTGCGCGTGGTGCGCGCCGAGACGATCCGGATCAAGTCCGAGGCGTTCGTCGAGTCGGCCCGCGTCATCGGCGCGAGCAACACCCGGATCATGACCAAGCACGTGCTGCGCAACGCGACCCGCACGCTGCCCCTGATCATCACGCTCAACGCGTCCGAGGCCGTGCTGACCCTCGCCGGGCTCGGCTTCCTCGGGTTCGGCATCGAGCCGACCCAGGCCGCCGAGTGGGGCTACGACCTCAACCGCGCCATCGCCGACGTCACGTCGGGCATCTGGTGGACCTCGGTGTTCCCGGGCCTCGCCATCGTGCTGTCCGTCCTGGGCATCACGCTGGTCGGCGAGTCCCTGAACGACCTGGCGGACCCGCGCCTGCGCACCCGCCGTGCGTCGGCCGACGTGACCGGTGACGTCGCCGCGACCTCGGTCGTCCCCGGCGGCGCGCTGACCGCCCCCGGCGGTCTGGAGGGCCTCGAGCCCGGGACGGAGGCGGCCCGATGACCGCACGCATCGACACCACGCCGCACCAGGGCGCCTCGGCCGAGCCGGTCGTCGAGATCACCGACCTGTCGGTGTCCTTCGCGACCGACGCCGGCGACGTGCGCGCGGTCGACGGCGTCTCGCTCACCGTCGCCGCCGGGGAGGTGCTGGCCGTCGTCGGCGAGTCCGGCTCCGGCAAGTCGGTGACCGCCAAGACGCTGCTCGGCCTGCTGCCGTCCACCGCGACCACCCGGGGCGCCGTCGTGCTGTCCTCGCGGGACGGCGCGGTCCGCAGCGACGTGGTCGCGCTCGACGGCGCGGCGCTCCGCCAGGTGCGGGGCCGGGACGCCGCCATGGTGTTCCAGGAGCCGTCGACCGCGCTCAACCCGGTCTACCCGGTCGGCTGGCAGATCGTCGAGGGCCTGCGGGCCCACCAGAAGATCGGCCGGGCCGAGGCGCGGGCGAAGGCCGTCGACATCCTGCGCCGCGTCGGGATCCCCGACCCGGAGCGCCGGATCGACCACTACCCGCACCAGTTCTCCGGCGGGCAGAAGCAGCGCATCGTCATCGCCCAGGCGCTCGTGCTCGACCCCGGCGTGATCATCGCCGACGAGCCCACCACCGCCCTGGACGTGACCGTGCAGGCCGAGATCCTCGACCTGCTCCGGCGCTGCCGCGACGAGTTCGGCGCCGCGATCGTGCTCATCACGCACAACATGGGCGTCGTGGCCGACCTCGCCGACCGCGTGGCCGTGATGTACCAGGGGAAGATCGTCGAGCAGGCGCCGGTGCGCGACCTGTTCGGCGCCCCGCAGCACGAGTACACCCGGTCGCTGCTCGACGCCGTGCCGCGGATCGGCGGGGGCGGCGCGCACGCCCGCGCCCGGGCCGCCGCCCGGCCCGCGGGCTGGGCGGACCAGGCGCCGGTGGTCGAGGCGCGCGACCTGGAGATCGTCTACCCCGGGCGGCTGCGGCAGCCCGGGTTCCGGGCGGTCGACAGGGTCTCGCTCGCCATCCGGCCGGGCGAGGTCGTCGGCCTGGTCGGCGAGTCCGGGTCCGGCAAGACCACCATCGGGCGGGCGATCGCGGGCCTCACCCGGGTCACCGGCGGCTCGCTCCAGGTCCTCGGGCTGGAGATGAACGGGGTGCGCGAGCGCGCCCTGCGACCGGTGCGTCCGCGCATCGGGTTCGTGTTCCAGGACCCGGCGACGTCGTTCAACCCGCTGCTCACCATCGCCGAGTGCGTGGCCGAGCCGCTGGTCGTGCACGGCCGGGCGCGCGACGCCCGGGCCGCGCGGGCGCGGGTCGACGAGCTGCTGGAGTCCGTGCAGCTGCCGCGGTCCTACGGCGACCGGTTCCCGCACGAGCTGTCCGGCGGCCAGCGCCAGCGCGCGTCGCTCGCCCGGGCGCTCGCGCTCGACCCCGAGCTCCTGATCGCCGACGAGCCCACCTCGGCGCTCGACGTGTCGGTGCAGGCGCGGGTGCTCGAGCTGTTCTCGGAGCTGCAGGAGCAGCTCGGGTTCGCGTGCCTGTTCATCAGCCACGACCTCGCGGTGGTGGACCTGCTCGCCGACCGGATCGCGGTGCTGCACCGCGGCCGGCTGGTCGAGGAGGGCACCGGCGAGGAGGTGCTCGGCGCGCCCCGCGAGGAGTACACCCGGCGGCTGCTGGCGAGCCTCCCGGTCCCCGACCCCGACGAGCAGGCCCGTCGACGCGAGGCGTGGCGGGCCCTGGCCTGACGCCCGCGGCACCCGCAGGGGGCGCGCACCCGGGGACACCCCGGGGCGCGCCCCCTGCGTCGTCCCGGCAGCGGTCAGGCCGGGAAGACGCAGAGCTCGTCGCCCTCGGGATCGGCCAGGACCACCCACGCGCCGTGGTCGGCGACGACCGTCGCGCCGCGGGCCACCAGGGCCGCCACGCCCGCGGCCAGGTCCGGGACGGTGAGGTCGAGGTGCACGCGGTTCTTCGCCGTCTTGGGCTCCGGGACGCGCTGGAACCAGATCCGCGGTCCGGCACCCGGCTCCTCCGGCTCGACCAGCACCGTCGGGTCGTCCTCCGGGTCCTCGATCCCCTGTGCCCGGAGCCGGGCGAGCTCGGCCTCGTCGTACGGCGCCACCCGGTAGCCGTCGAGCGTCCCCGCCCACCAGCGCGCGAGCGAGGCGGGGTGCCGGCAGTCGACGACGACATCGCGCAGGGCGGCCACGCGCCGAGCCTAGAACCGGCGCTCCCCCCGTGGGACCACCGGATGCGCCGTTCCGCTCAGCATCCCGCCCCTGCGTGTCGATAGGTCCCGTGTGGAGCAGGGGATCGGCACCGAGCCGACCGCGCGGCGCACGCGCCGCCGCGGGCTGTGGCGCACGGCGGCACGCAGGGCGGCCGGCGTGCCCTCCGCGCGCCCCGAGGCCGACCGGTCCGACGACTGGTTCGACGCCTGGCTGACCGACGCCGCCGACCTGGCGGGCACCCGGCAGGCCCTCGCCGCGGCGGAGGCCGCCGGGTGGACGGTGCTGCGCGACCTGCACCGACCCGGCAGCACGGACGCGACCGTCGAGCACGTCGCCGTCGGGCACGGCGGCGTGGTGGTCGTCGAGACGCTGCGCTGGACCGGCGAGGTCACCGCGCAGGACGGCACCCTGCGGCACCGCGGCTACGGCCGCACGGCCGACGTGGCGGCGGTCGCGGACGCGGCGGGTGCCGTCACCGCGCTGCTCGCCCCGGCCCACCGACGGGCCGTCCGCGCGGTGGTGTCGCTCGCGGGGCGCGACCTGGACCCCGCCGCGGTCCGGGGCGGGGCGACGGTGGTGGGCGAGCCGCAGCTCGCGGCCCACCTGGCGGCGCTGGAGACGGTCTTCTCCGCGGACGACGTGGCGCTGGTCGCCCAGTACCTGGCCGCCGAGCTCGGCGGGCCCGCCAGCCCGGAGCAGCTCACGGTGGACGACGTGTTCCGACCGCCCGCCGTCTGGCAGCCCGACGCGCGCGCGGCGGGCCCGCGGGAGCCGGGCGCGCCGCCGGACGGGCCGACGGCCGGGTCGACGGACGGGTCGACGGACGGCGAGGTCGCGGCGGCGACGGACGACCGGCCCGGCGCCGGCGGCCCGCCCCGGTACACGCAGCCCGCCAACCGGGAGGTCGGCGGCCTGCACGCCGGCCAGCACGAGGACGGGCCGGACCGCCCCTCGACCGCGGCGCCGCGCGGCGCGGTCGGCGACGGGCTGCTGCGCGTCGGGCTGCTGGTCCTCGGCCTGCTGACGGTCGGCAACGTCCTGCTCGCCTGGCTCGACGCCGCGCACTGACGCCCGGGCGCACACCCGGGGCCGCACCGGCCGGCTGTGACATGCGTCACGTGCGCGTCCGGACGGGATGACGCCGGTCGTGCGCGCGGTTCGATGCTCACGTGAGCCTCCTGATGAGCCCCCTGACGCTGCGCGGCACCACGTTCCGGAACCGGGTCTGGCTGGCGCCGATGTGCCAGTACTCGGCGGCCGGCGACGGCGTGCCCACCGACTGGCACCTCGCACACCTCGGCGCCCGGGCCGTCGGCGGGTTCGGCCTCGTGCTCGCCGAGGCGACCGCGGTCGTCCCCGAGGGCCGGATCTCCCCCGAGGACGTCGGCATCTGGGGCGACGAGCACGTCGTGGCCTGGCGCCGGATCACCGACTTCGTCCGCAGCCGCGGTGCCGTCGCGGGCGTGCAGCTCGCGCACGCCGGCCGCAAGGCGTCGACCTACCGCGGCTTCGGCGAGGGCGCGGGCACGGTGCCCGCGGCCGGCGGCGGCTGGGACACCGTCGCCCCCTCCGCCGTCGCGTTCGACGGGTACGCCGCGCCGCGGGAGATGACCCCGGAGCAGGTCGCGGCCGTGCCCGGGCAGTTCGCGGCCGCCACCCGGCGCGCCCTGGACGCCGGGTTCGACCTGGTCGAGGTGCACGCCGCGCACGGCTACCTGCTGCACCAGTTCCTGTCCCCGCTGTCGAACCACCGCGACGACGCCTGGGGCGGTGACCTCGCCGGGCGCGCCCGGCTGCTGCTCGACACCGTCGACGCCGTCCGCGCCGTGCTGCCCGACGACCGCCCGCTGCTGGTGCGCGTGTCCGCCACCGACTGGACCGAGGGCGGCCTGACCGTCGAGGACGTCGCGCAGGTCGCCGTCTGGCTGCGGGAGCACGGGGTCGACCTGGTCGACGTCTCCTCGGGCGGCAACGTGCACGCGAGCATCCCGGTCGGCCCGGGCTACCAGGTGCCGGCCGCCCGCACGATCCGCGAGACCGCCGGGATCGCCACCTCCGCCGTCGGTCTCATCACCACCCCGGAGCAGGCGGAGCAGGTGCTCGCCGACGGTTCCGCCGACGTCGTCATGCTGGGCCGACCGGCGCTGTTCGACCCGCACTGGCCGCTGCGCGCCGCGCACGCGCTGGACGACAAGACGCCGACGCTCGACCACGCCGGGGACGCCGCCGCGACCGTGCTCCCGGGGCAGCCGACGGGGTGGCCGGTGCAGTACGCCCGGGGCTCCTGGGGCTGAGCACGGACGCCCGCCCGGGCCGCCGTCGCGGTGGGCCCGGGCGAGCGCCTGCGCGCCCGCGCTCAGACGGTCAGGGCGCCCGAGGCGAGCAGGAAGGTGAGCAGGCCGGTGGCGGCCGTGCCCACGACGACGGCGAACACCGCGCGCCCGCGGCCGTGCCCGCCGGCCGCGCCCCGGCGCACCGCCCACAGGCCGAACCCGATCGCGACCGGGCCGAGCGGCCAGATCAGCAGCGAGACCAGGCCGACGTAGCCGGCGACGATCGACTGCCAGGACCGCCCGGTCGGCAGCAGCCAGTGCACGGGGTCGCGCGGGCCGGCACCGAGGCGAGCACGCTCCGGCTCGGGGTACCAGGGCCCGCCCGGCGCGGCGGCGTGCGCGTGGCCCGGGGCGTACGCGCCGCCGGTGGCGACGGCCCCGACCGCGGGCTGCGGCGCGTACGGGTTCGTCACCGACGACGCGCCGACGAGGGCACCTGGACCGGCTGCGGTCCCCGCGGTGCCCGGGAGCCGGGCGTGCGCCGGCGCCCCGGCGGCCGCCGCCGCGTGGGTGCCCGGCGGGCGGTGCGCCGGGGCGTCCGGGACCGGCTCCGCGACGGGCGCCGGGGCGGGCGCCGGCACCCGCGCCGCCGGGTCCGGCGCCGTGTGCTCGGTCCAGCCCGCGCCGTCGAACCAGCGGAGCACCCCGGGCGTCACCCCGTCGGGGTACCACCCGGCGGGCGGGAGCGGCAGCGCCTCGGTCATGCACTCCCTCTCGGCAACCACACCCTCCGAGATGAACTCCTCGGAACCGCATCGCCCATTCGGCGCAGTGTCGGCAAGAAAAACTGAAGTCAGAAGGACACGTGCAGGATCACCCACGCAACGGGAACGAAGTGGGTAACGTGGGTGATCCAGGACGGTTCCGAGACCCGTGGAGGCACTCGTGGAAGTCGAGTACGAGCAGTCGCCTGTGATGACTGCGGCAATGGCCGCATGGCACGCCACAGGCATGGAGTGCTCGACGCATACGATCTCGGAAGGTGGCACATCGATCCTCGGGGTCGTGGAGGTAGCGTCTATCAAGCAGGTCGAAGTGTTCACTCAGGCATTGAGCTCCGTGAAATGGGACACCCTCATCGAGTCATACCAGGCGCGGGAGTGGTCATGTCGCGCAGTAGTACCAATAGGCCTGATTGGACAAGCGCACGAACTCCTTCGCGGGTCAGGCATGGAGTTGCAGGGATGGTGGGAGACCGGTGAGCGAGTCCAATTCTCCGCTACGGAGATCGCATAATGCCGCCTGCGATCTACACACAGAATGTCATTGCAATCATTTGGGACTTCGACAAGACGTTGACGCACTCCTACATGCAGGACCCGATGTTCGATGAGTACGGCGTCGACCCGAAGACATTTTGGGAGGAGGTAAACGCGCTAGCGGCTCACTACGCGCGCGGCGGTGACCGCGTCTCTCAGGACAACGTATACCTCAACCACATCATCTCGTACGTACGCTCGGGCGTCTTTTCCGGACTGACAAACGCCAAACTCCGCGAGCTCGGGGCCCGGATCGAACTCGCGCCCGGCATGCCCGATTTTCTGGCACGGCTCGCGCAGGTGGTGGCCACCGAGGAGCGCTACGTCAAGCACGAAATACGGCTGGAGAACTACGTCGTATCGACCGGCTTGAGGGCGATGATCGAAGGCAGTGCGATATTTCCTCATGTACAGGGGGTATGGGCGTGCGACCTTCTTCCACAGGCTGCTCCTCCTGGTTTTCTCCAGCAGCTGCCTGCACACTCGGACACCCTAGAACAAATTGGCTACACGATCGACAACACGAGCAAGACGCGCGCGATATTCGAGATCAATAAGGGGATCAACCTCGGCAATGCGGGTGAAGTCACGGTCAACTCGGTCATACCTCCGGATCAGCGCCGAGTCCCAATCAAGAATATGATCTATATTGCAGATGGCCCTAGTGACGTTCCGAGTTTCTCAGTGGTTAACGCCAATGGCGGCAAGACCCTGGGTGTTTACGCGCCCGGGGACGAGAACTTCAATAATGCCGCACTGCTAGAGGAACAGGGTCGCGTGAATAGCATCGCCGAGGCCACATACACCCCTGGGTCAGCAGCCGAGCGTTGGCTTTTCCGCGCTGTGCGGCGTATGGCGGACGAGATCGTGGACTCTCGCGAACGAGCGCTCTCGGCCTATAGCGGCGCTCCGGGACACGTCATTACTCAGTAGCAACCCTGATCAACGATCACCTGGAACCGGAGTGGTCAGCCAGCGCGCCGTAACCCTCCGGACACCTTCCGCGCGTACGGTCCCGTCCACCGGTCGCGCCGCCGCGCCCGGACGACGCGACCGACGGGAGGTGACGCGAGTGTTCGAGCACGTCGACCCGTTCATCGGCACCGAGGCCACCGCGCTGCCGCCGCAGAGCGGCCTCGCCGCCACCTGGTGGTGGCCCAAGCCGCAGGTGGGCAACACGCACCCCGGCGCGACGTACCCGCTGGGCATGGTCAGCGCCTGCGCCTACTCCGGCGCGTACCCGACCGGCTACGGCCGGTACGACCTGTCGACCGAGGGCCTCCCGCCCGCCCTGCACGCCACGCAGCGCGCGTCGGGCTTCACGCACTTCCAGCAGTCCGGCACCGGCGCGATCCGCAAGTACTACAACTACGTGCGCGTCACCCCGATGCTGCAGCCGCTGGACGACCTCGGGCAGCTCTGGGAGGTGTCCGACGAACGCGCCGAGCCCGGTTACTACGCCGCGACGCTCGACTCCGGCATCCGCTGCGAGGTCACCGTCGGCCCCAAGTCGGCGGTCCACCGGTACACGTTCCCCGCGCACCGCGACGCCCGCCTGGTCATCGACCTGAGCCTCGGCGGGCTCGACATCCCGTACGGCCGGACCGTGCCGCTGCGGGCGCACCTGGAGTCCGTCGCGCCGGGCGTCGCGCAGGGCGAGATCACCGTCGAGGGCGCTCCCCTGGCCGTGCACGTCGAGTGCGACACCCCGCAGTGGCGGCAGCTGCTCTGGTACGACCGCCGGCTGATGCCGGGCGGCACGCGCCTCGACTTCGACCGGATCCGGCCGACGACCCTGCGCCCGTTCGGCCTGATGTGGGCGGGGCCGACCGCGCCGGGGCAGGTCGTCGAGCTGCGGTTCGGGTTCTCGCTGCGCGGCGTCGAGCAGGCGCGGGAGAACCTGGTCCGCGAGTGCGGGCCCGGGCCGTCGTCGTTCGCCGAGCGGCGCGCCCGCACCGCCCACGAGTGGCGACGGCAGCTCGGCAAGGTCCAGGTCGACACCCCGTCCGCGGCGAAGCAGACCGTGCTGTCGACCGCGCTCTACCACTCGCTCATCAAGCCGTGCCTGGCGCCGGACGAGAGCCCGTTCTGGCCGACCGACACCCCGTTCGCCTACGACATCGCGACGATGTGGGACATCTACCGCACGCAGCTCCCGCTGCTGACGGCGCTGGTGCCGGACAAGGCCGTGGAGCTCGCCACCGCGATCCTGCACATCGCGGAGGAGGAGGGGAACTTCCCGATCGGGTACCGGATGGCCCGCGGCGCCGACCGGTTCTCCCGGCAGGGCAGCGCCCTGGCGCACACGTTCCTGGCCGACCTGTGCGCGCTGGGCCTGCCGTTCGACTGGGACTGGGCGCTCGTGCACCTGCACAACGACCTGCGCCGCACGTACGGCGAGGAGTTCCTGCTGCACGGCCGGACGCACCCGATCAGCCACACGCTGGACCTGGCGTTCGGCTACTTCTGCACCGCCGTCATCGCGCGGCAGGTCGGCGACCGCGCGCTGCTCGACCAGTTCGCGCCGCTCGCCGGCCGGTGGCGGAACGCCTTCGACCCGGCGACCGGGCTCCTGCGCGACTCGACGTTCTACGAGGGCGGCCGGTGGAACTACTCGTTCCGGCTGCTGCACGACATGGCGGGGCGGATCGACCTGGCCGGCGGCGACGAGGCCTTCGTGGCGCTGCTGGACCGGTTCTTCGGGTACGGCGCCGACCCGGTGAAGCAGCCGGGCCTCGCGCCGTCCGAGGACGAGATGCTCGCCGGGTACGGGCTGCACCGGTTCGAGGGGCTGAACAACGAGCCGGACATGGAGGCGCCCTGGGCCTACCAGTACGCCGGGCGCCCCGACCGCACCGCCGAGGTCGTGCACGCCGTGACCCAGCAGCAGTTCGGCACCGGGCGCGGCGGCCTGCCCGGCAACGACGACTCCGGCGGCCTGTCGTCCTGGTACGTGTGGGCCTCGCTCGGGCTGTTCCCGGTCGCCGGGCAGAACCTGTTCCTGGTCAACGCGCCCGCGTGGCGCGAGTCCCGGGTCGAGGTCGGCGGGACGGCGTTCACGGTCGAGACCAGCGGCTTCGTGGAACCCGAGCCCGACGGCCCCGCGCAGTACGTGCAGCGCGTGCGGCTCGACGGGGCCGACCTGGACCGCACGTGGCTGACCGGCACCGAGCTGCACGCCGGCGGCCGGCTGCAGGTCGACCTGGGTCCCGAACCGGGCCCGTGGACCGCCGCCTCGTCATCGTCGTGCGCGCCGACCCGGTGATCTGCGGCCACTCCGGCGAGGCCCGGAACCTCGCCGAGGCGGCGCTCGACCGCGGGTTCGACGAGGTGCGGATCGTCACCTGGCCGATCGACCGGCTGCAGGCCGCCGGGCTGCCGCTCAAGCCGCTCGACCGGGTGCTCCCGTACCGCGACGGCGTGGTGGTGGAGCGGCCCGGACCGGTCGGCGACTACAAGGTCCCGGACGGCCGGTGGGTGGCCGGCCTGATCGGCCGGCTCGTCGAGCTGTTCACCGACGGGGTGCCCACCGTCGCGCTGTCGCTGTACCTCAGCCCGCACGCCACCGCGGTCGCCGACGCCGTGCACGTCGCCCGGCGCACCGGGCTGCCCGTGAACGTGACCACGGTCGCCGAGGCGGTCGGGTCGGACGTCACCAACGTCGTGCGCGCCTGCGTCGAGGCCGACCAGTTCGGGGCCGCCGCGCACGTGCTCGCGTCCTACCTGGAGCACGACGTCTGCCTGGCCGTGTCCGAGTACACCCGCGACCTCATCATCACGGAGGCGGAGGCGCTCGACGCGAAGCACGGCACGACGTTCGCCGCGCAGTGCCGCGAGCGGGTCCGGATCTCGTACCCCGCCGTCGACGTCGCGCAGTACCTCGCGCGGGACGACGCCGAGACCGACGCCGTGCTGGGGGCGCGCGGCCTCGACCGGGACGGGTACGTGCTCTACCTGTCCCGGCTCGCGGCGGCCAAGGGCGTGGACGACCTCATCGACGGGTACGCCGCCAGCGGCGCTCCGGGGACGCACCGCCTGGTGATCGCCGGCAACGGGCCCGAGGCGGCACAGCTGCGGGCCCACGCGGCCGCCTCGCCCGTCGCGGACCGCGTGCTGTTCCTCGACGACGTGTCCGACGACGAGAAGCCGCACCTCATGGCCGGCGCCGCCGCCTACGTGCTGCCGAGCAAGCCGCGGCCGGAGTTCGTCGAGACGTTCGGGATCGCGCTGGTGGAGAAGATGCTCTCCGGCGGCGGCCCGGTGATCACGACCGACACCGGCGGCATCCCGGAGGCCGTCGGCGACACGGCGATCATCGTGCCGGTCGAGGACCCCGCGGCGATCGCGGCAGCGCTGGACCGGGCCCTCGGCGTCACGGGTGCCGAGCGCGAGGAGTGGGCCGACGCGGCCCGCGAGTTCGCGCTGCAGTTCGACCGCGCGGTGGTGCTGGACAAGATCCTCGAGGCGGTCGACGCGGTGGTGCCCGCCCGGGGGTGAGCGCGGGCGGCGGGGCGGCGGCGGGCCGCCCCGCGCCCGTGGAGATGGGGCTGGACAGCGCAGAGCGCGGTGCGGCTAGCGTGATCGGCGTCGGTCCGGCAGCCGCCCCGAGGGACCGTCCGTCGACGTCCGAGGAACGATCATGCAGGTCATCCCCAAGAGCTACGGCCGGCTCATCATCATGACCGAGGAGGAGATGCGGGAGAAGCGGGCGAAAGAGCTCGCGAGCATCGGTCTCGACCTCGAGACGATCGAGGAGCGGTACGAGACCTGGCAGCTCTCCCCCGAGCAGCGGATCGCGTACGAGGAGTACCTCACGCTGGGCAGGATGCTCGGTGAGTGACGACGCCTCCGACCGGGCCGCGCAGCCCGCCGCCGCGGACGAGCGGGAGGGTGGGTCGCTGGCGGACGTGACGCAGCGGTTCGCCGCGGACCTCCGCAGCACCCTGCGCGGCGTCGTGCCGGGGGATGGCGGCACGTTCGACGTCCGCCCGACCGCGACCCCGCTGACGCACCAGACGGTCCAGCAGGACCCGCCGAAGGGAATCCCCTTGGCCGTCGACGGCGTCGTCGTGCTCCGGCTGCGCGCGTCCTTCGACTGCGGCTGGGACCGCACCGGCCGCTTCCTCGCCGTCCGCCGGTCGACCGTGTCCATCGCCGCGGAGGGCACCGACGAGCCGCTGTTCCGGTACGACTACGACGCGGACTCCGACGACAAGGTCCCGGCGGCGCACCTCAACGTGCACGGCCACCGCGACGAGCTGGTGTTCGCGATGATGGCGGCCGGGCACCGGCTGCGCGGTCGCGCGCGCACCTCGGCGGTCCGCCGGGGCCGGGTGCCGCGGGTGTCGACGCTGCACTTCCCGCTCGGCGGACACCGGTTCCGGCCGTCGTTCGAGGACGTGCTCGAGATGCTGGTCCGGGAGTTCGGCCTCGACACCCGGCCCGGCTGGCGCGCGGCGGTCTGCGCGGGGCGGACCCGATGGCGCGCGGTCCAGCTCCGCGCCGCGGTCCGGGACGACCCGGCGGGCGCGGCCGAGGCGCTCGCCGACCTCGGGTACGCGATCCGGCAGCCCGCGGCGGGCGGGGCGCCGGCGGTGCCGCGGTAGCGGCTCAGCCGCTGCGGCGGCTCAGCCGCACCGATGGCTCAGCCCCGGGAGCGGCCCGGCCCCGGCACCGGCTCGGCCCAGGTCCGACTCAGTCGCAGTAGTCGCAGATCCCCGTGCCCGGCAGCACCATCGAGCACGTCGGGCAGGTCTTCGTGAACTCGACCGGCTCCGGCTTCCTCGCCCGCGGGGTGGCGGCGGCGCGCGGCGCCCGCTGGGCCTTCGGCGCGGCGGACCGCGCCCGGGCGGGGGCCGCGGCGCGCGCGGCAGCGGCGGCCTGCGGCACGTCGAACCCGCGCCGGGCGAGCAGCGCCTGGGCCGCGTCCTCGCCGCCGTGGAACTCGTCGGCGCCCGCGAGCCGCCCGGTCGCGAACCGGTGCGCGACCCCGAGGATCGCGGTCGTCGGGTAGGGGCGGTCCTCGTGGAGGAAGAAGCCGCCGCCGGCGGGGAAGCCGTAGACGCCGAGGAAGGCCTCGGCCCCGCGCGAGTCGTGCTCGGCGATGGCCTGGAGGATGTGCGCGCGCGTCACGGCGGAGAAGGTCGCCACGTCGCAAGAGCCTACGTCGTCCCCCCGGACCGATCCGCGGCCGGAGGGCCCGGGGCGCTGTGACATCCCTTGCACCTCGCGCCGCGCCGACGACGCCGCCGCGCCCTCGACCCGCGCCGCCGGCCCGCGACCGGCGGAGGGGTGCGGCGCCCGCTCGCCGCGCGGACCGGCGCCGCAGCCGGTAGGAACAGGGGGCATGACCACCCGCGTCGGCTTCCACAGCTCGCACGAGCAGGTCCACCCGTCCGCCCTCCTCGCGGCCGTCCAGCACGCGGAGGAGGCCGGCTTCGACGCCGCCATGTGCTCCGACCACTGGGCGCCGTGGGGCACCAACCAGGGCCACTCCGGGTTCGCCTGGACCTGGCTCGGCTCCGCGCTGGCCACCACCCGGCTCCCGTTCGGCACCGTCAACGCGCCCGGCCAGCGCTACCACCCCGCGATCATCGCCCAGGCGGCCGCGACGCTCGCCGCGATGTACCCGGGCCGGTTCTGGGTCGCGCTCGGCTCCGGCGAGAACATGAACGAGCACATCACCGGCGACCCCTGGCCGCCGAAGCCGGAGCGGGACGCCCGGCTGCGCGAGTGCGTCCAGGTCATCCGCGCGCTGCTCGCCGGCGAGGAGGTCACGCACCACGGCCTGGTGACGGTCGACCGCGCCCAGCTCTGGACGCTCCCCGAGGTGCCGCCCCGGCTGATCGGCCCCGCCGTGACGCCGGAGACCGCCCGGGCGCACGCCGACTGGGCCGACGGCCTGGTCACGGTCAACCAGGACCTCGAGACGATGCGCCGCGTCATCGGGGAGTACCGGGACGCGGGCGGCCGCGGGCCGATCGCGCTCCAGGTGCACGTGTCGTACGCGTCGGACCCCGACGAGGCGTGGCGGCTGGCGCGCGAGCAGTGGGCGGGCAACGCGGCCGGCCCGCCGGCCGCGTGGGACATCGCCACGCCGGAGGCGTTCGACGAGCTGGCCGCCACCGTGGACGACGACACGCTGAGCACCGGGGTGGTGATCGAGGCCGACCCGGCCCGGCTCCGGGACCGCCTGGTCGAGCTGGTCGAGGTCGGGTTCGACGAGGTCTACCTGCACCAGGTGGCCACCGACGTCCGGCCGGACCACGGCAAGCACGACGACGCCGCGCCCACGGTGACGCACCCGCCGTCGTCGCTGGACGCGTTCATCGACCTCGCGGCCGAGCACCTGCTCCCGGCGCTGCGGGCCGTGGACGCGGGCACCGAGGGGACGGACGCCTCGTGAGGATCCGCGACACCGGCGACCTGTGGTGGAAGAACGCCGTCGTCTACTGCCTGGACGTCGAGACGTTCATGGACTGGAACGACGACGGCGTCGGCGACCTCCCCGGGCTGGTGCAGCGGCTCGACCACCTGGCCGACCTCGGCGTCACCTGCCTGTGGCTGATGCCGTTCTACCCGACCGCCGACCGGGACGACGGCTACGACATCACCGACTTCTTCGGGGTCGACCCGCGGCTCGGCGACGCCGGCGACCTGGTCGAGCTCATCCGCACCGCGAAGGACCGGGGCATCCGGGTGATCGCCGACCTGGTCGTCAACCACACGTCCGACCGGCACCCGTGGTTCAAGGCCGCGCGGAGCAGCCCCGACAACCCGTTCCGGGACTTCTACGTCTGGCGCACGGACGAGCCGCCGCCCACCTCCGACCAGGTCGTGTTCCCCGACCAGGAGCAGGGCATCTGGACGTACGACGAGCAGGCCGGCGCCTGGTACCGGCACCGGTTCTACCGGCACCAGCCGGACCTCAACACGGCGAACCCCCAGGTCCGGGACGCGATCGCCAAGGTCGTCGGCTACTGGGCGGAGCTCGGCCTGTCGGGGTTCCGGGTGGACGCGGTGCCGTTCATGCTCGCCGACGCCGCGAACAGCCCCCACGACGACATCGAGCACCCGCACGAGTTCCTCAAGGCGCTGCGGGCGTTCCTGAGCCGGCGGACCGGCGACGCGGTCCTCATGGGCGAGGTCAACCTGCCGTACGAGCAGCAGCGGATGTTCTTCGGCGACCAGGACGGCGACGGGTCGGCGGAGGGCGACGAGCTGAACCTCCAGTTCGACTTCGTGGCCATGCAGCAGATGTACCTGGCGCTGGCCCGGCAGGACGCCGGGCCGCTGGCGCAGGCGCTGCGCGACCGCCCGCCCATCCCGCACGACGCGCAGTGGGCGACGTTCGTCCGCAACCACGACGAGCTGACCCTGGACAAGCTGTCCGACGACGAGCGCGCCGAGGTGTTCGCGGCGTTCGGCCCCGACGAGGACATGCAGCTCTACGGCCGCGGTCTGCGCCGCCGGCTGCCGCCGATGCTCGACGGGGACCCGCGCCGGATCCGGATGGTCTACTCCCTGCTGTTCACCCTGCCCGGCACGCCCGTGCTGTTCTACGGCGAGGAGATCGGCATGGGCGAGAACCTCGCCGCCGACGGCCGGCTCGCCGTCCGGACGCCGATGCAGTGGACGTCCGGGCGCAACGGCGGGTTCTCGGCCGCGACCCCGCGCCGGCTCGCCGGCCCGGTCACCGAGGGCGGGTACGCCCCCGCGCACGTCAACGTCGCCGACCAGCGGCGGGACCCGGACTCGCTGCTGTCGTTCATCACGACCCTGGTCCGGCGCTACCGGGAGTGCCCGGAGCTCGGCTGGGCGGAGCGGGCGGAGATCCTCGACCAGCCGCACCCGGCGGTGCTCGCGCACCGGTCGACGTGGCAGGACGCGTCGATGATCGCGGTGCACAACCTCGGCCCGGAGGCGGTCACCGTGCCGCTGCGGCTGCGGGACCTGGTCCGCGAGCCCGGCGACGCGGGGCCGGCGGACGGGACGGCCACCGAGCGCAGCGCGGCGGGCGACGACGACCCGGTCCGCCTGGTCGACCTGCTGGAGGACGGGGCGTGCGAGGTCGACCCCGACGGCCGGGTCGAGGTCGAGCTGCCCGCGTACGGCTACCGCTGGCTCCGGGTCGTGCGCCCGGGCTCCCGCCGCCTGCTCTGAGCCCGGGCCCGCCCGCGCCCGGTCAGGGGCGGGTGACCGTCCGGCGGCCCGCCGCGAGGTCGATCAGCCGCGGGAGGATCACGTCGCCCGCGGCGCGCAGGCCGTCGTGCAGGTACTCGTTCGTGACCCACACCTGGGCGTTCCCGACGCCGTCCGCGGTCGCCGTCGCCAGGTCGAGGTCCACGTACGGGTCGTCGACGTACTGGACCGCGGCGACCGGCACCTCGTTGGCCGCCAGACGCTCCGGGTCGTAGAGGGCGGGCCAGGACGTGCGGGCCGCGAGCGCCTCCGCCGCCGCCCGGAACGGCCGCAGGGCCCGGATCTCGTCGAACATCCACGGGAACACCGCCTCGCCGGTCAGCGCGAGCGGCCGCGCGTCGGGCGCGTGGTCGGGCCGGCGGTCGAGCTCGGCCTGCGCGGCCCAGCCGCCCTCCCGCTCGCCCTGGTGGTAGATGACCTCCTGCAGCACCGCGTACAGCGGGTTCGCGTCGAACCCGGTCTGGGTCTGCACCGCGAGCGCGAACGCGTCGTCGGGCGCCCCGTCCGCGTCGAGGTCGACGGTGTCCAGCAGCCAGTGCAGCGCGTCCACCCCGGTGCTCATGCCGAGCGGCATGCCGAGGGTCTGCAGCCGGCGCACGGTGAAGGGGTCGCCGTCGGGCAGCGCGACGTCGCCGGCGGCGAGCCGGTCGGCGAGCGCCCCGAGCAGCTGGACGTCCTCGGGGTACCGGCGGGCGAACGCGGCGACCCGCGCGGCCTGCCGCGGGAACGTCCGCGCGTAGACGTCCTCGGCGGTCGCCGCGACGCCGGGAAGGCCGCCCGTGACGTAGCAGGCGGTCAGCGCCTCGGGGTGCCGGGACAGGTAGGTGAGCGTGAGGAAGCCGCCGTACGACTGCCCGAGCGTCGCCCACCGCCGCCCCCCGTACACCGCGCGGCGCACCGCCTCGGCGTCCTCGACGATCGCGTCCGCCCGGAAGCACGCCAGGTAGTCGGCCGCCTCCTCGCCCGAGCCGAACCGCGCGATCGTCCGGCCGTCGACCCGGGAGGACCGCCCGGTGCCGCGCTGGTCGAGCAGCACCACCCGGTGCGTGCGCAGGGCCGTCGACCACCAGCCGCCGCCGAGCGGGCGCGGGCCCATCCCGCCGGGGCCGCCCTGCAGGAACAGCAGCGGCGGCAGGTCCTCGGCGTCCCGGGCCGGGTCGACGAGCTCGCGCGCGAACACCTCGATCGTCGGATAGCGCGACGGGTCCTCGCGGTCGACCGGCACCCGCACGCGGTGGTCGCGGACCAGCACCGGCGGCACCAGGCGCGGCTCGGAGGTGCGGACGGCGGACGTGCGGGCGCGACGGCGGGCGGCCGGGGAGGCGGGGGTCACGGCAGCACCCTAGGGTGTCGCGGACCCGCCCCGGACCCCCCGGGCGGCACCCGACGCGGAGGACCACGTGGCCGGACGGACGATCGTGATCACCGGCGCCAGCGACGGCATCGGCGCCGCCGCGGCCCGCCGGCTCGCCCGCGCGGGCGAGCGCGTCGTGCTCGTCGGGCGGGACCCCGCGCGCACCGCCGGCGTCGCCGCGGAGCTCGGTGCCCCGCACCACCTCGCCGACTTCGCCGAGCTCGACCAGGTGCGCCGCCTGGGCGCCGAGCTGCGCGGGGCCTACCCGCGGATCGACGTCCTGGCCAACAACGCCGGCGGCATCATGGGGCCGCGCGCGGTCACCGTCGACGGGTTCGAGCGCACCCTCCAGGTGAACCACCTCGCGCCGTTCCTGCTCACGCACCTGCTGCTGCCGACGCTCGTGGCGAGCCGCGCGTCCGTGATCGCGACGTCGAGCGTGGCGGCCGCGCGCTGGGGCCGGATCGACCTCGACGACCTCGGGAACGAGCGCGGCTACCGCCCCGAGCGGGCCTACGGCGACGCCAAGCTCGCGAACGTGCTGCACACGGTCGAGCTCCAGCGCCGGTACGGGCCCGAGGGGCTCGCCGCGGTCGCGTTCCACCCGGGCATCGTCGCCACGAGCTTCGCGAAGGAGACGAGCAGCCTGATGCGGTTCGTCTACCACACCCCGCTGCGCCGGCTGCTGACGATCACCCCGGAGCAGGGCGGCGGCTACCTGGCGGCGCTCGCGGCCGGCACGCCGGGCGTCGACTGGGAGCCCGGCGGGTACCTCGAGCAGGGCCGGCCGGCGGTGCCGCCGCCGCAGGCCGCGGACCCCGACCTCGCGCGCCGGCTCTGGAAGGCGAGCGCGGCCCTCGTCGGGGTCTGAGGCGGCCCGGGAACGGGCGCGTTTCGGCGGCGTCACCGCCGCCGGGCCGGGGTGACACCTGCGTGAAATTCCGGCCCCGCCCCTGGTCCGCGCGGCCGCGCGCCACCCACACTCGGCTCGGGCCGCGCGGCCCGGCGACGACGCGAGCACCCGGGGGCAGGTGGCCATGACGACCGACGACACGCTGGGGAGCACCGGGCTCGCGGAGCCGGACCCGCCGTTCGGGCGGCTCGCCGTCGGCGCCCCGGGCCCCCGGTGGCTGCACGCCGCCCTGTGCGCGGCCTGGGGCTGGGACCCGCCCCGCACCGCCGTGGACCTGCTGGCGCTGTCGCACAACGCGACGTTCCGGGTGTCCGTCGACGGGCGGCCGGTCGCGGTGACCCGGGTCGCGCCTCCGGCCTACCTGGAGGACACCGCGGCGGTCGAGTCCGAGGTCGCCTGGATGGCCGCGCTCGGCGCCGCGGGCACGGTGCGGGTGCCGACCCTCGTCCCGCCGGTGGACGGCCGCGACGTCGCCCTGGTGGCCGACGACGAGGACCGGCACTGGGTGTGCCTGACGTGGCGGTACGTCCCCGGGCCGTCGCTCGAGGACGCCCTGCCCGGCTCGGCCGACCCCGCGGGCTGGCACCGCAGGGTCGGGACGACCGCCGCGCTGCTGCACGAGCACGCCCTCGGCTACCACCGCCCCCTCGACTTCGTGCGGCCGACCTGGGAGCCCGCCGACCTGGTCGGCCCGGGCAGCCGGTGGGGCGCCTGGGAGCGGGCCCGGCTGCCCGCGGCCGACCTCGCGCTGCTCGGCCGCGCCCGCACGGCGGCCCTCGACGCCGTGCACGACGCGTCCCGCGCCCCCGACGCCTGGGGCCTCGTGCACGCCGACCTGCGGCCGGGGAACCTGCTGCTCGACGGCGACGACGTCACGCTGATCGACTTCGACGACTGCGGGTTCTCGTGGTTCGTCCTCGACCTCGCCGGCGCGCTGTCGTACGTCGAGCACCTGCCCGACGCCGCCGACCGCGCGCAGGCGTGGGCGGCCGGCTACCAGGAGGTGCGGCCGCTGACCCGGCAGGACGCCCGGACCGCCTGCGCGCTGTCGATGCTGCGCCGGCTGCAGCTGCTCGGGCGCACGGTGACGGACCCGCGCGGCGGCCCGTCGGGAGCCCTCCGGGCGGAGCAGCCGGCGGGTTCCGTGCTCGTCGCCGAGCGGTACCTGCGCTCGGCGACCTGGCTGCTCGGGTGAGTCCCCCGGCCGGGCGTGCCACGCTGGGCGTGTGACGGACGCAGCCCCCGCCGGCGAGCCCGGCGACCTCGCGCGGCTCACCGCGCTCATCCGCGAGTTCAGCGTCGAGCGCGACTGGGAGCAGTTCCACGACCCCAAGTCGCTCGTGCTCGCGCTGGTCGGCGAGGTGGGCGAGCTCGCCGAGCTCGTGCAGTGGCTGCCGGCGGGCGACGCGGCCGCGCACTTCGCGGATCCCGAGCGGCGGCGGCGCGCGGGCGAGGAGATCGCCGACGTCCTGGTCTACCTGCTGCGGCTCGCGGACGTGCTCGGCGTCGACGTGCTCGCCGCGACGCTGGAGAAGCAGGCCGAGGCGCGGCGGCGGTTCCCCGTCGACACCGTGCGTGGGGTGGCACCGCGCAAGGACTGAGCCGGCCGACGCCCGGGCGCCTCAGGACGTCGCTCGGCGCCGCGGCAGAGCGACCCGGTCCAGGTCGTGCGCGACGTGCACCACGGCGCCCCCGGCCGTCGCCCGCGCCTGCTCCCCCAGCGGCTCGAGGTCCTCGTACCGGCCGGAGAAATGGCTGAGCACGAGCGTCCGCGCCCCGGCCGCCCCGGCGAGCGCGCCCGCCTGGCCCGCCGTCAGGTGCCGGTACGCCGCGGCCAGCGCCGCGTCCTCGTCGGCGAACGTGCACTCCGCCAGCAGCAGGTCGGCGCCGTCCGCGAGCGCCTCGGCCCCCGGGCACGGGGCGGTGTCCATCACGACCGCCACCCGCTGCCCCCGGCGCGGCACGCTGACGTCGGCCAGCCGCACCGCCCCCAGGCGCCCCGCGCGCTGCAGCTCGCCCACCGCCGGCCCGGCGATCCCCGCCGCCGCGAGCCGGTCCGGCAGCAGCGTGCGCCCGTCGGGCTCCGTCAGCCGGTAGCCGAAGGTCTGCACCCGGTGCCGCAGCGCCTCGACCGACAGTCCCGGGGCGACCTCGCCGGCCGCCCCGTGCGGGTGCAGGCGCAGGTCCAGCCCCGGCGTCGCCAGCCCGACCAGCGCCCGCACCACCTCCTCGCCCTCCGCGGGGTAGTGCAGGTGCACCGGGTGCTCGACCCCGTCGAGCGCCATCCGGGACAGCACGCCGGGCAGCCCGTAGCAGTGGTCGCCGTGCACGTGGGTCAGGCAGATCCGGGTGATCGACGGCGGCGCCACGCCGGCGTGGGTCAGCTGGCGCTGCGTGCCCTCGCCCGGGTCGAACAGGTACGCGTCGCCGTCCCAGCGGAGCAGGTAGCCGTTGTGGTTCCGCGTGCGGGTCGGGACCTGGGAGGCCGTCCCGAGGACGACGAGCTCGCGCACCACCCGGCCAGTCTGGCGGGGTGCGCGTGCGGGCGCGAGATCGTGCGCGACCGCGGACGGCTCGGGATCGCGCGGGAGGCGCCCGGTCGGTTCCCCCGGACGGCGGCACCCCGGACCCCGCCCGCTCAACCACCGGCGCCGGCCTGCCGATGGGGACCGGGACGCGGCCGCGCGGTGCGGCCCGGATCCAGGGGGCACACCATGGCACGTCCGTCCGACCTCAGGCCGGTCCCGCCGGCACCGCACACCCGGCCGGCCGCGGAGGTCCCGGTCGTGCCGCCGGCCGCGGCACCCGCCCGCCCGGCGGGTCGGCGGCGCGGCGCCGTGATCGGGGCGGGGGTCGTGGGCCTGGTCCTCGGGCTGGTCGCGGGGATCGGGATCGGCGCGAGCAGCCTGTCCGACGAGCGCTCCGCGGTCGCCGCGGAGCAGGAGCGCCTCGCCGACGTGGACGCCGCGCTCACCGACCGCGCAGCCGACCTGGACGCACGCGGCGACGAGGCGGACCGGCGCGAGCAGACCCTCGCCGACGGCGAGGCCGCGCAGCAGACCACGGCAGACCAGCAGGCGGCGCGTGCCGACGAGCTGGCGGCTCTGCAGGCGCAGCTGGACCAGCGCGCCGCCGAGCTCGACACCACCGCCGCGGACGTCGCGGCCCGGGAGTCGGCCGTCGCCGTCCGCGAGGCCGCCGCGGCGAGCGCGCGGGTGTCCTCCTCGGCGGGCACCTCCTCCTCCGGAGGCGGGTCGACGACGGCCGCGTCGGGCGGCGGGTCGGTCTACTTCCAGAACTGCGACGCCGCCCGAGCCGCCGGTGCGGCGCCGGTGCACTCCGGCGACCCGGGATACCGCCCGGCGCTGGACCGCGACGGCGACGGGGTGGGCTGCGAGTAGCGGGCGGGTCACGCCGGGGGCGCGGCGGGCCGACCCGCGGGTGGTCGGCGTCGAGCGCACGATGCCGACGGGCCACCGGGACGACCACAGGGCGGCCCCCCGTGCGTCGTCCCCAGCCGGGCGGCCCGCGGCCCGCCGCCGGGCCGCGGCAGCGGTCAGCCTCGGGGGACCGCGGCGCGCCGGGCGTCGCCCACCCGGGAGGCGAGCACGGTGGCCGACGAGGCGAGCAGCACCCCCACCGCGTACCAGAGCAGGTCCGTGGCGACGAAGGTCGTGCCGAGCAGGTACCGCAGCGGCGGCCAGGCGTCCGCCGCGGCGGCCGGGGCGCCGGTGAGCTGCGCCAGCTCGACCGCCCAGCACAGCCCGACCGCGGCGGCCGCCTGCGCCGCGCGCGACCACCGGGGCACCGCGAGCACGACCAGCAGCAGGACGAGCGCCGCGTACAGGGCGTCGCCGAGGGCGTCGGCCACCGCGCCCGAGCCGTACCGGGCCGTCGCCAGTCCCGCAGCCACCACGAGGGTGCCGGCCACCGCCGTCGCCGCCCACGCACGCCCGCGCCGGTCAGACCTCGTCCGCACCGCGCCACCTCCCGCACCGACGCTAGGGCGCCCGCGCGGCGGCAGGGCGGCGCGCCGGCCCGGGTCGGGAGGAGGTGTCGTGTCGGTCCCGTGTGCGACCGTTCCGCGGTGACCAGCAGCACCACCCGATCCGCGCGCACCACCGGCACCTCCCGCACCGCGAGCACGTCCCGCACCTCCCGGTCCGTCGCCCCGCGCCGGCGGCCCGCGGCACGCGGCGCGCGGGGACGCGCCCGGGCCGGGCGGCTCGGGTGGGTCTGGCTGGTGCTGGTGGTCGCGGTGGCCGTCGGCGCCGGACTGCCCGTCTGGTCCGAGTCCCGCGAGTCCGCGCGGTTCCCGGTCACCGCCGCCGACCTCGACCGCGCCCGCTCCGAGCTCGCGGGGCTGGACGTCAAGGGCCGCGCCCCGAAGACCGGCTACGACCGCGAGCTGTTCGGCCCCGCGTGGGCGGACGTCGACCGCAACGGCTGCGACACCCGCAACGACGTGCTGGCCCGCGACCTGACCGGCGTGACCTTCGAGGCGGGGACGCACGACTGCGTGGTGCTCACCGGCACGCTGCAGGACCCGTACACCGACCAGGTGATCGCGTTCGAGCGCGGCCCGCGGAGCGCCGAGGTGCAGATCGACCACGTCGTCGCGCTGTCCGACGCGTGGCAGAAGGGCGCGCAGCAGTGGGACGCCGGGACCCGCCGGCAGTTCGCCAACGACCCGGCCAACCTGCTCGCGGTGGACGGCCCGGCCAACGGCGCGAAGGGCGACGGCGACGCGGCCACCTGGCTGCCGCCGAGCACCGGGTACCGGTGCGCCTACGTCGTCCGGCAGGTCCGGGTGAAGGCGGCGTACGGCCTGTGGGTGACGCAGGCCGAGCACGACGCGATGCACCGCCAGCTCGACGGCTGCGCCGTCGCGGGCTGACGGCGCCGATCCAGCGCGGGCAGGTCGTCGCACGCGCGTGAGGTCGTCACACGCGCCGCCGGCGTCACACCAGCGGCCGCTGGAGGATCCACGAGCCGCCCAGCGCCAGGGCCCCGCCGCACACCAGCAGGAACACCGCGACCCACACGCCGCCCGGCACCCGGGTCAGCCGCGCCAGGATGTCCGCGTCCGACGTCCCCCGGCCGCGCGCCCGCCGCCGCTGCGCCTGCATCTCGAACACGGCCCGCGGCGCGCCGAGCAGCAGGTACCAGGTGACCGCGTACGCGACCGCGACCTGCACGGCACCGCTCCCCCACCACGAGACGCCCACCAGCACGACGCCCGTCGCCAGCACCGCCCACAGCCCGTACCAGTTCCGGATCTGGACCAGCACGAGCACCAGCACGACGAGCAGCGCCCACAGCAGCCCGACGGCGTACCCCCGCCCGAGCAGCCACGCCACCCCGAGGCCCAGCAGCGCGGGGCCGACGTAGCCGGCGAATGCGGTCGCCACCATCCCGGCTCCGCGCGGCCTGCCCACGGACACCGTGAGGCCCGAGGTGTCCGAGTGCACCCGGATCCCGGACAGCCGCCGCCCGGACAGCACCGCGACCAGGCCGTGCGCCGCCTCGTGCACGATCGTCAGCAGGTGCCGGGAGACGTGCCAGAGCGTCGGGACGGCGAGGCAGAGCAGCGCGGCGCCCAGCGTCCCGAGCAGCACGGCCTGGCCGGGAGCGGGCTGGACGGTGGTGGCGCGGTCCCAGATCTCCCCGGGCAGCGTGCGCAGCGTGTCGAGGAACCCGCTCACAGGCTGTCGAGGGTCACGTCGGCGAGCTCCACGGTCAGGTGCAGGCCGTCCGCCTCGACCACGGCGCCGGTCACCTCGGCGCCGGCCGGCAGCTGGTCCGCGACGTCGACCTCGGCGATCCGCGAGGCCAGGCCGTCGGGCAGCAGCCCGGCGTCGATCGTGAACCCGCCCAGCGAGGCGCTGGTGATGGTCGCGACGAGGCCGTCGGCACCCGCGGGCGCGAGGGTCAGCGTCACGCCGACCGGGACGCCGGCGACGGCACCGGTGGCCACCAGGGCCTCGCCGTCGACCGCGAGCGCCAGGTCCCAGCCGGTGCGCTCGCGGAGCAGGGACTCCAGCGCGGCGGTCGGCACGGTCGCGGTCGCGACCACGTGCTCGGCGCCGCGCGGCTCCCGCACCGCCACGCCGGTGGCGACGACGTCGAGGTCCGTGACGTCGAGCCCGCGCAGCGTCGCGCCGGTGGCGGTGAGGTGCACGTCGTCGAGCGTGCCGCGGGCGAGCTGGGTGAGGAACGGGAAGCCGGTGACGTCGACCTGCGGGTCGGTGGCGCCGAGCTGGGACCGCACCGCGTCGGCGGCGACGTCCTCGGCGATCGAGTGGGTGACGCGGTCGGCGAGCAGGGTCCCGCCGACGAGGACGAGCACGGCGGCGGTCAGGCCGACCACGCATCCGACGCGACGGCGGGGGCTGCGGGTGCGGGTCACGCCCCGAGGGTACGGGCAGGCCACGCCGGTCGGGACTCCGGACGACGCCCGGCGCAGGACCTTCACCCCGCCGACGCACCCCGGGCCCGCTGCCGGTCGATCCCGGGCGTCGCCGGCGCCCGGTCCCCGCCCGGTTGCGGGGGTCCGGGGCCCGACGTTGACTCGTGGCAGACACCACCTGCACCACGACGGGAGCGGACATGGGCATCGGGGACTTCGTCGACAAGGCCAAGAAGGCCGTCGCCGGCAACGAGGACAAGATCGCCGGGGCGCTGGACAAGGCCGCCGACGCGGTGAAGTCGCGCACGTCGGACGCCACCGACCGCAAGGTCGACCAGGCCACGGCGAAGGCGCGCGACCTCCTGGAGAAGCAGAAGCGCGAGGGCACGCACGAACCGCCGGTCCGGCACCCCGAGCGCACCGACCCGCCCGCCCTCTGAGCCGCGGCATGGCACCCACGACGCCGGTGGAGACGCCGGTCCTGTTCGTCCTGCACGGCGCCCGCGGCGACCTCGCCGAGCGCATGGTCTACCCGGGCCTCGCCCAGCTCGCGTCGCGCGGGCTGCTGCCCGAGCGCTGGGCGCTCATCGGCACGGGCCGCAAGCCGATCGGCGATGACGAGCTCGCCGACCTGGTCCGGTCCTCGCTCGAGGAGCACGGCGACCCCGAGCACGCCGGCGCCCTCGACGGGCACGTGTCCTACGCGACCACCTTCACCGAGGACGACCCCGGTGAGCTGGTCGACGCGGTCCGGGACGCCCGGCGGGACCTCGCGGGCGCCGACGGCGCGGACGTGACCGTCGTGCACTACCTGGCGGTCCCGCCGTCGGCCTTCGCCCCGACCACCCGCGCCCTGCGCGCCCACGGCATGGCCGAGGGCGTCCGCGTCGTCTACGAGAAGCCGTACGGCACGTCCCCGGAGTCGTTCGCAGAGCTCGACGCCCTGGTGCACGAGGTGCTCGACGAGGACCAGGTGTTCCGGATCGACCACTTCCTCGGCAAGGAGGCGACCCAGAACCTGCACGTGCTCCGCTTCGGCAACGAGCTGTTCGGCGGCGTGTGGAACCGGCGGCACGTGGCGCAGGTCCAGGTCGACGTGCCGGAGACGCTGGACGTCGCCGACCGGGCCGACTTCTACGACGAGACCGGCGCCGCCCTCGACATGCTGGTGACCCACCTGTTCCAGATCGCGGCCGAGGTCGCGATGGAGCCGCCGGCCGCGCTGGACGCGGACCACCTGGCGACGGCGCGGGAGGCCGTCATCGGGTGCTTCCGCCCGCTGGACCCCGCCGAGGTCGTGCTGGGCCAGTTCGACGGCTACCGGGACATCGACGGCATCGCCGACGACTCCACCACGGACACGTTCGTCGCCGCGCGGCTGTGGGTGGACAACGACCGCTGGCGCGGCGTGCCGTTCCTGCTGCGGACCGGCAAGCGCATGGCGGTGTCGGCGCAGCGGGTCACGCTGGTGCTGAAGACGCCGGACGAGCTGTTCGGCGAGCCGGCCGGCCCGGGCCGGATCAGCCTGTCGCTGGCGGGCGACGGCGCCATCGACATCACGACGACCGTGAAGCAGCCGGGGCCGGACCTCCGGCTCGCCACGGGGACCGCGTCGCTGGGGCTGGACGACGTCGAGCCCGGCGACCCGATCGCGCCGTACGCGTCGCTGCTGCACGACGTGCTGGTCGGCGACCGGACGCTGTTCACCACGCCGCACGGGCTCGAGGCGGCCTGGCGGGCGTTCGCGCCGCTGCTCGGGCCGGACCGCCCCGACCCGGAGCCGTACGAGCCGGGCTCGTGGGGCCCCGCCCGGGCCGACGACCTGGCCGGCCCGGACGGGTGGGTCCTCACTCGTAGCTGACGGCGTCCAGCACCCGCATCCGGGCCGCACGGGTCGCGGGCCACAGGGCGGCCAGCACCCCGACGACGACGGCCAGCCCGACCATGGCCAGCAGGTTCCCCCACGGGATCACCAGCTCGGACAGGCCGTCGTCGGCGTAGACGGACGGCAGGGCGGAGGCGAGCGCCACCCCGACCACCAGGCCGACGACGGTGCCGAACACCGCCGTCAGCACCGACTCGACCGTGACGGTGCCGGCGAGCTGGAGCCGGCCCAGGCCCACGGCCCGCAGCAGGCCGATCTCCCGGGTGCGCTCGATGACGGACAGGGCGAGCGTGTTCACGATGCCGAGCACCGCGATCACGACCGACAGCCCGAGCAGCGCGTACAGGATCACCAGCACCTGGTTCACCTGGTCGGCAAGGTTCGACACGAACTCGTCCTGCGTGAGCACCGAGACGACGACGTAGGGCGCGACGGCGGCCGTGACCGCGTCCTTGAGCTCGTCGGCCCCCACGCCCGGGGCGGCGTCCACCGCGAGGAGGTCGACCAGCTGCTGCTCCGGCGGCACGAGGGCGTCGAGCACGTCCGTCCCGACGACGACGGGTGCGCCGATCACGTTCGTGGTGAACACCGCGCCGACCGTCACGTCCTGAGGTCCGGCGGGCCCCACGATCCGCAGGGTGTCGCCGACGGCCCAGCCCTGCTCCTTCGCGGGGTCCTCCTGGACCGCCGCCTCGCCGTCGGCGAGCGACGCGAGGTCCCCGTCGATCGTCGTCGCCTCGATCGTCCGGTCGAACAGGTCGTCGCGGACGCCCGCGACGTACTGCGTCCCGGCCTCCTCGCCGTCCGCGGACACCTCCAGCGGGGCGAAGGCGAACGCCGCCGTCCCGCCGACCTCCGGCAGCGCGTCGACGTCGGCGATCGCGCCCTTGGGGAGGTCGCGGGTGGCCGACTGCAGCACGAGGTCCGTGTGCAGCTGGGACTCCACGACCCCGGCGACGGACGCCTGCGCCGACGTGGCGATCACCGACACACCGCCGACCAGCGCCATGCCGATCATCAGCGCGCCCGCCGTGCTCGCGGTGCGGCGCGGGTTGCGGACCACGTTGCCGCGCGCCAGCCGGCCCACCGGGCGCAGCAGCCGCACGAACGGCCACGACAGCACCCCGAGGACGGCCCGGGCGAGCCCCGGCGCCAGCACGAGCACCCCGACCAGGACCGCCGCCGCGCCGGCGCCGAGGGCGACGTCCAGCGTCTCCTCGCCGGTGTGCAGCACCGCGGCCAGCACCGCCGCGGCGCCCAGCCCCGTGAGGAGCGCGCCGAGCACCGCGCGCACCCGGATCGACCGCTCGGGCACCGCGACGTCGTCGCGCATGGCCTCGACCGGCGGCACCAGGGCGGCGCGGCGCGCGGGCACGGCGGCTGCGAGGACGCTCACCACGGTGCCGACGGCCAGCGAGACGCCGATGGTGGCGCCGTCGACCGGGATGTCGCCCGCGAGGTCCATCCCCATGGCCTCGAACACGGACTTCAGCCCCTGCACGAGCCCGAGCCCGCCGGCGATGCCGAGGGCCGACCCGACCAGGCCGACCACGGCCGCCTGGACCAGGATCGAGGTGAACACCTGCGCCGGGGACGCGCCGACCGCGCGGAGCAGCGCGAACTCGCGCATCCGCTGCCGGACCGACATCGCGAACGTGTTGGAGATGATGAACGCGCCGACGAACAGGGCGATCGCCGCGAACACCAGCAGGAACGTGGTGACGAAGCCGAGCATCTCGCCGATGGCCGCCTTGTTCTCGTCCCGCAGCTCGTCCCCGGTGACCACCTGCAGGTCGCCGGTCACCAGCGGGGCGATCGCGTCGACCAGCTCGGCCGGGGTCGTGCCGTCCTCGGCGTAGACCGCGATGTCCGCGACCTCGCCGTCCGGCGCGAACAGGCCGTAGCCGGTCCCGGGGTCGACGACGACGAGCGTCGCCCCTGCCATCGGCGCGCCCATGTCGAACCGGCCCACCACCTCCGCGTCGGACAGCTGCCCGCCGAGCACCACCTGCGTGGTGTCGCCGACCTCGAGGCCCGAGGACGCCAGCGTGGCCGTCTCGAGCGCGATCTCCCCGGCGCGCTCCGGGCCGCGGCCCTCGACCACCTCGAGCGACGGGTCGTCGGTGAGGTAGGAGAACACCAGGCTCGGGGCCTGGGTGCTCTGCACGGCGGTGCCGTCCGCCCCGACCAGGACGATCGATCCCTGCGCCTCGGGGATCGCGTGCGCCACCCCGTCCAGGGCGGCGATCTCGTCCGCCAGCGTCATCGGGACGGCCGGCCCGGCCGTGGTGCCCTCGATGACCGACGCGCCCTCGGCGGGCTCCGCGCGGACGTAGGCGTCGCCGGGCGTCCCGGCGTCGACGATGCCGTCGAAGGTGCTGGACAGCATCGTGCGCAGCGAGAACGTGCCCGCGACGAAGGCGACGCCCAGGGCGACCGCGAGGAGCGACAGCAGGAACCGGACGACGTGGGCGCGGATGCCGCGCAGCGCCACCCGGCCCATCAGCGCGGCCCGTCGGCGGCCGCGACGGCGACCGGCGCGCCGGCTGCGGGAGCCGGACGCAGCGCCGCGAGCGCGGCGAGGACGGAGTCCGGGGTCGGGTCGGTGAGCTCGCCGACCAGGCGGCCGTCCGCGAGGAACAGGACCCGGTGGGCGTAGGAGGCGGCGGTCGGGTCGTGGGTCACCATCACGACCGACTGGCCCAGGTCGTCCACCGAGCGGCGCAGGAAGCCCAGCACCTCGCCCGAGGACGTGGAGTCGAGGTTGCCGGTCGGCTCGTCGGCGAACACCACCGCGGGCCGGGACACGAGCGCCCGCGCGCACGCCACCCGCTGCTGCTGGCCGCCGGACAGCTCGGTGGGCTTGTGGCCCAGCCGGTCGGCCAGGCCGACGGCCTGCACCACGGCGTCGAGGTGCGCGCGGTCGACCGGGCGCCGGGCGATGTCCAGCGGCAGCGTGATGTTCTCGAGCGCCGTCAGGGTCGGGACCAGGTTGAACGCCTGGAACACGAAGCCGAGCCGGTCCCGGCGCAGCCGGGTCAGCTTCCGCTCGTTCATGGCGCTGACCTCGAGGCCGTCCACCACCACGGTGCCCGCGTCGGAGCGGTCCAGACCCGCCATGCAGTGCATGAGGGTCGACTTGCCCGACCCCGACGGGCCCATGATCGCGGTGAGCTCCCCGCGGGCGAAGTCGACGTCGACGCCGTCGAGCGCGCGCACCGCCGTGTCGCCCGAGCCGTACGTCTTCACCAGACCGCGAGCGCTCGCGATCGGCGTGCCGTCGTGTGTGGCCATGATCCCCATCCTGGTCGAGTCCCTCCCCTGCCAACCTGTGGATCGTCCCGCTCTCCCCTCGCACGCGGGCATCCGGGAGCACCCTGGTCCGTCCCTGATCCCACCCCCCAGGGACCCAGGTCCCGACTGTGGCGCGCATCACATGCCGGTCGTAGGCTGGGACGCGAGGTGCTCCGATGGCGTGGTGGCTGGTGCTCTGGCTCGTGCTGCCGGCGCTGACGTTCGCCGTCGTGCTCAGGCTGATCCCGGGGGCGGAGTCGTCGCCGCGACGGAGCGCTGCCCGCGAACGGCACCGCGCCCGGGTGGCCGGAGCGCTGGACCGGGTCGCCACCCGCGTGCGGCACGGCCGGCACGGCGGGCCGCCGGCCCCCGACCCGTTCGACGCGCTGCACGTGCAGGTCCGCCTGGGGATCGTCGCCGACCACCTGCGCCGGCTCGAGGAGGACAGGCACGCGTGGGCGCGGGCCGAGCGCATCATCGCCAGCCAGCTCGCCTACGACGCGCTGCTCGCGGAGGCCTGCCGGCTCGCGGGCGTCGAGGTGCTCCCCCGGGCGAAGGGCGACCCGTGGGAGCGGATGCGGGAGGAGGTCGAGCTGGCCTCGCGCGGCTGGACGTGGTGAGGCGCACCCACGGTCAGCCGGCGGCCGTCAGCCGGCGACCACCGCCAGCGTGCTCGACCCGTCGACCCGCCGGCGCACCTCGATCCGCTCGGCCACCGCCTGCTTGAGCGCCTCCACGTGCGACACGACGCCGACGACGCGGCCGCCCGCACGCAGCCGCCCGAGCTCGCCGAGCACCGCGTCCAGGGTGTGCGGGTCGAGGGTGCCGAAGCCCTCGTCGATGAACAGGGTGCCGAGCTCGACTCCCCCGGCCTCGGCGGTGACGACGTCCGCCATGCCCAGCGCGAGGCACAGCGACACGTAGAACGTCTCCCCGCCGGACAGCGTGCGGGGGTCGCGGGCGGCGCCGGTGGTGTGGTCCACCACGCGCATCGCGAGACCCGTGCGCCGGGTGCGGACGTCCTCGCGCTCGTCGCTGCGCTCCAGCTCGTACCGGCCGTCCGACATCTCGCGGAGCCGGTCGTTCGCGGCCGCGACGACGTCCTCGAACCGGCGCACGAGCACGTAGGTCGCCAGGGACAGCGCGCGGGCGTTGTCGGCGTCCGCTCCCCCGGCCAGGCGGGCCATGCGCGTCACCGGGGCGGCCTGCTGCTCGGCGGCCGCGAGGGTCGTGGCGGACCCGGTGACGTGCCGGGCGGCGTCCGTGGCGCGCGCCGCCCGGTCCCGGGCGCTGCCGAGGCGCGCGCCGGCGGCGTCGGCCGCGCCCACCGCGTCGGCCAGCGCCTGCTCCAGCTCCGCCACCTCGGTGGCGAGGGCCCGCGGGTCGCCGGCCGCGAGGTCGGCGAGCTCCGGGTCACGCAGCCCCTGCTCCACCCGCGCCACGGCGGCCCGGTAGGCCTCGACGGCGCGCTCCGCCGCGGCCACGTCGGCGGCCTCGGCGACCGCGGCCCGAGCCGACGCCTCGTCGCCGAGGTCCTGCTCGGCGACGACGCGGGCGACCTCGGCGTCCCGCTCGACGACCGCGCGGGCCGCGGCGGCCCGGCGGTCCAGCGCCGCCAGCACCCCGTCGGCGGCGTCGACCCGCGCCTGCTCGGCACCCTGGCGGGCCAGCACCGTCGGGTGCCCGTCCCGCGCCGCCTCGACCTCCGCGGTGTCCCGGGCGAGGTCCTCCTCGACGCGGGCCAGCGCGTGGCCGGCGGCGACGTGCTCCTCGGCGAGCGCGGACCGGGTCAGCCGCAGGTCGTCGGTGACGCGGTCGTGCTCGGCGACCTCCGCGCGAAGGCGGTCGCGGGCGGCCTCGGCGTCCCGGGCGGCGGCCAGCGCGGCGCGGGCGCGGTCGACCGCCGCCGAGGCCTCGGCCGCCTGGTCCGCGCGCAGGCCGCCGGTGCGCTCCCGCAGGGCGGCGCACCGCTCGGTCCGGCCGACGACGCGGGCCTCGGCGGCCCGCACGGCGTCCTCGGCGGCCCGGCGCGCGTCCTCGGCGGCCGCGACGTCCTCCTCGGCCACCGGGGCCTCGCCCAGCGGGGCCGGGTGCGGGTGCTCGGTGCCGCCGCAGACCGGGCAGGGCTCCCCCGGCGCCAGACCGGCGGCGAGCTCGCCCGCGAACCCGGCGAGCCGTGCACGGCGCAGCCGGTGCTCCTCCTCGACGGCGGCGACCGCGGCCCGCGCCGCGGCCGCGCGGGCGTCCGTGGCCGCGGCGAGCTCCGCCTCCGCCGCGGCGAGGTCGCGCACGGCCGCGGCGACCGCCTCGGCGTCGGCCAGGTCGCGGGCGCGGGTGGGGACGGTCCCCGCGAGGGCGGTGGCGGCGTCCAGGTCCGCGACGAGCGCCGCCCGGCCGTCGGGTCGCACCGCGAGCAGGTCGTCGGCCTCCGCCATCGTGCGGGTCCGGGTCGCCTGGACCTCGCGCAGCCGGTCCCGGTCGCGCGACCGCTGGGGGAGCGTGCGCTCGAGCCCGACCACCCGGGTGAGGGTGGCGACGAGCGCGGCGCTGGTCGCCCGCACGGCGGTGAGCGCGGCGGGCAGCGTCGCGTCCGCGAGCGCCGCCCCCGTGTCCGCCGGGGCGAGACCGGCGGGTGCCGCGTCGAGCGCGGCCCGCAGCTCCTTGTCCGCGCCCGCGAGCGCGCCCCGCGCGTCGTCCAGGCCGCGCAGGACCGGCCGGGCCACGGCGGCGCGCCGCGCGCGGTCCACCCGCGCCACGTCCGCGGCGTGCTGCTCGGCGGCCTCCGCCAGCCGGGCGCGCTCCTCCGCCAGCGCCGCGCGGCGCCGGACCAGCCGCAGCCGGGCGCCCGCCCCGTCGGCCGCGGCGCGGGCCTCCGCCACGCGGGCCGCGGCGGCGTCGGCGGCGGCGCGGGCGGCGGCCTCGTGCGCGCGCAGCGCGGCGAGCCGGTCGGCCACGAGCGGGGCGAGGGCGGCGACGTCCTCCGCGGCGGCCGCGCGCAGCGCCGCGACGCCCTCCTCGTCGGCCGCGGCCGCGCCGGCGAACCGCGCGGTGCACTCCTGCACCGCGGCCCGGGCCTCGGCGACGGCGCGCTGGGCCTCGCGGCGCAGCTCGTCCAGGCGCTGCTGCACCCGCTCGTACACCTCGGTGCCGAAGATCCGCTGCAGCAGCCCACGGCGCTGCTCGGGGTCGGCGCGCAGGAAGGCGGCGAACTCGCCCTGCGGCAGCACCATCGTCTGCACGAACTGCGCCCGGTCCAGGCCGACGACCCGGGTGAGCTCGGCGCCGGCCTCGTCGAGGCGGGTGGAGAGCAGCTCGCCGGGCGGGTCGGCGGCGTCGGGGCCGGCGAGGGCGGCGTCGAGGCCGGCGAGGGCGGCGTCGAGGCCGGCGAGGGCGGCGCCCTCGGGCGCGGCGGTGAGCCGCCACAGCTTCACGGTCGCCTGCTGCTTCGCCCGCCCGGTGCCGCGCTTCTTCGCCCGCTCGTACGCCGGCGTCCGGCGCACCCGGTACACGCCGGACCCGGTCTCGAACACCAGGTCCACGACCGTCTCCACGTCGTCCGCGGCGAACGCCGACCGCAGCCGGTCCTCGCTCGCGGACGCCGACGCCACCTTGCCGTACAGCGCGAACACCACGGCGTCGATGACGGTCGACTTGCCCGCCCCGGTCGGGCCCTCGAGGAGGAACAGCCCTCCCGCGGACAGCGCGGCGAAGTCGACGGTGTGCCGGCCCGCGAACGGGCCGACCGCCTGGATCGTCAGGGTGTGCAGCCGCATCAGGCGCTCCGCTCCGCCGCGACGACCTGCTCGTAGGCCCGGCGCAGCACGGCGGCCTCCGCCTCCGTGGGACGGGCCCCGCTCACGTGCTGCACGAACTCGGCGGCGACCTCCAGCGGGTCGCGTGCCGCCGTCACGTCGGCGACCCGCGGGCCGGACTCCCGGGCGGGCGGCTGGTGCTGGACGACCAGGGCGTGCGGGAACCGGGCACGCACCCGCCGGTACAGGTCGGCCGGCCGGTGCGCGTCGGTCACCGTGACCCGCACCCAGTCGTCGACGTGCGGCTCGCCCGCAGCCCCGAGCAGGTCGTCCAGCGGGCCGGTCAGGTCGGTGAGGCGGCGCGGCACGGGGGCGGGGACGAGCCGGACCCCCGGGGCGCCCGACGGGCCGAGGTCCACGAGCACGGTCGACTTGGCGTGCCGCGCCTCGGAGAAGGAGTACGCGAGCGGCGACCCCGAGTACCGGAGCACCGTCGGGCCGTCGCCGTCGCCCACCCGCTGCGGGCCGTGCAGGTGCCCGAGCGCGACGTAGTCCACCCCGTCGAACACCGCGGCGGGCGCGTGGTCCACGCCCCCGACCCGGATGTCCCGCTCGGACTCGCTGGCCGCGCCGCCGACGACGAACGCGTGCGCGAGCACCACCGACCGCGGCGCGCCCCGGCCCGCCGCGGCGGCCTCGGCCGCGCGGGCGGTCAGGTCCGCGCGGACCCGGTCCATCGCGGCCCCGAGGACGGCGGCGTGCGAGCGCGGCAGCGGCCCGTCGGCGCCCGGGCCGGCCAGCGCGTGCCGCGCGGCGTCGGGGTCGAGGTACGGCAGGCCGTACACGAGCACGTCGTGGCCGTCCCCCGGCAGCACGACCGGCCGCGTCAGGTCGTCGAGGCGCGCCAGCACCCGGACGCGGTCCCGCATCAGGTCCGCGCCGAAGCCCAGCCGGATCGCCGAGTCGTGGTTGCCCGGCGTGACGACCACCGCGGCGTGCTCGGACAGCCGGTGCAGGGCGTCGGACAGCTGGGCGACCGACTCGACCGGCGGGATCGCGCGGTCGTAGACGTCGCCCGCCACGAGCACCGCGTCGACGCGCTCCTCGCGGACGACGTCCACGAGGTGGTCGAGGAACGCCTGCTGGTGCGCGGTGAGGTCGACGCCGTGCAGGGTGCGGCCCAGGTGCCAGTCGGAGGTGTGCAGGAGCCGCATGCGTCGAACGTAGCCGCCGCCACCGACATCCCGGGCCACCGAGCGCGTCGCCTGTGGACCACGGGCGTGGCGCGCGGCCGCGCGGTCGCGCCGTCGGTGCGCCGGACCGTCAGGCGATCGCGCGCTCCGGCGCCGGCTCCGGCTCGAGGGCGAACTCCCCGGCCATCCCCAGCATGTCGAGCTTCTCCAGCACCTGCCGGTGCGGGTCGCGCAGGGTCAGCCCCTGCCCGGTCTCCCCCGCCGCCAGGTTGAGCTGCAGGACGAACGCGAGGCCGGACGAGTCGATGAACGTCACCTCCTGCGCGTCGACGACCACCGGCGCCGGGCTGGCCAGCGCCTGGGCCATCGACGTGCTGGCCTCCGCCCGCAGCGCGCCGTCGACCTCGCCCCACAGCCGGACCACCGTGCGCCCGTGCGCGGCGGTCACGTCGATCCCCCCGACGGGGGCGGGATCCTCGGTCAGGTTCATGTCCTCGTTCTCTCCAAGTCTGCGTGGGGCCGCCCGATCATGGCCCCCCGGGGACGTGCGCGCATGCCGAACGCGCGTCCTGGGGTCCGCCGGTGCGTGACCGGGGCGTTCTCCGCCGTGGACAACGCGCCCGCGGGCCGCTTCGTTCCCCGATCAGCGGGCCGGTTCTTGACCGCACCTTGACCGTCCGGTCGGGATCGCGGGCGCGAGGGTCAGGCGGCGCCGTCCGGCAGGGGATCCGTCACGTCCGCCACCGTCGCGTCCAGCACGCGGACGAGGTCGTCGCCGTCGACACGCGCACCGACGCCGTGCCCGCCCCCGCCGATCGACGCGGGCCGGCCGGGCACCCGCTCGTCGGCGACGACCGGCCAGGCGCGCAGCGAGCCGAACGGGGTGATGGTGCCGCGCTCGTAGCCGGTGACCTCCCTGGCGGTGGCGGCGTCCGGCATGGACATCCGGCTCACGCCGAGCAGCGCCCGCAGCTTGGGCCAGGAGATCGTGCGGTCGCCCGGGACCAGCACGAACAGGTAGTCGTCGTCCCCCCGGCGGACGACCAGCGTCTTGACGATGCCCGACGGGTCGATCCCCCGCGCCGCGGCCGCCTCGGCCAGCGAGCGCACCGGGCCGTGCCGGACGATCTCGTGCGGGATGCCCGCGTCGGCGAGCGCCTGCGCGGCGCGCCGCTCGCCCTCGGTGGCCGCACCCTGGTCCTGCTCGCTCGTCATGCCCGCCACCCTACGAGCCGCCCCCGACACGGAGCCCGCCGTCGAGCACCTCGGCCGTCGTCCCGTGCCAGGTCCGGCGCAGCCACCGGTCGTGCGACGCGACCACCACCGCGCCCGGCGCCACCCGCAACGCGTCGGCCAGCTCGTCCGCGAGCGCGAGCGAGATGTGGTTGGTCGGCTCGTCGAGCAGCAGCACCTCCGGGGCCTGCGCGACCAGCAGCGCGAGCACCACCCGTCGCCGCTGCCCCACCGACAGCTCGCGCAGCGGCCGGTCGACGTCGCGCGCCGCGACCAGCCCGAGCTCGGCGAGCGGCACCGCCCCCGGAACCCCGGCCGTCACCAGGCCGTACACGTCCCGCGGCGTGCGGGGGTCGTCCGCCAGGCCGACGTCCTGCTCGAGCAGCGCCACCCGGACGTCCTGCGCGCGGCGCACCGTCCCCGCGGCGGGCACCAGGTCACCCGCCAGCAGGTGCAGCAGCGTCGACTTGCCCGACCCGTTGGCCCCGGTGACCAGGAGCGCGGTGTCCCGGTGCACGTCGAGCGCGTCCACGCGCAGCCGGCCTGGCACCTCGGCACCGCGGACCGCGAGCGCCGCGCCGTCGCCCCGGCCACCGCCGGTCAGCGTCGCGCGGAACCGCAGCGGGCGCGGCGGCCGGGGCACCGGACCGGCCTCGATCTCGTCCAGCCGGCGCCGGGCGTCGCGGACCCGGCGGGACACCTGCTGCTCCACCCGGTCGCCCGCGCGCCCGTAGGCCATCTTGTTCCGGTCGGCCATCTCCCGGCCGGGTGCGAGCGTGCGCGCCGCCCCGCCCTCGCCGAGCGCTGCCCGCAGCCCCGCGACCTCGTCCTGCTCGGCCGCCCACCGCTCCTGCCACCGCTCGCGGGCGACCTGCCGCGCCGCGCGGTAGTCCGCGTACCGGCCGCCGACCACGCGCGGCCCGCCCAGGACCGGGTCGAGGTCGAGCACCTCCGTCACCACCTCGTCCAGGAACACCCGGTCGTGGCTGGCCAGGACCACCGCGCCGGGCAGCGCCGCCAGCGCGCCCGCCAGGAAGTCCGCGGCCTCGTCGTCCAGGTGGTTGGTCGGCTCGTCCAGCAGCACCGCACGCGGCCGGCGGACCAGCACCGCGGCGAGCGCGAGCCGGGACCGCTGGCCGCCCGACAGCGTCCCGCTGGGACGACCCGGGTCGACCCCGCCGAGGCCCAGACCCGCCAGCACCCGCTGCGCGCGGGCGTCGGCGTCCCACACGCCGACCGCCTCGGCGCGGGCCAGGGCCTCGTCGTAGCGACCGGCGGCCCCCGGGTCGTCACCCGCGAGCGCCGCGGCGGCGTCCTCGAGCGCGGCCGCCACCGCGCGCACCTCGGCGAGCGCCGCGCCCAGCACGTCGTCGACCGTCGCGTCCGGCCCGAACGGCGGCTCCTGCGCCAGGTGCACGAGGTCGGCGGGCCGGTGCACCTCGCCGGCGTCCGGCTCCTCGACGCCGGCCAGCAGCCGCAGCAGCGTGGACTTGCCGATCCCGTTCTCGCCGACCAGGCCGAGCCGGTGCCCCGGGTCGACCGCGACGGACAGGTCGGTCAGCACCCGGCGGTCGCCGTACGCGCGGGACAGGCCGACGGCCCGCAGGACGGGCGTGGGTGCGGGAGGGAGGGCTGACACGGGGATCACCACCGGCTGCCGACGCGCGCGGCTCGGGCCGCGGGGGTCGGCGGGGAGTCGGGACGGGGACTCGGGGCCGGTCAGATGCGCATGGTGGCGACGGTACGCGGCGCCAGGGCGCGGGCGCGAGGGGATATGGGCCGGTTCGTGGGCGGATCGGCACCTACCCGACCGGGAATAGCGGTTCGCGGGCATTCGTGCGTCTCTAGCGTCGGCCGGGCGGGTCGCGGACGCGGCCCTCCCGCAGCGTCGCTGGAGCGAGCATGGTCCGGAACCGCCCTGTCCCGTCGCATCGCATCGTCCCCGCGCGCCGTGGGAGGCGCCGGCGCGTCGCCCTGCTGACCGCCGTCGCTCTGGCCCTCGCACCCCTGCTCGGCGCCGGCCCGGCCGGGGCCGCCTCGGGAGAGGACGAGAACAAGCCGTCCCTCCAGGTGGTCCACCCCACTTCAGGCGCGCGACTGGGCAACGGGGACGTGATCTTCCGCGGCTCGGTCACACGGGACGACGACGCAGACATGACCCGGGTGCAGTACGCCGTGGACGTCTCCGGCTCCACGGAGAGCCCCGTGCAGGACTGCACCGGCGACGGAGTGATCGACGCGCTCGACGACCTCAACGGCGACGGTCGGCGGGGCGACGTCCTCGACTGCCAGATCGCCGCGGTCGTCGCGCTCAACGCCAGCCTGCGGACGGCGGTGGGGTCGGCGGAGCGCGTCGAGGTGGGCCTGACCGCCTTCGGCACCACCGCGGCGACCGCGCAGATGCGGCGCGACGACCCTTCGGCCTTGTTCGTGCCGCCCGGGCTGACCGGGGAGGGCACCGACGTGGTCCCGAACGTCAACCACGTCGCCGCCTCGCTGCGCCGGGGCGCGATCGGTGAGTACGCCGATCGGTCCGTCGGGACTGGGACCAGCTTCGACGCGGCCCTGACCGCGGCCCTCGACGCCCTCGCGCTGCACCACGGGCCGGGCTGGGTGTTCCTGCTGTCAGACGGACAGGCGACCGTCAGCGCCGCGACCCTCGACCGGGTCGCGCGCTCCGGGGTGTCCGTCCGGACGTTCGCGGTGGGCGGCGGCACCGGGGCCGCGCCGTGCGCCGCGTCGGCACCGCTGGGGGCAATCGCCGCCGCCGGGTCGGACTCCTGTGTCCGGGTCACCGACCCCTCCGCGCTCACCGCCTCGGTGCTCGACTCGCGGCCCGCCTGGATCGACACGGTCACCGTGGATGTCGGGGGCCGCCGGGTCGAGGCCGAGGTCGACGCGATCGGCGGCTGGACGGTCACGGTCCCCGGGCTCGCGGAGACCGCGCACACCGCGGTGGTGCGCGCGCGGTTCACGGACGGCCTGGTGCTGACCGAGCGGGTCCCGTTCTGGGTCACCGGGCACCTGTCCTACGTGGCGCTCGGGGACTCGTTCGCGTCCGGCGAAGGGCTCCAGCCCTACCTGCACCCGGACGTCGACCCCGGGGCGACCGTCGAGGACTACATCTGCCACCGGTCCGGGCGGGGCTGGCCGGCGCAGGTGGTGGTCCCGGGGGGCACCCGGCCCGTGGCGCACCGGCTGGACGCGGAGTTCGACTTCGGGGCCTGCACGGGGGCGCGGATCGTGAACCTGGACAGCGAGCAACAGCGGCAAGCCACGCCCTACCTGTTCAGCGACGAACAGAAGGCGGTGCCGCTCCAGCTGGACCGCCTCGGCAGCGGGGCGGACCTGGTCACCGTCAGCATCGGCGGGAACGACCTCGGCTTCGCGCCGATCGTCGGGCACTGCATCAAGCCCTGGTTCGACCGCTGCTGGGACGACGCGTTCGTCACCAGCGCCGCCGGGACGAAGGTCAGCCTGCACGACTGGATGACGGTCCGGCTGGCGCTGGTCGGGGGCGAGCTCACCGGGGTCTACCGGGGCATCCGCGACCGGGTCGGCCCGGACGCGACCGTCGTCGCGACCACGTATCCCCGGCTCGTCTCGGCCTCTCCGTTCGCGTTGGCGAACCTCGCCTGCCACGCCCCCTTCCTCGACGGGAGCGAGCGGCGCTGGCTCCGCGACCGGATCGACGTGTTCGCCGCGATCGTGCAGGACCGCGCGGCACGCCCCGGCGCCGGGCTCCAGGTGGTCGACGTGCGGGACGACTTCGAGGGCCGGAACGCCTGCGACTGGGGCGCGGCCATCACGGGCTTCTCGCTGCGCGCCGTCGGCGGCCCCGAGTTCGGGCTGACCTTCTCGACCAGCTTCCACCCGAACCAGAAGGGCGCCGACCTGTACGCCCAGGTGGTCAACGACGCCCTCGCGCACTCCTTCCGGCCGCCGCGGTTCGACGCGGCGACGGAGGGGGCGGACGTCGCGGACCCGGTCGAGCGCGCTGGCGCCGCGGCGGGCCAGGCCGCGACCGTCTCCCGGACCGTCTCGGCAACAGCGGACGACCAGGCACCCGGCTTCGACCCCCGGATCGTCACGGACCCGGAGGCGGTGCTGCGGGAGTACCCGGAGGACGTCGTCTCCGCCGTCGGGTCCCTCACCTTCGCGCAGTCGGGCCTGGGGAACGCGGCGGCCACCGACGGGTACGACGCCTGCGACGAGGTGGTCCCGGGCGAGATCGTGCCGTTCGGCGCCCACGGCTTCGCGCCGGGCAGCGAGGTCACCGTCACGGCGACGTCGGTCGGCCTGGCCGACGGGGACGACCACGGGACCAGCACCACGGCCACGCACCGGGCCGACGACCTCGGTGGGGTCCAGGGCACTGTGGTCGTCCCGCCGTTCGGCTCGGACGGCGCGTTCTTCGTCTCGTTCGCGGGCACGAACAGCGCCGGCGGGGCGGTGGTCGGCGACGCGATGGCCCCGGCCACGGTCGACGCGGCGTGCCGCGCGGTGGTCGAGGAGGCCGGCCACCTGGCCGGGGACGAGGACGAGGGTGCCGACACACCCGGCGCCGACCGGACCGAGCCCGCCGTCGCCCGCGACCCCGTGCCGGGCGGGGCCGTGGACCCGTCCGGGCGGGACCTCTCCATGACGGGCGGGGCGCTCGTGTGGACCGCTGCCGCCGCGGTGGCGCTGCTGCTCGCCGGTGCGACGGCCCGCGTCCTCTTCCGGCGCCGGACGGGGTCGGGCGCGGCCGCCGGCGGGTCCTGACCGTCGTGGCCCCCCCGGACCGCGGCCCGAGCCGTCGCGCGCGCCTGCGTGCCTGGGTCCTGGCCCGGTACGCGCGCCCGCCGCTCCCGCGCCGGCGTCGGCGGTCGGTGCGGCTGGTCGCCCTGACCCTCGTCGTGCTCTACGCCCTGGCCGGCTGCCGCCTGGAGTCCGCCCGCACCTGGGCTCAGGTCGACATCCTGTGCGACGCCCTGAGCGAGGACGCCTGGAGTCACCAGACCAAGAGCACGGTGAATGTGGGCTCGGGATTCGTCGACAACATCGTCAGGGGCGCGTGGGGAGTCGCGAAGGTCCACCAGACCCCCGAGGAGGTCCTGGACAACCTCGCCGCCGGCTCGCGCGCCGCAGGGATCAGCCCACCCCTGTGCGTCACGCTGGACGCCCGCAAGCGGGCCGACCTCACGAGCATGCGCCCGGACGCCAAGTACGCCACATACGCCTGCGAACCCATCCGCCACCGACGCGCCTTCGGCTGGCTCCTCATCATCTCCTACGGCAGGAACGAGGCCGGCAGACCGAACACCCAGGTGCAGTACGGCCTCGGCCCCAACGCCGGCGGCCTCCGCCTCTCCTACCGCTGGCCCGACGGATGACCGACCCCGGGCGCTCCACCCGCGCGCCTTCCACATCGTGACCCCCCACGATCCGCCCCCCGGACACCCGCCGCCGCCTCGCGCCCGGCGCCACCGCCGGCC
>NZ_JAKRMS010000059.1 GCF_022346185.1 Cellulomonas sp. ACRRI | reverse complement strand
CCCCACCTCCGACGCCACCCCACCCCGGATCGTCCGCCGAGATGGCAACTCTCGGCTGTGATCAGGGCGTTCGCAGCAGCCGAGAGTTGCCATCTCGGCGATCGTGGGGCGCGGGGTTGTGGGAGTGCTGCTACCGAAAGGGTCAGTGGCCCGTCGCCAGGAGCAGCAGCAGGGCCAGGTTCAGGGCCACCACCAGGACGACCACGACCACCAGGACCGCGTGCAGCCGCGCGCCGTTCGCGTGCCGGCCCATGAGGGACCGGTCCCGGTTCAGCCGGACCAGCGGGATGACCGCGAACGGGATGCCGAAGCTCAGCACCACCTGGCTCACCACCAGCGTCCACGTCGGGTCCGCGCCGACACCGAGCAGCACCAGCGCCGGGACCAGGGTGATCGCCCGCCGGACCAGCAGCGGAATCCGCCTGTGGATCAGCCCCTCCATCACAGCCGCACCGGCGTAGCAGCCGACCGACGTGGACGCGAGGCCGGACGCGAGGAGCCCGATCGCGAACACCACGCCGACGACCGGGCCGAGGGCCCCGCTGATCGCGGCGTGCGCACCCTCGATGGTGTCGGTGCCCTCGACGCCGCGGAGGTTCGCGGCCGCCAGGAGGAGCAGGCCGATGTTCACGGTGCCGGCGAGCGTGAGCGCCGCGCCGACGTCCCACCGGGTCGCCCGCAGCAGCCCGGACCGCGCCGACTCGTCCGGCACCCGGCCGAACCGGTCCCGGCTCAGCGCGGAGTGCACGTAGATGGCGTGCGGCATGACCGTGGCGCCGAGCATCGACGCCGCCAGCAGCACCGAGTCCGTGCCGGCGAACCGCGGGACGAGGCCGCCCAGCATCTCGCCCGGGTCCGGCGGGCCGACCAGCAGGCCGGCGAGGAACCCGACCACGATCACGAGCAGCAGGCCGACGATCACCGTCTCGAACCGCCGCTGCCCGTACCGGTTCTGCGTCGCCAGGAGCAGCATCGAGACGCCGCCGACGATCAGACCGCCGACCACCAGCGGGAGCCCGAACAGCAGGTTCAGCGCGATCGCGCCGCCGACCACCTCGGCGATGTCGGTGGCCGCTGCGACGACCTCGGCCTGCGCCCAGTACGCCAGCCGCGACCGGCGCCGCAGCCGCTGCCCCAGCACGCCGGGCAGCGAGTCTCCGGTGACGATGCCGAGCTTGGCGGACTGGTACTGCACCAGGACCGCCATCACGTTCGCACCGACCAGCACCCACAGCAGCAGGTAGCCGTAGCGCGCGCCGGCAGTGAGGTTCGCCGCGACGTTCCCCGGGTCCACGTAGGCGATCGCCGCCACGAAGGCAGGGCCCAGCAGGGGCAGCACGCGGCCGCGCCGCACGGCCTGCCGATCGGTCGTGGTGGTCACCGCACCTCCAAGTTCGGATATCCGAACTCAGTGTAGGCACACGAGTTCGGGTGTCCGAACTCTCCTCCGCGGCCGCGCACCGCGCACCCCTGACGAGCCGGCGCGCGGCTGGTGGACACCCAGCGGGCGCCCCGCGGATGGGGTGCGGACGGCCCGCCGCGCGGGTCAGGCCGCGGCGGCCTCGACCTCCCGGCGCCACCGGCCGTCGACCCGCGCGAACCCGACGCGCTCGAGGTAAGGCCCCGTGTCCCGCGCGTCCTCGGCGACGACGAGCGACCGCAGCCCCGTCCCGGCGAACACCCCCGACCTCCGGTAGACGAACTCGCCCGGCGCGAAGTCCCGGAACCGCGGCGTCACCCAGTCCAGCTCGACCTCCCCGACCCCGTCGCCGGCGTCCCGGACGACCACGACGCCGACGGTCTCGTCGCCCCGGAGGACCAGGTAGGCCCAGCGGGACTCACCCGCAGCATCACCCGGAAGGCCGAACGACGGGTAGTAGCGGGCGATGTCGTCCGCGTGCACCCCGAGCACGTGCCGCAGGTAGTGGTCGCCCGCGCCGACCGGCACGACCTCGTACACGTCGGCGTCGTGCCGCTCCCGCGTCAGCCGCCACAGCCAGTACGCGTCGATCACCGCGATCACGCCGTTCATCGCGGCGAACGGCCAGATGCCGACGATCGTGTTGTACGCGGTCGCGATGACGGATCCGGCGAAGTTGAGCCACCGGAACCGCAGGACGCGGGCCTGCATCAGCGACACGACGACGAGGACGGACCCGACCCACCCGATGATCTCCAGGACTGGCATGGCGCGAACCGTACCGGTCGGCGGGGCGCCCGGCCCCGGACCCGGTTCTCGTAGCGGCGCTCCGGGAACCGCGAGCCGACCCGGAAATCCGTGGCCCGCCGCGACCGCCCCGACGACCATGGGCGCCATGACCGCCTCCGCCGCCACCCGGCCGCACCTGGTCCCGCTCCCGGTGCCCGCCGGACTCGACGCCCCGGACGCCTGGCTGCTGCACGGCCTGGTGGAGGCCGCGAACGCCTCCGTGCTCGACGCCTGGGGCGACCTCGACCACGCGCGCACGCCCGGCGAGGTCCTGGCGGGCCTGCGGCACCAGGAGTACGACGAGAAGCTGCGGTTCGTCGCGCTCGACGCCCCGGTCGGGGACGGCCCCGCGGACCCCCGCCGGGTCCTCGGCTACGTCGCGCTGAACCTGCCCCGGCAGGACAACACCCACACCGGGATGATGCAGCTCGACGTCCGGCCGGAGCACCGCGGGCGCGGGGTCGGCTCGGCGCTGCACGACCTCGCGGTGGCCACGGCCCGCGACCACGGGCGGAGCATGCTGACGACGTCGACCGACCAGGCGGTCGAGCCCGACGCCGGGGTCGACACGCTCGTCCCCAGCACCGGCACCGGGCGGGTCCCCGCGGCGCACCCCGGGGTGGCGTTCCTAGCGCACCGGGGCTGGGACCTCGAGCAGGTCACCCGCCGGTCGGTGCTCGACGTGCCGCTCCCGACGGACCGCCTGGCGGCGCACGCGGCGGAGGCCGCCGCGGCGGCCGGTCCCGGCTACCGGGTCGTGCTCTGGGAGGGCCGGTGCCCCGACGAGCTGCTCGACCGGTTCGCGCTGCTGCAGACCCGGATGAGCACCGACGCCCCCGCGGGCGGCCTCGACCTGCGCGAGGACGTCTGGGACGGCGCGCGCGTGCGGGACGCCGAGCGGGCGTTCGTGGAGCGCGGGATGACCTACCGGGTCGCGGCGGCGCTGCACGAGCCGACGGGCACGCTCGCCGCGTTCACGGCGCTGGTCAGCCGGCCGGACACCGACGCGTACGTGTTCCAGGACGACACCCTCGTGCTCCGCGACCACCGCGGGCACCGGCTGGGGATGCTGGTCAAGACGGCGAACCTCGCCCGGCTGGCCGAGGTGCAGCCGGGCGCGCGCCGGGTCGGCACCTGGAACGCGGAGGAGAACGCGCACATGCTCGCGATCAACGTCGCCCTGGGCTTCCGCCCGGCCGGCGGTGCCGGCGAGTGGCAGCTCCGGCTGGGCTGACTGCCCGCCCCGGGGTCAGCCGCCGACGACCGCGACCGCGCCCTCCTCGGCCGCGAGCCGCACCCGGTCCCCCGGCTCCGGCGCCCCGGCCCCGCCCGCGGGCAGCGCCGCCGTGACCCGGGCGTCCTCGGGTTCCAGCACGGCGACGACCTCCGCCCGGCCGCGCCGGGTCCGGCGCTCCGCGACGACGGCCGCGCGCACCGGGGTCGCCGACCCGGGCTCGGGGTCGGCGGGGCCGAGCACCCGCCAGCCGCCGGCGGCCACCGCGAGCGCCGCGCCACCGCCACCCGCCGCGCCGCGGCCCGCCGCGCCGGGGCCCGCCGCGCCGCCGGCCGCCGTCCCGCCCGCCACGCCCGCGTCCAGGAACGTCCGGTACCCGAGGAACTCCGCGACCTCGCGCGACGCCGGCCGCCGCCACAGCGCCTCCGGCGCGTCGACCTGCAGCAGCCGCCCCGCCGACATGACCGCGACGCGGTCGGCCACGGTCGCCGCCTCGTCCTGGTCGTGCGTCACGAACAGCGCGGTCGTGCCGGTGGCGACGAGCGCCCGGCGCAGGTCGTCGGCCAGCCGCTCGCGCAGCGACCGGTCGAGCGCGGACAGCGGCTCGTCGAGCAGCAGCAGCCGCGGCCGGGGCGCGAGCGACCGGGCGAGCGCCACCCGCTGCCGCTCCCCGCCGGACAGCGTCGCGACGGGGCGCCGGTCGTAGCCGGGCAGCCCGACGAGGTCCAGCAGCTCCGCGACCCGCTCGGCCCGGGCGTCCCGGGGCAGTCCCCGCAGCCCGTAGGCCACGTTGCCCGCGACGTCCCGGTGCGGGAACAGCTGCCCGTCCTGGAACACCAGCCCGAACCCGCGCCGGTGCACCGGCACCGCGGCCAGGTCGGTCCCGTCCCAGGTCACGTCGCCGGAGGTCGGCGGCTCCAGTCCCGCGACGGCCCGCAGCAGCGACGACTTCCCGCAGCCCGACGGCCCGAGCAGCGCCAGGACCTCGCCGACCGGCACGTCGAGCGTGACCCCGGCGACGGCGGTCACCTCCGGCGCACCGCGGCCCGCCCTCGGGTAGCGCACGACGAGGTCGCGCACCGCCAGCCCGCGACCCGCCGGACCCGCCCCGACCCCCGTCCCCGTCACAGCTCTCCTCCCGCCGGCCCGCGGAACCGCTCCGCGAGCGCCATCACCCCGGCCGTCAGCACCGCGAGCACCACGCTCGCCGCCAGGGCCATGCCGTAGTTGTCCGCGCCCGGCTGCCCGATCAGCCGGAAGATCACCACCGGCAGCGTCGGCAGGTCGGGCCGGGCGAGGAACGACGTCGCGCCGAACTCACCGAGCGACACCGCGAACGCGAACCCGACGGCCAGGCCGATCGACCGCGCCGCCAGCGCGCCGTCGACGCCGAGGAGCACCCGCCCGGGCCCGGCGCCCAGCGTCCCGGCGGCCTCCCGCAGCCGCGGGTCGATCGCCCGGAGCACGGGCAGCACCGTCCGTACCACCAGCGGCACGGCGACCACCGCCTGCACGATCGGCACCAGGATCCCGCTGCTGCGCAGGTCGGTCGCGATGCCGAACGGGTGGCCCAGGGTGAGCAGCGCACCGAACCCGACCGTCACCGCGGACACCCCGAGCGGCAGCATGAACACCCCGTCCAGCACCCCGACGGCGCGGCGGGCCGCCCGGCGCCGGGGGCGCCGGGACACCACGAGCGCGACCAGGCAGCCGACCAGCAGGGCGAGCAGCGTGGCGTCCACGGCGATCCGCAGCGAGTTGCCGAGCGCCTCCCAGACGGTGACCGTGAGCGCGTTCCGGCCGCCCGTCGTGCCGAGCGCCCGGTAGTGGTCGAGCCCCCAGCGGTCGCCGGTGCGCAGGGAGCCGAGCAGCAGCGCGCCGAGCGGCAGCGCCAGCAGGACCAGCACCCCCGCGGTCACGACCGCGGGTGCCCAGTGCGGCCGCCGGGGCCCCGCACCGGAGGACCCCGGGGCCACGAGGGACAGGGCCCGCTCCCGGCGCGCCCGCGCCCGCCCCGCGACCGCCAGCGCCGCCACGACCACGACCACCTGCACCACCGACAGCACCGCCGCGGCGCGCAGGTCGAGGAACTGCGTGGTCTGGATCCAGATCTCCGTCTCGACGGTGCCGTACCGCATCCCGCCGAGCACCAGCACGGTGCCGAACGCGGTCGCGCAGAACAGGAACACCAGCGACGCCGCGGAGACGATCGCGGGCGTGAGCGCCGGCAGCGTCACGGTCCAGAACGCGCGGGCGGGCGAGGCGCCGAGGGACCGGGCGGCCTGCTCGGGGCGCGGGTCGAGCCGCTGCCACAGCCCGCCGACCGTCCGCACCACCACGGCGTAGTTGAAGAACACCAGCGCGGCGACGATCGCCGCGAACGTGCCGTCCAGGTGCAGGAACCCCAGCGGGCCGTTCTCCCGGAGCAGCGCCCGGAAGGCGACGCCGACCACCACGGTCGGCAGCACGAACGGCACCGTGACGAACGCGCGCAGCGCCCCGACCCCGCGGAACCGGCACCGGTACAGCACGTACGCGCCGGGGACGCCGAGCAGTACGGACAGCACGGTGCCGATCGCGCCCTGGGCGAGCGTCAGCCCGATGATCCGCCAGGTCCGGGGGCGGGAGAACACGTCGGCGAACCCCGACAGGTCCAGCGACCCGTCCGGCAGGAAGCCCCGCCCGACCAGGGACAGCACGGGCCAGGCGAAGAAGGTGCCGAGGAACGCCAGCGGAACGGCGGCGGCGAGCACCCAAGCCCCCACCCGGCCGAGCGCCCAGCCGCGGGACGGCGCCCGCAGCGGGGCCCGGCCCGCGGTGCCGCCGCCCGGGTCCCCGGCTCCCGGGCGCGCGGGCACCCCCGGCCGGCCGGTGCCGGTCGGGGGCGTCCGCGTCGCCGTGCTCATGTCGTCCGCCGGTCCCGGGTCGTCAGCCCACGACCAGGTCGGTCCACTCGCGGACCCAGGCGTCGCGGTTCGCCGCGATGTCGTCGAGCGGCACCTCGAACGGCGCGTCCGACAGCGGGGCCCACCGCGCCCAGTCGTCGGGCAGGTCGACGGCCGTGCTCACCGGGTACATGTACATGGACCCCGGGATGTCGGCCTGCACGGCGTCGGACAGCAGCCAGTCGACCAGCTGCTGCGCACCCTCGGGGTTCTGCGCGCCGGCCAGCACGCCCGCGTACTCGACCTGCCGGAAGCAGGTGCCGAGCAGCGCGCCGGTGGTCGGCTCGCCGCCGCCCTCGGGGATCGTCTCGGGCGGGCTGGACGCGTAGGACAGCGCGATCGGCCGCGGGCCCCCGCCGCCACCTCCCGAGAAGTCGGTGTAGTACGCGTCCGACCAGCCCTCGGCGACCTTCAGCCCGTTGGCCGTCAGGTCGGACCAGTACTGCTGCCAGCCGTCCTCGCCGAACGCGCCCACGGTCGCCAGCAGGAACGCCAGGCCCGGGCTGCTGGTCGCCGCGTTCGTGACGACGGTCAGGTCCTTGTACTGCGGGTCCGTCAGGTCCTCGAGCGACGTCGGCTCCGCGATCCCGCGCTCGGCGAACCAGGCGTGGTCGACGTTCAGGCAGACGTCGCCCATGTCGACCGCGGTGAGCGAGTGCGACGCGTCCGGGGCGTACTGCGCGGCGTCGGCCGCCGCGGGCGCCTGCGACTCGTACGGCTCCAGCACGCCCTCGTCGATCGCCCGCGACGCGAAGGTGTTGTCGATGCCGTAGACCACGTCGCCGAGCGGGGCGTCCTTGGTGAGGATCAGCTGGTTGACCAGCGCGCCGCCGTCGCCGGGCGCGACCTGCTTCACGGTCAGCCCGGTGTCGGCCTCGAACTGCTCCAGGAGCCCGTCGCTCACGTGGAACGAGTCGTGCGTGACCAGCGTGACGGTCCCGCCGGCGGAGCCGGAGGCCTCGCCCGACGTCGCGTCGGAGCCCGGGCCCGACCCGGTCACGGAGCAGGCCGTCAGGGCCAGGACGCCCGCGAGGGCGGTCAGGCCGGCCGCGGTGGTGCGCCGGGGTGCCCGGCGGCGTGCGCGCGTGCGCGCCATGGTGGTTCCTCCTCGATGTGCACCGAGGGGGCCGCACCGCGCAGGCGCGCCCCGGGGGGCACGACGGCGCGGGGCGACTGAGATCCCGACTCCCTACGCCGGTGCTAACCGGATCAGGTGCGAGGGTCTGCGGATTCCGTCCGCACTCTCAGCGTCGGTCGGCCCGCGGTGTGACGCGCGGCCCGGGACGCTCCCCTGTCGTTCGCCGACGACACTACACCGGCGCGGCGCGCCCCCGTCCGGCACCGGCTGACCTGCGCGGGCGCACCGGCGGCGCTAGCGTGGGGCGGAGCACAGCCGTCCCGACGCAGGAGGTCCCGTGGCCGACGAAGAGACCCAGTCCACGTTCGCGAAGATCACCGGCCTGGTGGTCGCGGGCGCCGTCGCCTGGATCGCGGGCAAGGCCGTGGACGCGGCGTGGAAGGCGGCGTCCGGCCACAAGCCGCCGAAGCCCGAGGACGACGACGACCCGCGCATCGCCGAGGTCGTCGCGGCGGCCGCGGTCACCGCGGCCGCCGTCACGGTCGCCCGGGTGTTCGCCACCCGCGGCACCAAGAAGTTCGTGGAGCGGGTCGACAAGAACCGGCGGCTGCCGAAGGCCTGACGCCCGGGCCGTCCACGGCCGGAGGTCCCGCCGGGCGGCTCCGGCCGAGCCCTAGCCTGAGCACCCGCGTCCCCGACGAAGGTGCAGGTCAGCCGTGCCCCAGCCCCCCGCCGTGCCCATCGGAACCGGACGCTCCGTGCACACCGTCGACGACGTGCTGGCGCTCATGGACCTGCTGTTCGCCGAGCGCGCCGACCGGTGGACCGACCGTGGCGGGGCCGACTTCTGGGACCGGTTCTACGCCGACCGGGACCGCCCCGTGCCGTTCTTCCGCTGGGCCCCGGACGAGAGCCTGGTCGCGTGGGCGGCCGACGACCGGCTCCCCCTCGGCCCCGGCACCCGCGTGCTCGAGCTCGGCTGCGGCCCCGGCCGGAACGCCGTCTGGCTCGCGGAGCAGGGCTGCTCCGTGGACGCGCTCGACCTGTCCGCGACGGCGGTCGCCTGGGGCCGGGAGCGCGCCGCCGCCGCGGGGGTGGACGTGCGGTTCGCGCGCGCCGACATCTTCGCCTGGGAGCCGCCCGCCGAGCGGTACGACCTGGTCTACGACTCCGGCTGCTTCCACCACCTGCCGCCGCACCGCCGGGTGTCCTACCGCTCGCTGCTGGAGCGCACCGTGCGGCCGGGCGGCCGGTTCGGGATCGCCTGCTTCGCGACGGGCGAGGCCGGCGCGCACGACGACCGCGGCGGCACGGTGGCCGGCGACCTCGACCTGTACCGCGACGGCGGCCTGGGCGGCGGGCTCGCCTACGCGGCGGACGACCTGCGTCGGGCGTTCGGGTGGCTGGACGAGGTCGAGCTGCGCCGGATGCGCCCGGCGGCGGACCCCGCGTCACCGTTCGGCGAGGACTTCCTCTGGGCCGGGCTGTTCCGCCGCTGAGCCGTCAGCCCCGCGAGCCGGACCCCGGCGCGTCCTCCGGCGGCGTGCCGCGCCGGCCGGCCTCGTCCTGCGCCTCGGTGAGCTCGTCCACGACCAGCAGGTCGCGGCGCACCTTCCCCGTGCGGTAGCCCGCGCGGCCGACCAGGTGCGCGGCGACCGGCGCCGTGAGCATCTGGAACAGCGCGACGAGCACGAGCGCCCACACCGCGCCGCCGGACCGCAGGCGCAGCGACAGCCCGATCAGCACGAGGATCAGCCCGAGCACCTGCGGCTTGGTGCCCGCGTGCATCCGGGACAGCAGGTCGGGGAACCGCAGCACGCCCACGCCGGCGGCGAGCGCCAGCAGCGCGCCGCCGATGAGGCAGATCGAGGCCACGACGTCGGCGACCACGTCCCAGTCCCAGCTCATCGGGCGCTCCCCTCGTCGTGCTCCCCGGGCCCGTGCTCGTCGACGTGCGCGTCGTCGCCGTGCTCGCGCCGGTCCTCGTCCGCCACGACCTCGGCCGGCCGTGCCTCGTCGCCGTGCGCGGCGTGCTCGGCGCGGACCTCCGCGGGGTCGGCCGCGGGCCGCGGCGCGTCGGTGGCGGCACCCTCGGCCTCGCGGGCCCGGCGCGCGCGGCGGGCCTCCTCGGCCTCCTCCTCGGCGCGGATCCGCTCGGCCTCCTCGGCGGCGATCTCCTCGCGGGTGCGGACCCGGCCCTCGCCCGCGGGCTCGACCGACGCGAACCGGGCGATGGTGGTCGAGCCGACGAACCCGACCAGGGACAGCACCACGAGGATCGGCACCACGTCCGCGCGCCGCTCGGCCGAGGCGTACAGCGCGACGGCCGCGACGACGACCGTCACGAGGATGTCGAGCGCGACGGTCCGGTCGAGCATCGACGGCCCGCGCTCGGCCCGGATCAGGGCCAGCGCGCCGGCGACGGTCAGCAGCACGGCGCAGGTCAGCAGCACGGCGGTCACGCGCGCACCTCCTGGCGTCGGGAGGACCGGCCGCCGGGCGCCAGGCCCGCCTCCCGGAGCTCGTCGTCCGAGGCGAAGGCGCGCAGCACCCGCTCCTCCTGGTCGAGGACGTTCTGCCGCGCGCGCTCCACGCCGCCGGACTGCTCGACGTCGAGCACGTGCAGGTAGAGCATGCCGGTCAGCCGGTGCGCCTCGACCACGAGCGAGCCCGGCACCAGCGAGCAGAGCTCGGCGGTCATCGTCAGGTACAGGTCGGAGTGGTTGCGGAGCTGGACGCCGATGACGGCGCCGCGCGGGGTGTGGCGCGGCCGCAGGGCGACCCAGGAGACCTCGACGGACGCGTGCAGCAGGTCCCAGGCGAACCGGCCGACCAGGACCAGCAGCGGCCAGGGCCGCACGGTCCCGTGGAAGTCGATCGGGGTCATGCGCAGGAGGCCGGTGACGGCCACCGCGATGACGGCCCCGGCCAGCACGTTGCCGACGGACAGGTCGCCCCAGAGCAGCACCCAGACCACGACCAGCCAGACCATCGTCGGCCACTGGGCCGCCAGCTTCTTCCGGCGCGGGTGCAGGCTCACGCGTCGTCCTCCCCGTGCGCGACGTCGACGGACTCCCCGGAGCCGCGGCCGCCCTCCGGCAGCACGGACTGGATGTACACCGAACGGTCGTCCAGCGCGGCGGCGGCGCGCTCGGCGTAGCCGTACAGCGGCCCGGCGCCGACGGTCAGCGCGAGGCCGAGCACGACGAGGGCAGCGGCGGAGCCGACCATGCCCTTCGGCAGCGTGGCGTCCGGCAGCGGCTCGGGCGGGGTCTGCCAGAACGCCTTGTTCCACGCCTTGATGAGCGCGTAGAGCGTGAGCAGCGAGGTGACGACGCCGCCGACCACGAGGGTCAGCGCCAGCCACGACCCGTCGGCGACGCCGGCCTGCAGCAGCCCGACCTTGCCGAGGAACCCGGACAGCGGCGGGATGCCGCCGAGGTTCATCGCCGGGATGAAGAACAGGATCGCGAGCACCGGCGCGAGCTTCGCCAGGCCGCCCAGGGAGTCCAGCGACGTGGAGCCGCCCCGGCGCTCGATGAGGCCCGCGACCAGGAACAGCCCGGTCTGCACGATGATGTGGTGCGCGACGTAGTAGATCGACGCGGACCAGCCGGCCTGCGAGGCGAGCGCGATGCCGAACAGCATGTACCCGATGTGGCTGACGAGCGTGAACGACAGCAGTCGTTTCAGGTCGTCCTGCGCCACCGCGCCGAGGATGCCGACCACCATGGTCGCGAGCGCCGCCCACATGAGGACGTCGTCCATCCGGCCCTCGGGGAACAGCAGGGTCTGCGTGCGGATGATCGCGTAGACACCGACCTTGGTGAGCAGGCCGGCGAACACGGCCGTCACGGGCGCGGGCGCCGTCGGGTAGGAGTCGGGCAGCCAGGCGGACAGCGGGAAGATCGCCGCCTTGATCCCGAACGCCAGCAGCAGCATGACCTGCAGCAGCAGCCGCACCCCGGGGTCGATCTCCGGCAGCCGCTCGGCGAGCTGCGCGAGGTTCACCGTGCCGGCGGCCGCGTAGGTGAGCGCGATCGCGATGAGGAACAGCAGCGAGGACAGCAGCGCGACGACGACGTAGATGCTGCCCGCGCGGATGCGCTCGCCGGTGCCGCCGAGCGTCAGCAGCACGTACGAGGCGGCGAGCAGGATCTCGAAGCCGACGTAGATGTTGAACAGGTCGCCGCTGAGGAACGCGTTCGCGACGCCCGCCGCCAGGATCAGGTACGTCGGGTGGTAGATCGACACGGGCGCGGCCTCGTCGCCGTCGGCCTCGCCCTGGGCCAGCGAGTACAGCTGGACGCAGAGGGTCACCGCCGCGGAGACCGTGAGCATGAGGGCCGACAGCCGGTCCGCGACCAGGTCGATGCCGACCGGGGCCGCCCAGCCGCCGATGTCGACCACCAGCGGCCCGTCGTCGGCGAGGACCAGGAGCGTGGCGGCGACGACCAGCACGATGCTGAGCGCGATCACGCTGATGATCCGCTGCAGCCGCGGCCGGCGGTACAGGGCGAGCGCCAGGCCGGCGCCGAACAGCGGGACGACGACGGGCAGCGGCACCAGCCAGGTGTACTCGGTCATCGGCTGCCCTCCCCGCGGCGGTCGGTCGGTCGGTCGTGCTCCCCGGCGCGGGCCCCCACGCCGGCCGGCCCCGGCCCGCCCTCGTCCGTCTCGTCCCGGGTCTCGGCCGCCTCCTCGTCGAGGGTGGTGGTCGAGTCCTCGGTGTCCGCGTCCTCGAACGCGCGCTCGTCGCGGGCGGCGAGCCGCGCGATGCGGCGGTCCTCGACGTCGTCCTGCACCTCGTCGTGCCGGTGCAGCTGCCAGGACCGGTAGGCCATCGCCAGCAGGAAGGCCGTCATGCCGAGGGTGATGACGATGGCGGTCAGCACCATCGCCTGCGGCAGCGGGTCGGCCATGTCCCGCTCGAGCTCCAGGCCGACCAGCGGCGGACGACCCGCGGCGCCGCCCGCGACCAGGAACAGCAGGTTCGCGCCGTTGCCGATGAGGATCACCCCGATCAGCACCCGGGACAGGCTGCGCTCCAGGAGCAGGTACACGCCCGCGGTCACCAGGACGACGATCACGCCGACCAGGACCAGGTTGGGGCTCATGTCGATCATCGGGGGCCCTCCCGGTCGTCGTGGCGGTGCTCGACCAGGCCGGCGGCGACCGCGTCCACCCGGACCTCCTCGGCGGGCTCGGCGTCGCCGCCGACCGCCTCGGGGTCGCCGTCCTGCTCGGCCTGCCGGTCGATCTCGGCGCCGAGGCTGCGCAGGATGTCGAGCACCAGGCCGACGACCACCAGGTAGACGCCGACGTCGAAGAACAGCGAGGTCACCAGGTGCAGCTCGCCGATCACCGGCAGCGAGATGTCGATGATCCAGGACTGCAGCACCGTGCCGCCGAAGATCAGCGCGCCCAGGCCGACGCCCGCGGACAGGAACAGGCCGCTGCCGAGCAGCAGACCCGGCTGCACCGGGGCCGCCTCGCCGAGCTCGTACCGGCCGCCGGCCAGGTACCGGACGATGAGCGCGATGCCCGTGACGAGGCCCGCCGCGAACCCGCCGCCCGGGGCGTTGTGCCCGGAGAACAGCAGGAACAGCGAGTACACGATCATCGTGTGGAACAGCAGGCGCACCACGACCTCGAACACCACGGACCGGCGCCGCGGGGCCAGGGTCCGTCCGGCGCGCAGCCACTCGCGGGGCTGGTAGCCGGCGCGGGCCTCGACGGGCCTGCGGAGCGCGGCCTGCGGGTCGTCCTCGCTCCCCCACACCGCGCGGTGCTCGGGCGCGTCGCCGGCGCGGAAGATCGCGCCCGACCGCTTGCGGAGGAACACCAGGGACGCGACGCCGGTCGCCGCGACCAGGAGCACCGAGATCTCGCCCATCGTGTCCCACGCGCGGATGTCGACCAGGGTCACGTTGACGATGTTCTTGCCGCCGCCGAACGAGTACGCCTCCTCGGCGAAGTCGACCGACACCGGGATGTGGATGCGGGCGCTCGGCACGATCAGCGCGAGCGCGCCGACGGTCAGGCCCACCGACAGCGCCACGACCAGGCGGACCCACCGGGAGGCGACCAGCGGCCGGTCGGAGAAGTACGGGGGCAGCCGGCGCATCACGAGCACGAACACCACCAGGGTCACCGTCTCGACCAGCACCTGGGTCAGCGCGAGGTCCGGGGCGCCGTGGAGCAGGAACAGCGCCGCGATGCCGTAACCGGACACGCCGAGCAGGATGACGGCCTTGAGCCGGCGGCGGGCCCGGGCGACCAGCACGGCGGCGACCGCGACGAACGCGCCGATCACGAGCTGCGCGGGCCGGTCCCACGGCCGGGTCTCGGTCGGCAGCGACGTGAACCGGACCAGCGGGACGCCGACGGTCACGACGAACACCACGAGGATGCCGCCGAGGTAGAAGGGCAGCGAACCGCGCTGGGTGATGGCGGTGACGTCGGCGGCCACGTCGTCCAGGCGGCGCATGAACCGGCGGTACACCCGGTCCGCCTCGGGCACGTGCGGGACGGCCGCCTGGGCCGCCTCGACCGGGCCACGGGCCAGGAACAGCAGCACGCCGACCGCGAGCACGGCGGCGGTGATCGCCAGGGTCGGGGTGAACCCGCCCCAGAGCAGCAGGTGGCCCGGCTCGCCCTCGGGGTACAGGTCGGCCTGGGGCGCCAGCAGCTCGTCGCCGACCTTCGGGGCCAGCGCCACCACGAGGCCGAGCACCGCGAGCAGCATCGCGGGCCACACGAGCAGCAGCGAGGGCCGGCCGACGGCGGCGGGCTCCGCGCGGTCGTCGTCCGCCGGGGCGTCGAGCTCGGGGACGCTGCGCTCCTCGCGCGCGGCGGGCTCGTGCTTCGCGGCCCGCGCCTCGCGGGCGAGGGTCAGCGCCTTCACCGCGGCGGGCGACAGCACCGGCTTGGTGGCGAACGCGCCCCACCACAGCCGCAGGCCGTACGCGACGGTCAGGGCCGAGCCGACCGCGACCAGCACCAGCACGGCCAGGTCGAGGGGGTGGCCGCCGTGGCCCAGCGCCTCGAGCGCGGCCTCCTTCGCGACGTACCCGGCGAACGGCGGGGCGCCGATCATCGACAGCGTGGCCAGCGCACCCGCGGTCGCCGTGATGGGCAGCGCGCGGCCGACGCCGGACAGCCGGCGCAGGTCGCGGGTGCCGGTCGCCGCGTCGACGACGCCGACCACGAGGAACAGGGCCGCCTTGAACATGGCGTGCGCGCCGACGAGGGCGAGGCCCGCGAGCGCGGTCGCCTTCGTGCCGTAGCCGACCAGCAGCACGATGAGGCCCAGCTGGCTGACCGTGCCGAACGCGAGGATCAGCTTGAGGTCGTGCTGCCGGAGCGCACGGTAGCCCCCGAGCAGCAGCGTGCCGCCGCCGAGCACCACCACCATCCACCGCCAGGCGGGCAGCTCGGAGTAGGCCGGGGCGAACCGCGCGACCAGGTACACGCCGGCCTTCACCATCGCGGCGGCGTGCAGGTACGCGGACACCGGGGTCGGGGCGGCCATCGCGGCCGGCAGCCAGAAGTGCGTCGGGATCAGCGCGGCCTTGCTCATCGCGCCGACCAGCAGGCAGACCACCGCGGCGGTGACCATCGCGCCGTGCGGGGGGTCCGCGAGCGTCTCGGAGATCCGGTAGGTGCCGGCCGCCTCGCCCAGCAGGATCACGCCGACCAGCATCGTCAGGCCGCCCGCCGTGGTGACGACGATGGCCTGCATCGCCGCCCTGCGGCTGGCCTTGCGCTCGTGGTAGTGCCCGATGAGCAGGTAGGAGAAGACCGTGGTCAGCTCCCAGAAGACGAACAGCAGCAGGGTGTCGTCGGCCGTGACCAGGCCGAGCATCGCGCCGGCGAAGGCGACCAGCACCCCGCTGAACCGGCCGAGACCGCTCGCGCCCGCCTTGAAGTAGGCCGAGCAGTAGACCAGGACGATCGCGCCGACGCCGCCGACCAGCAGCGACATCAACCACGAGAGCGTGTCCAGCCGGAAGGACAGCTCCATGCCGAGGCCGTGGATCCACGGGACCACCTGCGTCGGCCCGTCGCCGTCCAGCACGCGGCCGGTGAGGGAGAGCGCCCACACCGCCACCGCGGCGGGGGCGAGCGCGAGCACCCAGAACGCCTTGCGGCCGATCCACGCGACGAGCGCGGGCGCGACCAGGGCAGCGACGAGGTGCACCGCGAGGAGCTGCAGCACGTCCGCTCCGTCCTGTCGTGGGCGGGTGGTCGGTCGGTCGGTCGCGCCGACCCGGGCCCACGGTGGCCCTGGGGCGCCCGCGGCGGTTCGACGGCTGTGGTGTTGTCAGCGGGCAGGTACAGGGACGCACGGCGACACCGCGCACGCAAGCGTGCGGAGGCCGACCGTGGTCGAGGGATTACCTGGACTCTATCAAGTGATGGCCCAGCACCACCGGGCGCCGGGCGTGTGGGACCTCACCCGGGACCTCCGGTCGCGGGGCCCCGCGCCCCGGGCGATTAGCGTGACCACGTGGACCTGCTGCGGATGACCTGCCTCGTCGTGGCGCTCGTCGCGACCGTCGTCGAGGTCGCGACGTTCGCCCTCGGCGCACGGCGGCTCACCCGCACGATCCGCGTCGGCCGCCCGGCGCCGGGCCGGCTGCGCCCGGTCGGCCGGCGCGCGTGGCTCGTCGTGCGGGAGATGGTCGGGCACGGGCGGTTCCAGCACACCCCGGTGGTCCGCGCCGCGCACTGGGTCGTCATGGTGTCGTTCCCGGTGCTGTTCTTCACGCTGGTCGCCGGGTACGCGCAGGTGGTCGACCCGCGGTGGGCGCTGCCGCTGCTGGGGCACCTGGCGCCGTGGGAGTGGGTCACCGAGGGGATCGCCTGGCTGTCGCTCGCCGGCATCCTCGCGCTGATCGCGGTGCGGGTGCGCCGGACGCCGCGCGGGCTGCCCGCGACGCCCGCACGGGCCGTGGCGGCCGTCGGGGCGGGGACCGGGGACGGGTCGGGGCCGGTGCCCGACCCGGGTGCGCTGCCGCAGCGGCGGTCCCGGTTCTTCGGCTCGAGCACGGCGCAGGCCGTGGTGGTCGAGGCGACCGTGCTGCTCGTGGTCCTGGCCGTCCTGCTGCTGCGCGGGCTGGAGCACGAGCTCGCGGTGCGCGACGGCTCCGCGCTCGCGAGCGCCTGGCACTTCCCGACCACCGCCTGGATCGGCGGGCTGTGGTCCGGCGCCTCGACCGGGGCCGTCGAGGCGGCCGTGGTGGTGTGCGCCACCGTGAAGATCCTGGTGTCGATGGCGTGGTTCGTCGTCGTCGGGCTCCAGCCCACGATGGGCGTCGCCTGGCACCGGTTCCTGGCCGTGCTGAACGTCTACGCGCGCCGGTCCGCGTCGGGCGCGCCCGCGCTGGGCCCGCTGGAGCCCGTGCGGGTCGGCGGGCGGGACCTCGACGTCGCCGCGCTCGAGGACCTGCCGGACGACGCGCGGCTCGGCGCCCGCGCGGTCGAGGACCTGACCTGGAAGCAGCTGCTCGACGTCACGACCTGCACCGAGTGCGGGCGGTGCCAGGACCAGTGCCCCGCGTGGGCCACCGGCAAGCCGCTGTCCCCGAAGCTCGTCACGCTCGCGCTCCGGGATCACGCGGCCGCGACGGCGCCCTACCTGCGGGCCGCCCGCGCCGGGGCCGAGGTCGAGCCCGGGCACGTGGACGTCGACCTGGTCGCGTCCGGCGTGATCGACGCGGACGCGCTGTGGGCGTGCACCACCTGCGGCGCGTGCGTCCAGCAGTGCCCCGTCGACATCGAGCACGTCGACACGATCGTCGACATCCGGCGGTACCAGACCCTCATGGAGTCGGCGTTCCCCGCGGAGCTCGGGGGCACGTTCACCAAGCTCGAGCGCCGCGGCAACCCGTGGGGCCTGCCCGCGCGGCAGCGGCTCGACTGGGCGAAGGGGCTGCCGTTCGACGTGCCGGTGGTCGGGGCCGACGTCGCCTCCGCCGCCGAGGTCGACTACCTGTTCTGGGTGGGCTGCGCGGGGGCCTACGAGGAGAAGGCGAAGCGGACCACCCGCGCGGTCGCCGAGCTGCTGCACACCGCGGGCGTGACGTTCGCGGTGCTCGGCGACGGCGAGGGCTGCACCGGCGACCCGGCGCGGCGCGCGGGCAACGAGGTGCTCTACCAGATGCTCGCCTCCGCGAACGTGGAGACGCTGGCCGCCGCCGGGGCGCGCGCCGTCGTCGTCACCTGCGCGCACTGCTTCAACACGCTGTCCCGGGAGTACCCGCAGCTCGGCGGGCGGTACGACGTCGTGCACCACACCGAGCTGCTGGACCGGCTGGTCGGCGAGGGGCGGCTGACGCCGGTCGCGGCGCCGGACGCCGAGGCGCAGCGCGTGACCTACCACGACCCGTGCTACCTCGGCCGGCACAACGAGGTGTACGAGCCGCCGCGCGAGCTGCTCGCCGGGCTGCCCGGCGTGGAGGCCGTCGAGATGCCGCGCACGCGGGAGCGGTCGTTCTGCTGCGGCGCCGGCGGGGCGCGGATGTGGCTCGAGGAGTCCATCGGCACCCGCATCGGCACCGCGCGGGCCGAGGAGGCGATCGCGACCGGCGCCGACGTCGTGGCGACCGCGTGCCCCTACTGCACGGTGATGCTGACGGACGGCGTGGCGGCGGCGGGCGCGGGGGCCGCGGGCGCAGCGGGTGACGTCGACCGCGGCACGGTCGGTGTCCCGGAGGTCACCGACATCGCCCTCCTCCTCCTGGACCGCGTCCGCGCCGCCCGCTGACCCGCCGCACCCGCCGAGATGGCAACTCTCGGCTGTGCGGCGTCCCTCGCGCCCAACCGAGAGTTGCCATCTCGCCGAGTCTGCAGAGCGCGCCTCCGCGCACGCGGGCGCGCACAGGCCAGGAGTGGAGACTCGGGGGGACGGGCGTGGCGCGGGTGTCAGCGCGGGGCGGAGCGGCGGGCGCGGACGGCGCGGACCGCCACCACCACGCCCGTCAGCACCAGCAGCACGCCGATGCCCTGCAGCCCCGGGGAATCGTCCGCCTCGCCGGCGACCACCGCCGCGGCGCCGAGCAGGACGGCGAGGGCGGCGAGCACGTACGGCATGGGGACCTCCGGGGCAGCCGCGCGCGGCGGGTCCGCGACGCACGATCGACTGTCGACCGTGATCGATCGACGGTCAACCGATCGCACCGGACCCACGCACACCCTCCACCGAGCACGCCGCGCGAGAGGGGGCGCGCGGGGGCCGGGGTCAGAGGGCGGTGGCGCGGCGCAGGGTCACGAACGACACGAGCGCCGCGGCGACCGCGACGACGGCGCCCACCGCGGCGGCGTGCTGGGTGCCCGCGTCGAACGCCAGGCGGGCCGACTCGAGCAGCGCCTCGCCCGTGCCGGCGCCGACCTCGCCCGCCACCCCGGTCGCGCCGCCGAGGGTCTCGCCCGCGGCGTGCGCCTGGTCCGCCGTCAGCGTCTCCGGCAGCACGACGCGGGCCCGGTAGGTCGCGTTCAGCACCGAGCCCAGGATCGCGACACCGAGGGTGGTGCCGAGCTCGTAGGCCGTCTCGGAGATCGCCGACGCGGCACCGGCCTTCTCCGGGGGGACGGCCGTGGTGATCTGGTCGTTGGTCAGCGTCTCCGCGAGCCCGACGCCGACTCCCATGACCACGAACGTGACGGCGACGGTCGCCGGCGTCGGCACGTCCCCGACCAGGGTCAGCACGCCGTAGCCGACGGCGGCGAGCAGGAAGCTCGACCCGATGAGCACGCCCGGCCGGACGTACCGCACCAGCCGCACCGCGAGCAGGCCGGCGGCGACGGACGCGACCAGCCCCGGCAGCAGCACCAGGCCCGCGTCCATCGGGCTGAGCCCCGCCGCGAGCTGGAGGAACTGGGACACGATCACCAGCAGGCCGGAGAACCCGAGCACGGAGAGCAGGTTGGCCGACACCGCGCCGGAGAAGACCGGGTTGGTGAACAGCCGGACGTCGAGCATCGGGGAGGCGAGCCGGCGCTGCCGCCGGACGAACGCCCAGCCGGAGGCCAGGCCCACGAGCACGGCGGCGCCGGTGCTCGCCGTCAGGCCGTGCTCGCCGGACGCGATGATCGCGTAGACCAGCGGCAGCATGGTCGCGAGCGCGAGCACGCTGCTCCACGGGTCGAGCGGGCCGGGAGCGGGGTCCTTCGACTCGGGGACGAGCGCGACCGCCAGCGGCAGCAGCGCCAGCAGCACCGGCACGTTGAGCAGGAACACCGAGCCCCACCAGAAGTGGGTGAGCAGCGCGCCGCCCACGATCGGGCCGAGCGCGGCGCCGCCGGCGAAGCCGGAGGCCCAGATGGCGATGGCGAGCCGCCGCTGCGCCCGGTCGAGGAACACGTTGCGGATCAGCGACAGCGTGGACGGCATCAGCGTGGCGCCGAACAGGCCCAGCGCGGCGCGCGCGGCGATCAGCATCGCAGGGCTGGTCGACCAGGCCGCGAGGAGCGACACGACGGCGAACCCGGTCGCCCCGATCATCAGCAGGCGCTTGCGCCCGACCCGGTCGCCCAGGCTGCCCATCGGCACGAGCAGGCCCGCGAGCACGAGCGGGTACGCGTCGACGATCCACAGCAGCTCGGATCCGGACGCCCCGAGCGCGGCGGTGATCGAGGGCAGCGCGAAGCTCAGCACCGTGTTGTCCACGGAGATGAGCAGCACCGGGAGCATCAGCACGGACAGCACGGCCCAGGGCCGCACGGGGCGGCCGCGGTGCTGCAGCGTGGTGGCGGGCGTGGTGGTGCGGGGGCCGGTGGTGACCGGGGCGGACATGACAAGGACCTCGTTCGTCGGTGGTGATCGACGGCAACTGTACCGTCCGGACGGTATAGCGTCACGGCCGGTACGGTCATTCCCATGTCCGCGACCCGCGACCGCCTCCTCGACGCGTTCGAGGGCCTGCTGATCGCGCACGGGCCGCGCGCCGCCACGCTGGACGCCGTCGCCGCCGCGGCCGAGGTGTCGAAGGGCGGCCTGCTCTACCACTTCCCCAGCAAGGCCGCGCTGGTCCAGGGCCAGCGCGAGCGGCTCGCGGCGCTCGGCGAGGCCGACGTCGCCGCCATGCGCGCCGCCCCCGAGGGCGCCAGCGAGTACTACCTGCGCGAGTCGCAGCAGTCCGGCGGGCCGCTCGACCGCGCGCTGATCGCCTTCGCCCGGCTCGCCGACGAGGCGGGCGGCGACGCCACCGCCGTCCTCGACGACCTGCGCCGGCACTGGTTCGAGGCGCTGGCCGACGAGCTCGGGGACCCGGCGCTCGCCCACGTGGTCCAGCTCGTGGGCGACGGCATGTACTACAACGCGGTCACCGGGGTGCGGGACGACACCGCCCTCGCCGACGCCCGCGCCGTCCTCGGCCGGCTGCGCGGAGCCTGAGCGCCCGCTCCCCGGGACGACGACGGCCCCGCGGCGGGGCCGCGGGGCCGTCGGAAGCGGTGTGCCGCCCGGTGCGGAGGGCACCGGGCGGGACGGGTCCGGCGCGTCAGATCCGCACGCGCCGGGGGTTGCTCACGCTCGTCCAGGTGATGTCGTCGAACTCGGTCTCCGACGCCTGCTGGTCCGTCGTGCTCATCTCCATGACTCGCCCCCCTCGATCCGGTGTGTCGGTGCCATCCTGCGTCGCCCGCCCGCCCGGCGCACCCCCGGCGGGTGAACTCCGCGTAAAACCTCCCGTGCCGTTCTCACCCCCGGCTCGTGGGACCGACGTCCCGACCGATCCCGCTGACGCGCATGGCATCACGCGCGTGATCAGCGCCGCGCCCCACGGAGAACCCGTCCACGGCTCGATCGACGGCGACGCGGCGTGCCACCATGGCTCGGACGCCGAACGGTCAGGTGGTGACATGACGACCTCAGCCCTCACGACGCCCTCGCCCGCGGACTCCGCGGGCGTGAGCACTCCCGCGGGTCCCCGGCCCTACGCCGAGACCCCGGAGGCCGTGCTCGCCGAGCTGGGCAGCACGCCCACGGGCCTGCCCGAGGAGGAAGCCGGGCGCCGTCTCGCGGAGCACGGCCCCAACCGGCTGCCGGACCAGCCGGGCAGGAGCTGGCTGCGCCGGCTGCTGGGCCACTTCGACGACGTGCTCATCTACATCCTGCTCGCCTCCGCGGTGCTCAAGGCGCTCCTCGGCGACTGGATCGACTTCGCGGTCATCCTCGCCGTCGCCGTGATCAGCGCCGCGCTCGGCTTCCTGCAGGAGGGCCAGGCCGAGCGGGCGCTCCAGGGCATCCGGACCATGCTGTCCCTCGACGCCCAGGCGCTCCGGGACGGCGAGTGGCGGGTGGTCGACGCCGACACCCTCGTCCCGGGCGACGTCGTGCGCGTGCGCTCCGGCGACCGGGTGCCCGCCGACGTCCGGCTGATCGAGTCCACGAACCTCCAGGTCGAGGAGGCCGCCCTCACCGGCGAGTCCGTCCCCGCGAGCAAGCACGTCGACCCGGTGGGCGCCGACGCCGGCCTGGGCGACCGCGCCTCGATGCTGTACTCGAGCACGATCGTCACGGTCGGCACGGGCACGGGCGTCGTCACCGCGACCGGGGCCGGCACCGAGATCGGCCGGATCCAGTCGCTCATCGCGGACGCCTCGGACGACCTCGACACCCCGCTGTCGCGCAAGCTCGCCCAGTTCGGCAAGACCCTGTCGCTGGGCATCCTCGGCATGGCCGCGTTCATGCTGGTGGTCGGGCGGGTCATCCACGACTGGGACGTGCCGGAGCTCATCTCGGCGGCGATCGGCTTCGCGGTCGCGGCCGTGCCGGAGGGCCTGCCCGCACTGGTCACGGTCACCCTGGCGCTGGGCGTGCAGCAGATGGCGCGGCGCAACGCGATCACCCGCAAGCTCACCGCCGTCGAGGCGCTGGGCTCGGTGACCACGATCTGCTCGGACAAGACCGGCACCCTCACCAAGAACGAGATGACGACGCGCACCGTCGTCACCAGCGCCGCGACCTACGAGGTCGAGGGCCTCGGCTACGCGCCGGAGGGCAGGATCACGCGGGACGGGGCGCACGCCCCGCTGGACGCGCACCCGGACCTCGCCGTGCTGATCGCCACCGCGGCCTCCGCCAACGACGCCCGGATCGTCCAGGACGGCGGGCTCTGGAAGGTCGTGGGCCAGCCGACCGAGGGCGCCATCGCGACCCTCGCGCTCAAGGCCGGGGTGGACCTCGCGGGCGTCGAGCGGCTCGCCGTGCTGCCGTTCGAGTCCGCCACGAAGTACACGGCCACGCTCAACCGCGTCCCCGGTGCCGGCACCCGGATCCGCGTCGTCGGCGCCCCGGACCGGCTGCTCGACCGGTGCAGCCACCAGCGCGCCGCCGACGGCGGCACCGAGCCGCTGGACCGCGCCCGGTGGGAGGCCGTCATCGACGGGCTCGCGTCCCAGGGCCTGCGGACGCTGGCCGCCGCCGAGCGCCCGGTCGCCGACGGCACCAGCACCCTCGACGTCGCCGACGTCGAGGACGGCCTCGTCTTCCTCGGCATGTTCGGCATCGTCGACCCGCCGCGGCCCGAGGCCGTGCAGGCCATCGCGGACTGCCACCGCGCCGGCATCCGGGTCAAGATGATCACCGGCGACCACGTCGGCACCGCGACCGCCATCGCCCGCGAGCTCGGCATCGCCGCCGCGGACGGCGACGTGCACGCGCTCACCGGAGCCGAGCTCGAGGCGATGACCCAGGAGCAGCTGCGCCAGCGGGTCCAGGACGTCGACGTGTACGCGCGCACGAGCCCGGAGCACAAGATCCGGATCGTGCGGGCCCTGCAGTCGCACGACGAGGTCGTGGCCATGACCGGCGACGGCGTGAACGACGCCCCCGCGCTCACCCGGGCCGACATCGGCATCGCGATGGGCATCAAGGGCACCGAGGCCACCAAGGAGGCCGCGGACATCGTCCTCGCGGACGACAACTTCGCCACCATCGAGCGGGCCGTCGAGGAGGGGCGGCGGATCTACGACAACATCGCCAAGTCCGTCGTCTTCCTGCTGCCCACCAACGGCGCGCAGTCGCTCGTCATCCTGGTCGCGGTGCTGTTCGGGCTGACCCTGCCGCTCTCGCCGGTGCAGATCCTGTGGGTCAACCTCGTCACGGCCGTCACGCTCTCGCTCGCGCTGGCCTACGAGCCGGCCGAGCCCGGCGTGATGTCCCGGCCGCCGCGCGCCGCCGGGGGCTCGGTCATCTCGGGCCGGTCCCTGCGGCAGGTCGTCATCGTCTCGCTGCTCATCGGCGGCGCCACCCTGGCGGTGTTCTTCATCGAGGACGCCCGCGGCACGGACTACGCCGTCGCCCAGACCACCGCCGTGACGATGCTCGCGCTCGGGCAGCTCGCGTACCTGTTCAACTGCCGGTTCCTCGGCGAGTCCAGCCTCACCCTGCGGGTGCTGCGCGGGAACCGGGTGGTGTGGCTGGCGACCGGCGCGCTGATCGCGCTGCAGGTCCTCTTCACCTACGTGCCGTTCATGAACGCCTGGTTCGACTCGGCGCCCATCGGCCTGCGGGAGTGGGGGCTGACCCTCGGGTTCGCGATCGTGGTGTTCCTGCTGGCCGAGGGCATGAAGGCGGTGACCCGGGCGATCGACGCCCGGGCCGCGACCCGGACCGCCGCCGGGGCGGCGGGCGCACCCGCCGCGGTCCCGGGCGCCCCCGTCCCCGGGGCGGTGCCGCTCGCCGACGCCGCGTCCCGGCTGCCCGAGCTGGTGCACGCCGTCGAGCACGGCGACGAGGTCACCCTGACCCGGGACGGGCGCCCGGTGGCGCGGCTCGTCGCGGTGGCGGGCGCCGCCCGGCGGACCAGCGGCCGGGGGTCCGCCGCCGGCGCGACGGTCGCCGCGAACGTGAGCACGACGGCGATCCAGCTGACGCCCCCGGACGAGGCCGGCGCGCCCGCCGGGGACGTCGCGACGGACGTCCCCGTGGCTCCCCCCGCGCCCGTCGCGGCGGAGCCCGAGCCGGCCGCGCCGACCCGGGTGAGCACGCGCCCGGCCGAGGCCGCGCCGGACGTGCCGGCGCCGGCGACCACGGACGCGACCATCGTCCTCGACCCGGTCCCCGCGGCCGACCCCGGGCCCGCCCCGGCCGCGGGGACCGGGTCGAGGAC
>NZ_JAKRMS010000058.1 GCF_022346185.1 Cellulomonas sp. ACRRI | reverse complement strand
GGTGGGGTCGGTGGGGCGTCGGGGGCCGTCGATCATTCGACCGAGGCGGTCCGGGTGCGGCAACCGCTGCGGGCGGTCGTCGCGATCACGATCGGGTCACGGTCTGCTGGGGCCCGGCGGCGGGCTGGGCGCCGGGGCCGGCGGCGGTGCGGGGAGCGCGCCGCCGCCGACGGCCGGCGGCGGGGCGCATCGGCGCCGGCGTCAGCGCGCGCTGGACCGCGGCGAGCACGCCCTCGACGACGAGGCAGAGCCCCGCCACGAGCAGCGCCCCCGCGACCACCTGGCCGTACCGCTGCAGCGCCATGCCCTGGACGATGATGGACCCGAGGCTGCTGCCGCCGACGAGCGCCGCGAGCGGCACGGTGGCCAGCACCTGGGTGGTGGCGGTGCGCAGGCCCGCGCCCACCAGCGGCAGCGCGAGCGGCAGCTCGACCAGGACGAGCGCGCGACCCCCCGACATGCCGACGCCGCGCGCGGCGTCCCGGACGTCGGCGTCCACCTCCATCAGGCCGGTGAACGTGTTGCTCAGGATCGGCGGCACCGCGAACACGGCCACCGCGAGGACCGTCGCCGTCGCCCCGAACAGGCCGGTCGAGGCGAAGATCGTCAGCAGCGCGAACGTCGGCAGCGCGCGCGAGGTGTTCGCGGCGACCACCGTGACCACGCCGCCGCGGCGGCGGTGGCCGAGCCAGACGCCCAGCGGGAGGGCGACCAGCGCCGCGAGCAGCACGGCGAGCGCGCTGATCCGCAGGTGGTCGGCGCCCAGCGCGAGCACGCCGTCGCGGCCCGTCCAGTTCAGCGGGTCGTTCAGCCAGGTGAGGGCGTCCTGCAGCACGTCCACGGCTCAGGCCTCCCGTCCGCGCCGGGCCCACGGCGTCACCGCGCGCCCGATGAGCCAGACGACCAGGTCCAGGACCAGCGCCAGCGCCAGGCAGAGCAGCGTCGCCGTGAGGATCTCCGCGTGGTACTTGTTGTTGCGGAACCCCCGGAACATCAGCTGGCCCAGCCCGCCGTAGCCGACGACCACCCCGACGGTGACCAGCGCGACCGTGGTGACGGTCGCGAGCCGGACGCCGGCGACGATCGCGGGCAGGGCGTTGGGCAGCTCGACGGTCAGCAGGAGGCGCAGCCGGCCGTAGCCGAGCCCGCGCGCCGCGTCCCGCACGCTCTCGTCCACGCCGCCCAGCCCGACCAGCACGTTCCGCACGAGCACCAGCAGCGCGTAGACGACCAGCCCGATCAGGACCGGCGTGCGGCCGATGCCGGTCCACGGCACGAGCACGGTGAACAGGGCGAGCGAGGGGATCGTGTAGAGCACGCTGCTGGTGCCGACGATCGGCGCGGCGAGGCGGGGGCGCAGGTGGGCGAGCATCCCGAGCGGGAGGGCGATCGCGCACGCGATCAGCACCGCCTGCACCGTCAGGCCCGCGTGCTGCTCCAGCGCGTGGGAGATGTCGCCCCAGTTGCGCTGGACGTAGTCCCAGGACAGCCAGGGGTTGGCCGCGGGGTCGCCCGCGGCCGCCGCGACCTGCGCGACGGTCCCCGGGTTCTCGAGGCTGATCACCGGCCCGACGCTACCGGGCACCTCCGACAGCCGCTGCGCGGACAGGGGGCGCGCGGGTGTCGGTGCGCGCGGGTACGGTCGTCGGCATGGCCACCGCGATCGCGTTCGACCACGTCCGCAAGGCGTACGCCGACGGCACCGTCGCGGTCGGCGACCTGTCCCTCGAGGTCCGGGAGCACGAGCTGCTCGCGCTCGTCGGGCCGTCCGGCTGCGGCAAGTCGACGACGCTGCGGATGGCCAACCGTCTCGTCGAGCCGACCTCGGGCCGGATCCTGCTCGACGGCGACGACGTGACCGACGTGGACGCCGTCGCGCTCCGCCGCCGGATCGGCTACGTGATCCAGAACGTCGGCCTCTTCCCGCACCGCACCGTCGAGCAGAACGTCGGCACCGTGCCGCGGCTGCTCGGCTGGGACAAGCGGCGCACCCGCGCCCGCACGGGGGAGCTGCTGGAGCTGGTCGGCCTGGCGCCGGACCGGTACGCCCGCCGCTACCCGCACGAGCTGTCCGGCGGGGAGCGGCAGCGCGTCGGCGTCGCCCGGGCGCTCGCGACCGACCCGCCCGTCCTGCTCATGGACGAGCCGTTCGGTGCCGTCGACCCGGTCGGCCGCCGCCGGCTGCAGACCGAGTTCCGCCGCATCCAGGCCGAGCTCGGCACCACCGTGATGCTCGTCACGCACGACGTGGACGAGGCCGTGCGGCTCGCCGACCGCGTGGCGGTGCTCAGCCGCGGCGGGCACCTCGAGCAGCTCTCGGACCCGGTGCGCCTGCTCGCCGCCCCGGCGAGCCCGGCGGTCGCCGACCTGGTCGGCACCGGTGCGGCGGTCCGGCTGCTCGCCCTGGGCCGCGTCGAGCGGCGGGACCTGCTCCCCGTCGGGAGCGCCGACCCCGTCTCCGCGAACGGCCGGGCGCGGGCCGCGGTGCTCCGGGTGGGCGACCCCCTGGACGAGGCGTTCGCGGCGCTGGCCGCCGAGCCGACCGGCCGGGTCCCGGTGCACGAGGGGGACGAGGTCGTCGGGGAGCTCGACGCGCCCCGCGTGGTCGCCGCCCTGCACCGGCTGGTCGACGGTGCGCGGGACGCGGTCCCGAGCGACCGCGCGCAGGAGCACGAGCCCTCCGCGGGAGCGCGTGGGTAGTCTGCCCAGGGTGACCACTCGTATCGCCCTCGCCACCTGCGCCGCCCTGCCGGACCTCGACCCCGACGACGCGCCGCTCGTGACGGCGCTGCGGGACCGGGGCCTGGAGGTCGAGTCGCCCGTCTGGAACGCCGCCGACGTCGACTGGTCGTCGTACGACGCGGTCGTGGTCCGCTCCACGTGGGACTACACCGAGCGCCCCCGCGACTTCCGCTGGTGGACGCAGCGCGTCGCGCAGGCGTCGCGGCTGATCAACCCCGCGCAGGTGCTGACCTGGAACATCGACAAGATCTACCAGCGGGCGATGGAGGCCGCGGGGCTGCCGATCGTGCCGACCATCTGGATGGACCCGGCCCGGAACTTCAACGCCCGCGCGATCCACACCCGCTTCCCGGCCTTCGGGGACTTCGTCATCAAGCCGACGGTCAGCGCCGGCTCCCGCGACACCGGGCGGTACGCGGCGGACGAGACGCCGTCCCGCGCGCTCGCCATCCAGCACGTGAAGCGGCTCCTCGACGACGGCCGGCACGTCATGGTGCAGCGCTACCTCAAGCAGGTCGACACGGTCGGCGAGACGGCGCTGGTGTACTTCGACGGCCAGCTGTCGCACGCGGTGCGCAAGGCCCCGCTGCTCGAGGGCCCGTACCGCGAGGGGGAGACCGACGGGGTCCTGTACAAGGAGGAGGTCATGACCCCGCGCGACGCCTCCGAGGCCGAGCTCGCGCTCGGGCAGCGGGTGGTCGACGCCCTCCCGGAGCTGATCCAGGGCGTCGAGCAGCCGCTCGCGTACACCCGCGTGGACCTCATCCCGGACGACCAGGGCACCCCGGTCGTCCTGGAGCTCGAGCTGATCGAGCCGAGCTTCTTCTTCGCGCAGGCGCCCGAGGCCGTCGACCGCTTCGCGGACGCGATCACCCGCCGGCTCTGACGCCGGGGCGCGCTCGGCGCGCCGGGGACGACGAAGGGCGCCGCTCCCGGGGGGAGCGGCGCCCTTCGTGCTGGGGTGGCTAACGGGACTTGAACCCGCGACCTCCTGGACCACAACCAGGCGCTCTACCACCTGAGCTATAGCCACCACGCCCGGAGGAGACCTCCGGGGCCGTCGACAAGCATACCGGGTCCCGAGGGGTCCTCAGGACGTGGCGGACGAACGGCGGTGCGCGGCGGCCACGGAGGTCGCCTCGATCTGCGCCGCGACCGCCTTGGCCGCCTTGGAGTCCGGGCCCGGCTGCGGCACCAGCAGCGCCGCGCGGTAGTACCGCAGCTCGTCGATGCTCTCCAGGATGTCGGCGAGCGCGCGGTGGCCGCCGTGCTTCTGCGGCGAGGAGAAGTACACCCGCGGGTACCAGCGGCGGGCGAGCTCCTTGATGGAGGAGACGTCGATCACGCGGTAGTGCAGGTGGCCGATCAGCTCGGGCATGTCGCGGTCGAGGAACACCTTGTCGGTGCCGACCGAGTTGCCCGCGAGCGGGGCCTTGCCGGGCTCGGGCACGTGCTCGCGGATGTACGCGAGCACCTGGGCCTGCGCGTCCTCCAGCGTGGTGCCCGTCGCGAGCGCGTCGAGCAGGCCGGAGCCGGTGTGCATGTCGCGGACGAAGTCGCCCATCTGGGCCAGCGCCTCGGCCGGCGGGGCGATGACGACGTCGACGCCCTCGCCCAGCACGTTGAGCTCCGAGTCGGTCACGACGGCCGCGACCTCGACGAGCGCGTCCTGGACGGAGTCCAGGCCGGTCATCTCGCAGTCGATCCAGACGATCCGGTCGGCGCTGCCGTTGCCGTTGCTCAGGGTGCTCACGTGCTCAGGGTACGGGTGAGCCCGCCGGACGGGTGTCCGGCGGGCTCACCGGTGCGGTGCGAGCGGCGCCGGGGCGGCACGGGGGCCGGCCCGGTCAGCGGATCGCGGCGACCGTCGTGGTCGCCGGCAGCAGGGCCCGCAGGCGCGGCTGCCGGAAGCGTTCCGGCGGTCGACCGCGGGTCTCGCCGTCGGGTCTGACCGCGGCGCGCCGGGCGGCGTGCCGGGACAGGAGGCGGGCGGTCTCGATGCGCTCGCGGTGGTCGGCCTGGATCAGGTCGAACGTGGCGGTGGGGTGCATGGTGGGTGGGTCCTTCGAACGTTCCGGGAGGGGCCTGGCCGGGCCCCGGGACTCACCGCGCGGTGAGCAGAACGCTCCCACCCCCACCGGGTGCGGGTCACGCGTTTATCGGACGCCGAGGTCGAGGGTTCGCCGGCCCGGAGCCGCCTGGAACCCTCGACCTCGACGGGAACCCTCGACCTCGGCGTCAGTGCACCGCCAGGGTGCGGGAGAGGAACGCCGCGACGTCCGCCAGGACGCGGGCGTCGATGCCGTGGGCCAGGCCGGGGTGCTCGCGGTGCTCCAGCGCCGTGTGCGACGCCAGCCACGCGGCCGTCCGCGTCGTGGCGTCCTGCGGGATCACCGGGTCCGCGTCGCCGTGGCCGAGCAGGACCGGCACCCGCGGGTCCCGCGCGGCCAGCGCCGCGTCGCCCGGCTCCTCGGCGTCCAGCGCGAACCCCGACAGCACGACCGCCGCCGCGAACCGGTCGGGCCGCGCACGGAGCAGCTGCGTCGCCATCAGCCCGCCCTGGGAGAACCCGAGCAGCGCGACCGGACGGTCCCCGACGCGGGCGTCGCCGTCGAGCCACGCCAGCAGCGCGTCGGCGCCCGCCCGGACGCGCGCCGGGTCCGGGCGCCCCGGGGTCGCCAGCGGCGCCCACGCGAACCCCGGCCCGCCGAGCAGCGGCCCCCGCGGCGCGGCCAGGGCGAGTCCGCCGGGCAGGTGCGGGGCGAGCCCGAGCAGGTCGCCCTCGTGCGAGCCGTAGCCGTGCAGCAGCACGAGCAGCGGCGCGTCCGGCCCCGGGGCGGCGCCGGGGGTCTGCGCCCACCGGGCCGCCGCGGGGTCGACCGCGAGCGCGTCAGCGGTCACGCTCAGCGCTCGAGGGCGAAGCCGGACGTCCAGGACGTCTGCTCCGCCGCGGCGAGGGTCATCTGCAGGAAGCCGAGCGCCTCGAGCTCGTGCGCCCGCTTGAGCGAGCCCGCGTCGACGGCGCGCAGGCCGCCGGCCTCGACGACCCCGGCCAGCGCGGCCTTGGCGTCCGCGTCGTCGCCCGCGATCAGCACGGTCGTCGGCAGGGAGCCGACCGTGCCGGGGGCCAGCGTCGCGGCGAAGTTCGTGCTGAACGCCTTCAGCACCCGGGCCCGGGGCAGCAGCGCGGCGAGCTCGGCCGTCGCCGACGACCCGGCCGGGACGACCAGGGAGTCGAAGGTCGCGAAGTCGACGGGGTTGGTGGTCTCGACGACCACGCGGCCCGCGAAGCCGTCGGGGTACTGCGCCGCGACCTCGGCGAGGGCCGGGTAGGGGAGGGCGAGCACGACGACGTCGCCGGTCACGGGGTCGCCCACCGTGCCGGCGGTCACGGCCGGGTCCACGGCGGCGGCCTTGGCGGCGTCGCGGGCGAGCACCTGCACGTCGGCACCGGCCTTCAGCGCCAGGCGCGCCACCGCGCCGCCGATGTTGCCCGCCCCGATGATGGTCACGCTGGTCATGTCTGCTCCTCGATGGGTCGCTCTGCGGCAACCGACATGTTGTCGCTTCAACCAACGTACGACTTCCAGGTTGAAGCGTCAACCATTGGCTAGGATGTCCGGCATGACCGACGACACCCGCTGGCTCAGCGCGCGCGAGCTGCAGGCCTGGATGCGGCTGGAGGCGGTCGCCGAGCTGCTGCCGGCCGCGCTCGACCACCAGCTGCAGCGCGACGCCGACCTGTCGCACTACGACTACCTGGTGCTGGCGAAGCTCTCCGAGGCGCCCGACCGCACGCTGCGCATGAGCGGCCTCGCGGCCAGCACGAACGCCACACTGCCCCGGCTGTCGCACGTCGCGGCCCGCCTCGAGGCGCGCGGCTTCCTCACGCGCACCCGGGACGAGGGGGACCGGCGCGCGACGCTCGCCACGCTGACCGAGGAGGGCTGGCGGAAGGTGGTCGCCACGGCGCCGACGCACGTCGCGGAGGTGCGCCGGCTGGTCGTGGACCGGCTGACGCCGGAGCAGGTCGACCAGCTCGACGCGATCGCGCTCGCGGTGCTGGGCGCGCTCGACCCGGACAACCGTCTGCAGGCGCAGAACCCGGTGGTCGACCCGGCGGACGCCTGCGGCAACGCGGCGGGCTGATCCCCACCCGGTCGTCGCGCCGCCCGCCGATCGACCCGGTGGCCGCGGGACGATCGGGTGGGAACCGTGGGCCGCGCGCGCCGGGTCAGGCCGCCGGTGCTCCCCGGCGCGCGGCGGCGCGGCGGGCGCGGCGCTCGCGGAACGCGCGCCAGGACCGCAGCACCAGCGCCTTGAGCCGGTGGTTGAACCGCTGGATCACGGCGAACTCGGTGCCCAGGATGCCGAGCCCGAGGAAGATCGCGAGCCAGCCCGGCCCGGGCAGCACCAGCATCGCGAGGCCGGCGAGCACCACGGTCACGCCGACGACCGTCACGACGACCTTGTAGGTCAGCCGCAGCCACGGCCGGCTGTCCAGCCGGGCGCGCAGCCGGGCCAGGGCGCGGTGCGCGCCGGTGTCGGTGCGCTCGCCGGCGGCGATCTCGGCGGCGAGGCCCTCGGCCGGTGCGGGGCCCGCGGGTCCGGCGCCGTCGGGGGTCGGTGTCGTCATGCCAGCAACGACGAGCGGGCCGCCCGCTTTGTTCCCGGCGGCGGAGGCGAGGCCCCGTCCGTCACGCCTCCGCGCTCCGCGTGCCGGCGGCCCCCGCAGCACCGGTGCCGGGCCCCGCGTCGCCGAGCGGCGACGGGCGCGGGTCCAGCACCGCCGACACCAGCGCCTCGATCGCGAACGCGCTCGCCTCGGCCAGCTCCACGTCGTCCCGCGCCAGCAGCCACTGCACCTGCAGCCCGTCCATCACGGCCAGGATGGACGCGGCCGCGCGGTCGACCGTCGCGGGCACGGTGATCCCGCGCTCGGCGCAGACGTCCTCGAACGCGTCGCGGAGGTCCTGGCGCAGGGTGCGGTACCGCTCCTCGAAGTACGCCCGCCCGGGGTGGCCCTCGGTCACCGACTCCGCGGACAGCACCGCGTAGGCCTGGACGATGCCGTGGCGGCTCTCGTTGGCGAACGCGGTGCGCACCAGGTGCCGGAACCGGTCCATCCCGTCCGGCATCCGCTGGTCCTGCAGCCCTTCGACGTCGGTGCGGTCGCGGAACTTGAGGACCTCCACGAGGAGCTGGTCCTTGGACCCGAAGTGGTGCAGGATCCCCGCGTGCGTCATGCCGACCTGGTCGGCGATCTCCGTGAGCGGCCCCCGGTTGTAACCCTTGGCGCCGAAGGTGGCGGTGGCGGCACGGAGGATCTCGGTGCGCTTGGCCAGGGTCTCCGGCCGGGCCCGGGGGACGTGCCTCGTGGTGCTCATCCGTTCCTCACATCCTCGTGTCGCGCTCCTCGGCGCGCGGCCAACCCTAGTGGCGCCGACCGCGGCCACGACCCCGCGGGTCACGACTTGGTCACGGCTGCGTCGGAGGGCTGGAAGCAACTTACTGACAGTGTAGTAACGTGCCGGCCAGCGCGATCGCGACGACGCGGCGCGACCTCACAGGTGCCCGTGCGGGCGCCTCGTTTCGAAGGAGAAACCATGAGGGTGAAGTTCCCGGCGATCGCGCTCGGCCTGGCCGCCGCGCTGGCGCTGACGGCCTGCTCCGGAGAGTCGGGGGGCGGGGAGAGCACCTCGACGGGCGGGGGTGGTGCCGCGCTGACCATCGCGAAGCCCGACGGCGCCATCACCACCGAGTCGAACAACCCGTTCCTCGGGGACAGCTCGGCCAGCATGTACGGCTACCGCTACGCCATGTTCGAGACGATGGCGCTCGTCAACACCGCGGACCCCACCGTCGTGACCCCGCGCCTCGCCTCGAGCGTGGAGTGGAACGCGGACTACACCGAGCTCACGGTCACCGCCCGCGAGGGAGTGACGTGGCACGACGGCGAGCCGTTCACCATCGACGACATCGTCGGCACGTTCGACATGTACCTCGACGGCCGGCTCACCGACACCGCCGCGCTGGACTACCTGGGCGCCGACGTCGACGGGGACTCGGCGACGCTGAAGTTCGGCAACTCCAAGTTCGTCAAGCGGGGCACGGTGCTGCACGTCCCGATCGTCCCGAAGCACATCTGGGACACCCTCGACGACCCCTCGACCGCGGCGCTCACCGGGGAGGGCGAGGCCATCGGGACCGGCCCGTACGTCCTGTCGAGCTGGTCGACGGAGTCGGTGACGCTCACGGCCAACCCGGACTACTGGGACGGCGAGCTGGCGGTCCCCGAGCTGCACTACGTCTCCTACGGCGACAACTCCGCGCTGGCCACGGCCCTGAGCACCGGCGAGGCGGACTGGGCGCAGGCGTTCCTGCCGCAGGTCCAGGAGACCTTCCTCGACAAGGACCCGGCCAACCGCTACCTGGTCACCCCGACCGCCGGCGCGGGGACGCTGTTCCTCAACCTGACCCGCAAGCCCTTCGACGACGTCGCGCTGCGCCAGGCGCTCGCGTGGACCGTCGACCGCGAGGCCTACGTCGAGATCGCCCGGGAGGGCGCCTCGGCCGTCGTCGACTCGGTGACCGGCCTCGGCCCGTCGCTGGAGCAGGACGTCGTCGACGAGTTCGCGGGCGAGACCTACGAGGTCGACCTCGACAAGGCGCAGACCATCCTGGAGGACGCCGGCTACACGGGTGTCGGGGACAAGCTCGTGGACCCCGACGGCGAGCCGGTCACGTTCTCGATCTCGGTCCCGGCCGGGTGGACCGACTGGAACACCGAGCAGGCGCTGCTCTCCGAGCAGATGAAGGAGCTCGGCATCGAGGTCACGATCGACCAGCCCGACTGGGGCGGCTGGGACGAGGCCCGCAAGACGGGCAACTTCGACGCGATCATCCACTGGCTCGACGGCGAGGGCGCCTGGGGCGTCTACGACTCGATCATGGGCACCCGCTGGATCACGACCGACGACGCCGGCGTCGAGAACGCCGACTTCAACTTCGGGCGGTACAGCGACCCCGAGGTCGACGCGGCGCTGAACACCTACGCGAGCACCGACAACGACGCCGACCGTGCCGCCGCGATGACCACGCTGCAGCAGGCGTTCGTCCGGGACGTCCCGGCGATCCCGCTGGGCTCGCACCCGCTGCTGGGCCTGTTCAACGAGCGCAGCTACACGGGCTGGCCGACCGAGGAGGACATGTACGCCTCCGCGGACCCGACCCAGCCCGAGGTCGCCCTCGTCCTGAGCACCCTCGAGCCCACCGAGTGATCCCGTGCCGGGGGGCGGCCGTCGGCCGCCCCCCCGGCGCCCCACGCAAGGAGACCCCCCAGATGAGCGACCCCCTCCTGTCGGTCCGGGACTTCTCGGTCCGGTACGAGACCGCCGCACCCGTGGACGCGGTCCGGGACGTGTCCCTCACCGTCCACCGCGGCGAGGTCCTCGGGCTCGCCGGCGAGTCCGGCTGCGGCAAGACCACCCTGGCCTACGGCGTCCAGCGCCTGCTCAAGCCCCCGGCCGTCATCCCGGGCGGCTCGGTCACCTGGCACGACGCCGACGGCACCGACACCGACCTCCTCGCCCTGGACGCCGCCGCGCTGCGCGCGTTCCGGTGGGACAAGATCTCCATGGTGTTCCAGGGCGCGATGAGCGCCCTGAACCCGGTGGCGACGGTCGGCGCCCAGCTCGCCGACGTCTTCGAGGTGCACCGGCCCGCGATGTCCCGGGCGGAGCGCACCGCCGCGGTCGTCGAGCTGCTCGAGATCGTCAAGGTCGGCGCGGCCCGCATCAAGAGCTACCCGCACGAGCTGTCCGGCGGGATGCGCCAGCGCATCATGATCGCCATGGCGCTCGCGCTGCGCCCGCAGCTCGTCGTCATGGACGAGCCGACGACGGCGCTGGACGTGCTGGTGCAGCGGGAGATCCTGCGGGAGATCACGAGCCTGCGCGAGGCGTTCGGGTTCTCGGTCGTCTTCATCACCCACGACCTGCCGCTGCTGCTCGAGATCTCCGACCGCATCGCGGTCATGCGGGCCGGGCAGATCGTCGAGCTCGACACCGCGGCGAACATCTGGTTCCGGCCGCAGCACGACTACACCAAGACCCTGCTGTCGTCGTTCCCCCGGCTGACGGCCGAGCGGACGGTGAACCGATGACCTCGATCGACGTCCAGGGCGTCTCCAAGACCTACCGCGTCCGCGGGGCGGGGTCGATCGACGCGCTGTCCGACGTGTCCTTCACGCTGTCGAGCGGGCAGACCATCGGCATGGTGGGCCAGTCCGGCTCCGGCAAGTCGACCGTCGCCAAGATCCTCACCCAGATGGAGCGGCCCACCAGCGGGCAGGTGCTCCTCGACGGCGAGCCGATCCCGACCCGGGGCGCGGCGCTGCGCGCCTACCGCCAGCAGTTGCGCATGGTCTTCCAGGACCCGTTCGCGTCGCTGAACCCGTACCACTCGATCCGACACCACGTGGAGCGCCCCCTGGTGCTGTCCGGGGTCGTGCCGCCCGGGGAGGTCGACGCCGAGGTGCACCGCCTGCTGGACAAGGTCCAGCTGGACGCCGGGGTCGTCGACCGCCGGCCGCACGAGCTGTCCGGCGGCCAGCGGCAGCGGGTGGCCATCGCCCGGGCCCTGGCACCGCGCCCGGCCCTGCTCGTCGCGGACGAGCCGGTCTCGATGCTCGACGTGTCCCTGCGGATGGGGGTGCTGTCCCTTCTGTCCGACATCCAGGCCGAGGACGGGCTGGGGGTGCTCTACATCACCCACGACCTCGCCACGGCCCGGTACTTCTCGGACGAGATCATCGTGCTCAACCAGGGTCGGGTCGTCGAGCACGGCTCGGCCGACGACGTCATCCTGCGCCCGCAGCACCCGTACACCCGGGAGCTCCGCGAGGCGTCCCCGGACCCGGAGTCCTTCTTCGCCGATCACGTGGGAGGTGTGCGATGACGACCATCAGCAGCCCGGAGACCGACGTGGTCGCCGACGGCACGACCGCGACCCGGGCCACGAGGACCAGGGCGCGGGTGCCCTGGCGGTTCATCGGCCGGCGCGTCGCGTTCTACCTGTTCACCCTGTGGGCCGCGATCACGATCAACTTCTTCGTGCCGCGCCTGATGAAGGGCGACGCGGTCGACAACTACCTCGCCCGCAACCGCGGGATGTCCCCGGAGACGGCCGATGCGCTGCGCGCCCTGCTCGGCCTGGACTCCGACCGGACGCTGTGGCAGCAGTACGTCGACTACCTAGGGATGCTCGCCCGCGGCGACCTCGGCATCGCCATCACCCACGGCCTGCAGCCGGTCGGCGAGGTCATCGCGAACGCGCTGCCGTGGACCGTCGGCCTGATCGGGCTGGCGACGGTGCTGTCCTTCGTGATCGGCACCGTCGGGGGAGCGGTGGTCGGCTGGCGGCGCGGGTCGCGGCTGGACGCCCTCATCCCGGTCACGACCTTCCTGTCGACCGTCCCGTACTTCTGGATCGGGCTGATGGCGATCTCGGTCTTCGCCGTCACGCTCGGCTGGTTCCCCATCGGCAAGGCCTACGGGATCGGCACCACGCCCGGCCTGTCGATGGAGTTCCTCGGGGAGGTGGTCAAGCACGGGACGCTGCCGCTGGCCACGATCGTCGTCGCCTCGCTCGGCGGCTGGATGCTCGGGATGCGCAACATGATGCTCACCGTCCTCGACGAGGACTACGTCACCGTCGCGCAGGCCAAGGGCATGCCGAACCGGCGCGTCCTGTGGCGCTACGCCGCGCGCAACGCCGTCCTGCCGCAGATCCAGTCGTTCGCCCTGTCGATCGGCTTCATCGTCGGCGGCGCGATCATCGTCGAGCAGGTCTTCTCCTACCCGGGCGTCGGCAAGATGCTCCTCGACGCCACGAACGCCAAGGACTACGCGCTCATGCAGGGCGGCTTCCTGGTGATCGTGCTGGCCGTCCTGGTCGCCAACATCCTGGCCGACGTCGCCTACGCCGTCCTCGATCCCCGTACCCGCCAGTCGGAGGCCTGAGAGATGTCGATCACCCCCCTCACCCCCCGGGGCCGCGGCGCCCGGCTCGGCGCGTCGTTCGCGGTGTTCCGCAACACCAAGTCGGTCACCGGCCTGGCCATTCTGGCGGTGTTCGTGGTCGTCGCCGTCTTCGCCGACCAGCTCGCCCCGTTCTCGCCGACGCAGATCGACGCGACCGCCCGGCTGCAGCCGCCGAGCGGCACGCACTGGTTCGGCACCACCCACCTCGGCGAGGACGTCCTCAGCCAGGTGATCTACGGCACCCGCGGCGTGGTCGTCGTCGGCGCCCTGACCTCGCTCATCTCGATGGCGATCGCCCTCGTGATCGGGGTCCTCGCCGGCTACCTGCCGGGGTGGCGGTCCGAGGCGCTGTCCGCCCTGGCGAACGTCTTCCTCGTCATCCCGGGCATCCCGATCCTCATCATCATCGCCTCGCGGTTCACCAACCCGCCGCTGTGGGTGGTCGCCGCGATCCTCGGGATCCTCGGCTGGGGGTGGGGCGCGCGCGTGCTGCGGGCGCAGACGATGTCGCTGCGCAACCGGGACTTCGTGCAGGCCGCGAAGCTCAACGGCGAACCGCTGCGCCGCATCATCGGGGTCGAGATGCTGCCCAACCTCACCGCCCTGATCGCGTCGTCGTTCGTCGGCTCGGTCACCGCGGCGATCCTCGGCCTGACCACCCTGTCCTACATCGGCGTCATCCCGGTCAACGCGTACAACTGGGGCACCATCCTGAACTGGGCCTCGGCCCAGGGCGCCTTCACCCAGAACCAGTGGTGGTGGTTCCTGCCGCCCGGGCTCTGCATCGCCGCGATCGGCGTCGCCCTGGCACTGTTGAACTTCGGCATCGACGAGTACATCAACCCACGCCTGCGCTCCGCCGGAGAGCTCGCCCGCGCCATGCGGCGCAAGGGCCTCGACACCACCGACGGCGTCACCGCCGTCACCCCGCACACGACGCAAGGATCGACCACCAGATGAACGCCACGTCCCTCGACGCCCGCTACCTCGACGCCGGCCTCCCCGTCGCCGACCGCGTGCAGGACCTGCTCGCCCGGATGACCGTCGAGGAGAAGGTCGGGCAGATGCTCCAGCTCGACGCCCGGGGCGACTACGCGGACGACATCCTGCACAAGCACGTGGGGTCGATCCTGCACGCGTCGCCCGAGCGGCTGGCGCACGCCCACGACCTGACGGCCGAGACCCGGCTGCGCATCCCGCTCCTGGTCGGCGAGGACTGCATCCACGGGCACTCGTTCTTCGTCGGGTCGACGATCTTCCCGACCCAGCTCGGCATGGCGGCGTCCTGGGACGTCGACCTCGTCGAGCAGGTCGCCCGGGTCACCGCCCGCGAGGTCGCCACCACCGGCGTGCACTGGACGTTCAGCCCGGTGCTCTGCATCGCCCGCGACCTGCGCTGGGGCCGCGTGGACGAGACGTTCGGCGAGGACCCGTTCCTCATCGGCGAGCTCGCCTCCGCGATGGTCCGCGGCTACCAGGGCGCCGGCCTCGACGACCCGACGGCGATCCTCGCGACCGCCAAGCACTTCGCCGGGTACTCCGAGACCCAGGGCGGGCGCGACGCGTCGGAGGCGGACATCTCGCGGCGCAAGCTCCGGTCCTGGTTCCTGCCGCCGTTCGAGCGGGTCGCCCGCGAGGGCTGCGCCACGTTCATGCTCGGCTACCAGACCATGGACGGCGTGCCGATCACGGTCAACGACTGGCTGCTGAACGACGTGCTCCGCGGTGAGTGGGGCTACACCGGCACCCTCATCACCGACTGGGACAACGTCGGCCGCATGGTCTGGGAGCAGAAGGTCCAGCCCGACTACGCGCACGCCGCCGCGGCCGCGGTCAAGGCGGGCAACGACATGGTCATGACGACGCCGGGCTTCTTCGCCGGGGCGCTCGAGGCCATCGAGTCCGGGCTGCTCGCGGAGGCCGAGCTGGACGCCGCCGTGAGCCGCATCCTCACGCTGAAGTTCCGGCTGGGGCTGTTCGAGGACCCGCGCCGGCCGTCCGCCTCGGCGCAGGCGACCGTCGTGGGGGCGGCGGAGCACGCGGACCTCAACCTGGACGTCGCGCGGCGCTCGCTGGTGCTGCTGCGGAACACCGGCGTGCTGCCGCTGGCCGGCGGCTTCGCGGGGGTGCCGGGGGCCGCCGCGCGGGCGTCCGACGGCGGCGGGGTCCCGGCGCCCGGGGCGCTGCGGGCCTCGGGGGGCGACGACACCCCGCGCCGCGTGGCGGTCGTGGGCCCGCTCGCGGACGACCACGAGGCGCACCTCGGCGACTGGGCCGGCAACTCCGGCCAGGCCGACTGGCTGCCGGACGGCCACCCGCGCGACATGATCGTGACGATCCTGGACGGCCTGCGGGCCGCGGCGCCCGTCGGCTGGGCCGTGTCGCACAGCCGGGGCGCCGACATCCTCGACCTGGTGCCGGACCCGGCGGGGGAGCTCTACCCCGACGGCCAGCCCCGCCCGAAGATCGGCGTGCCGTGCCCGCCCGACGCGGCGCTCGTCGCCGACGCCGTGGCCGCCGCCGAGGACGCGGACTACGTCGTGGCCGTGGTGGGGGACCAGATCCAGCTCGTGGGCGAGGGCCGGTCGACGGCGACGCTCGAGCTGGTCGGTGGCCAGGTCGCCCTGCTCGACGCGCTCGCCGCCACGGGCAAGCCGCTGGTCGTGGTGCTGCTGGCGTCCAAGCCGCTGGTGCTGCCGCCGTCGGTCGCGTCGGCCGACGCGGTGCTCTGGGTCGCGAACCCGGGCATGCAGGGCGGGCAGGCGGTCGCCGAGGTGCTGCTCGGGCTCACCGAGCCGTCCGGCCGGCTGCCGATCTCGTTCGCCCGGCACGCCGGCCAGCAGCCGACGTACTACAACCAGATCCGCGGCCAGCACGGCGACCGGTACGCCGACCTCACCCAGGAGCCGGCGTTCGTGTTCGGCGAGGGGCTGTCGTACACCACCGTCGAGTACGCGGACCTGCGGCTGGACCGCTCCGTCGCGGCGGTGGGCGACACCGTGCGGGCGACGGTGACGCTCACCAACACCGGTGCGCGGCCGGCGCGGGAGACGGTGCAGCTCTACGTGTCCGACGCGGTGACCTCGGTGTCCTGGGCGGACAAGGAGCTCAAGGCGTACGCCCAGGCGGACGTCGCGCCGGGGTCGTCCGTGGAGGTGACGGTGGACCTGGCGGTGGCGGACTGCACGATCGTCGACGCCGCCGGGCGGCGGGTCGTGGAGCCGGGGCGGTTCGACGTGCTGGTGGGCCGGTCCTCGCGGGACGCGGACCTGCTGCGGGCGGCGTTCGAGGTGCGCTGACCCGCGCCGAGCCGCGCCGCCGGGCGGCGGCGCGGGTACCGGGACGCCCCGGCGCCCGCGCCGAGTGGGCATCCGACACGTCGAGTGTGCATTCCCCGGATGCACACTCGACGTGTCGCTTGCGCACTGGGCGACCGGGGTGGCGCTCGTCAGAACGCGGCGCGGATCAGCGCCACGACCGCGACGTAGAGCAGCACGGCCCCGGCGACCGCGCACAGCGCCCCCGCCCAGCCGCGCGCCGGGGTCGTCGCCCGGCGGAGCTGGCGGGCCGCTGCCCACGCCGCCCCGGCGCCGAGCCCGGCCCCGACGCCGCCGCCGGCCAGCGACAGCAGCAGGAGCGGCCCGAGCAGCAGCCACGCGCCCCGGGGCAGCGGCCGGTCCAGCGGCACCCGCTCGTCCCCGACCGCCAGCACCGGCAGCAGTCCCCGCCAGTCGAACGAGATGGTGACGACCCGCTCCCCGTCGGGCGCCGCGAGCCGGTACCGCCCGAACCGGTCCCGGGGCAGCTCCGCGCCGTCGGCGAGCACCCGCGGCGCCGAGCCCCACGGCCGCTCCACGACCAGGTCACGGTCGAGGACGTGGACCCGGACCTGCGGCGGCATGGTCGCAGTGTGGCGCGCGGGAGGCGGGCGCGCACGCGCAGGGGCGGGTGTCCGGGTGCCCCCAGCAGGACTCGAACCTGCAACCGACGGATTAGAAGGCCGTTGCTCTATCCATTGAGCTATGGAGGCGTCGCCGGGCGCCGCACGGGGCCGCGCGACCGGCGCACCCAGGGTACGCGCCACCGGTGACCCGGCCCGGCGCCCCGCGTGACGAAGTCGTCGCAGGTCACACGGCGCGGACGTTTGGCCGCCTCCCCGTTCACACGAGAGGATGACGGTGTGAACGTGCAGGCGGAGAGCTCGGCGGCGCGGGATGTCCTCGACCGGCCGCTCGCCGCGACGTCCCTGCTCGACGCTTTGACCGACCTCCTGCGCGACGTGCGGGCGACCGAGTTCCCGCTCGAGGTGCCCGGCGTGGGCGCCGCGCGGGCGTCGCGCACCCGGCTGGTCGACCAGCTCGCGGACCACCTGGTGCCGCGGCTGCGGCAGCTGTCGGCGCCGGCGATCGTCGTGGTCGCGGGGTCGACCGGGGCGGGCAAGTCGACGCTGGTGAACTCGCTGGTGGGCACCGAGGTGACCACCGCCGGCGTGCTGCGGCCGACGACGCGCCGCCCGGTGCTGGTGCACCACCCCGACGACGCCGAGCTGGTGCGCGAGCACCCCGTGACCGACGCCCTGGAGATCGTGGCGTCGGAGCGGGTGCCGCGCGGCATCGCGCTGATGGACGCGCCCGACGTCGACTCCGTGGAGGAGGCGAACCGGCGTTCGGCGCACCGGCTGCTGGAGGCGGCCGACCTGTGGCTGTTCGTCACGACCGCCGCCCGGTACGGCGATGCGCTGCCCTGGCGGGTGCTCACCGGCGCGACCGAGCGCGGCGCGTCCGTGGCGATGGTGCTCAACCGCGTCGACCCGGCGTCGCTGCCGACGGTCCGCGGGGACCTGCTGGACCGGCTCCGCTCGCACGGGATGCAGGGCTCGCCGCTGTTCGTGGTGCCGGACCTCGGGCCGCACGAGGGGCTGATGGACGCGGGGCTGGTCGCGCCGATCACCCGCTGGCTGACCATGCTCGCCGGGGCGGACCGGGCGCGGACCGTCGTCGCCCGGACGCTGCGCGGGTCGTTCGCCGCGCTGCGGCCGTGGGTGGACGAGCTCGTCGACGCGGTGGAACGGCAGGCCGAGGCGGCGACGGCGGTGCGCGCCGCCCTCGACGACGCCGTGCGCGCACCGGCGGAGGACGCGCGCCGCACCATCACGCGCGGCGCCGTCGCGCAGGGCGCGGTGCAGGCGCGCTGGACCGAGCTGACCGCGCCGGGCGCGGCGCTCGCGGACGTGCTGAAGGGCGGCGGGCGGGTCGACCGGTCGCGCCGGGCCGGCCGGGACCGCGCGGCGGCGGTCATGCCGCTGGTGCAGGACCTGGTGTCGTCGGCGAGCTCGACGCTGTCGGCCGTCGGCGCCGCGACCGAGACCGCGCTGCGCGACGCCCTGGCCGCCGGCCCGGCGGGCGCGACGACCCTCGCGGGCGACTGGTCGGCCGCCGACCGGGCCGCGGACCGGCCGCGCGAGGTCGAGCGCGCCGCCCGGGACTGGGTCGGCGGGGCGGTCGAGGTGCTGACCGCCGACCCGGCGACCCCCGCCCCGGCGGGCGACGACCGCACCGCGAAGCGCGTCGCCGCCAAGGCCGCCAAGCGGGCCGCCGCCGCGCAGCGCGCCCTCGGCGACGAGGGGCTGGCCGCGCTGGCGCTGGCGTCGGCCGCCGGGCTGGAGGCGGCCGACCGGATGCTGGTCGACCTGCTCGGCGAGCGCGGCACCGCCGTGGCGGGGACGCTGCGCGACCGGCTCGCGCAGCACGCCGCCGACCAGGCGGGTCGCGAGCGGGACGCGGCCGCCGCCGTGCTGGACCGCCCGGCGCTCGCACCGGACGCCGCGTCGACGCTGCGGCTGCGGCTGGCCGTGATCAAGGGGCTGACATGACCGACTCCCGCGGCGACACCGCCGCGCTCACCAAGCGCCTGGCGCGGCTGGACGAGGCGCTGGCGGTCGGCGGCGACCGCCTCGACCCGGCCGTGGCGACGCGCGTGCGGGGGATCGGCGACCAGGTGCGGACCCGGCTCGCGCTGGGGGTGGACCACACGGTCGTCGCCCTGCTCGGCGGCACCGGCTCCGGCAAGTCGAGCCTGTTCAACGAGATCTGCGGGCTCGAGTTCGCCGAGGTCGGCGTGAAGCGCCCCACCACCTCCCAGCCGACCGCCTGCGTGTGGGGCGGAGGCGGGGAGAAGCTGCTCGACTGGCTCGACGTCGCCGACGACCGCCGGATCGAGCGGGAGAGCGCCCTCGACGGCGACACCGAGGCGCCGCTGCGCGGCCTCGTGCTGCTCGACCTGCCGGACCACGACTCGATCGAGGACGCGCACCGCGAGGCCGTCGACCGGCTGCTGCCGATGGCCGACCTGCTGATCTGGGTCGTCGACCCGCAGAAGTACGCGGACGACTCGCTGCACTCGGGCTACCTCCAGGGCCTGGTGGGGCACGAGGGGGCGATGCTCGTCGTGCTCAACCAGGTGGACACCGTGCCGGCCGAGCAGCGGGAGGCGCTGGTCGCCGACGTCGCGCGGCTGCTGGCCGCCGACGGGCTCACCGGCGTCGAGGTGCGCAGCACGTCCGCCCGCACCGGCGAGGGGGTCGCCGAGATGCGGGACACGCTCGCCGAGGTCGTCGGGCGGCAGAGCCTCGCGGCGCGGCGCGCGTCCGCCGAGATCGCCGACGCCGCGCGGCTCGTGCAGGGCGAGGTCGGCGACGCGGAGCCGCCGTCCGAGGCGCTGGACGTGACGCCCGTCGCGGTGACGCTCGCGCACGCGGCGGGGCTGCCCGCGCTGGCGGACGCGGTCGCGGCGGTGGTGCGGGGGAGCGCGACGACGGTCCCGGAGCTGGTGTCGGTGCAGGAGGGCGCGGTCGCGCTGGCGCGCGGCCAGTGGACCGACGCGGTCACCGCGCGGCTGCCGCGCCGGTGGGTCGAGGCGGTGCGCGGCGCCCTCGCCGGCACCGAGGAGATCCGCTCGGCGGCCGACGAGGCGCTGTCCCGGGTGGCCGTCGTCACCCGCCGGTCGCGGCTCGCCGTGACGCTGCTGGTGCTGGCGGTCGTGCTCGGCGTCGGCGCGCTGGCCGCTGGTGGCGCGGGCGCGTGGCGCACCTGGGGGTCGGGCACCGGCCCGGAGGACCTGCTCCGGCTGGGCTGGCCGGCGGCGGCCGTGCTGGCCGTGCTCGCTGTGCTGTGCGCGTGGCTCGCGGTGCGGGCCCGGCGCGCGGCGGCGGGTCGCCGGGCCGAGCGGGTGCGCCGGGACGGGCGGGAGGCGCTCGAGGGCGTGGCGCGCCGGTGCCTGGCGGAGCCGACGGCGGCGGTGCTGGCAGAGCACCGGCGGGTGCGGGAGCTGGCCGCGGGGGCGCGGGAGGGCTGAGGCCGGGCGACCGACCGGGCGGGGTGCCGCTGCGCGCCGGTGCCCCGCGATCACGGGGCGCCGAGTCCTCCACAGGCCGGGCGCGGTGCGTCGTCCCCAGGTGCGCGGGCTGCGCCGGGAGCCGCCGAGGTCGCGGCGGGCAGCGTGGTGCCCACGGCCGGCCCGCACGGGCGCCGGCCCCGGGCACCAGGAGGACGCATGGCGGTCAACGAGCTCACGGTCACGGTGGTCGGCTGGGTCGGCAGCGACCCGGTCCGGTACACCGGCGACGACGGGCAGGTCCCGTTCACCAAGTTCCGGGTGGCCAGCACCCCCCGGGTGTACGACCGGGACCAGGACGGGTACGTGGACGCCGACACCAGCTGGTTCACCGTCAAGACGTTCCGGCACCTCGCGCTCAACGTCGCCGAGTCGGTGCGCCGGGGCGAGCCGGTGGTCGTGCACGGCCGGCTCCGGCTGGTCGACTGGGTGGCGCCCGACGGGCGGCCGCGGACCACCGCCGAGCTGACCGCCGACGCCGTGGGGCACGACCTGTCCCGCGGGACCACGCGGTTCATGCGGACGGTGCACGCGCCCGGGCGCGCGGCGGCCGCCGACGCGGACGGGCGGGCCGTGCCACCGGAGACCGAGGACGGGGCGGACGACGGCGGCGCCGGCGTCGGCGGCCCGGGCGCGGAGGTGGTGGACGTGAGCCGGGCGTTCGAGCTCGCGGACGACGACCCGCTGCCCGGGGACGTCCCGACCGGGACGGTGCAGGCGCTGCCGGCCTGAGCCGGCGCCGGAGCCGGCGGGCGGCCGCGCGGTCCCGGCGGCGGGGATCGCCTAGGCTGGGGGACTGCGCGCCGCCCGGCACCCGCGTGGTCGCCCGGCGCGCGACACCGGAACCGACGACCCCGAGGCGGACGAGAAGCCAGTGGCTGAGTTCATCTACAGCATGTACAAGGCGCGGAAGGCGCACGGCGACAAGGTCATCCTCGACGACGTCTCGCTGAACTTCCTGCCCGGCGCCAAGATCGGCGTCGTCGGGCCGAACGGCGCGGGCAAGTCGACCATCCTCAAGATCATGGCCGGGCTGGACCAGCCGTCCAACGGCGAGGCGCGCCTCAGCCCCGGCTACACGGTCGGCATCCTCCAGCAGGAGCCGCCGCTGAACGAGGAGAAGACCGTCCTGGGCAACGTCCAGGAGGGCGTCGCCGAGATCAAGGGCAAGATCGACCGGTTCAACGAGATCTCCGCCCTCATGGCGGAGCCCGACGCGGACTTCGACGCGCTGCTCGCCGAGATGGGCCAGCTGCAGGAGGCCATCGACGCCGCCGACGCCTGGGACCTCGACGCCCAGCTCGAGCAGGCGATGGACGCCCTGCGCTGCCCGCCGCCGGACGCCGACGTGTCGGTGCTGTCCGGTGGTGAGCGCCGCCGCGTCGCGCTCTGCAAGCTCCTGCTCGAGAAGCCCGACCTGCTGCTGCTCGACGAGCCCACCAACCACCTCGACGCCGAGAGCGTGCTCTGGCTCGAGCAGCACCTGGCCACCTACCCCGGCGCCGTCCTGGCGGTCACCCACGACCGGTACTTCCTGGACCATGTCGCGGAGTGGATCTGCGAGGTCGACCGCGGCCGGCTGTACCCGTACGAGGGCAACTACTCCACCTACCTGGAGAAGAAGGCCGCCCGCATGGAGGTGCAGGGCAAGAAGGACGCCAAGCTCGCCAAGCGCCTCAAGGACGAGCTCGAGTGGGTGCGGTCCTCGGCGAAGGGCCGCCAGGCCAAGTCGAAGGCGCGTCTGGCCCGCTACGAGGAGATGGCGGCGGAGGCCGACCGGACCCGCAAGCTCGACTTCGAGGAGATCCAGATCCCGCCGGGCCCGCGCCTGGGCAGCGTCGTGCTGGAGGCCGAGAAGCTCGAGAAGGGCTTCGGCGACCGCGTCCTCATCGACGGGCTGTCGTTCACGCTGCCGCGCAACGGCATCGTCGGCGTCATCGGCCCGAACGGCGTCGGTAAGACCACGCTGTTCAAGACGATCGTGGGCCTCGAGCCGCTCGACGGCGGCTCGCTCAAGGTCGGCGAGACGGTGTCCGTGTCGTACGTCGACCAGTCGCGCGGCGGCATCGACCCCAAGAAGACGCTCTTCGAGGTCGTGTCCGACGGGCTCGACTTCATCAAGGTCGGCAACGTCGAGATGCCCTCGCGCGCCTACGTCGCCTCGTTCGGCTTCAAGGGCCCGGACCAGCAGAAGCCCGCGGGCGTGCTGTCCGGCGGCGAGCGCAACCGGCTCAACCTCGCGCTCACCCTCAAGCAGGGCGGCAACCTGCTGCTGCTCGACGAGCCGACTAACGACCTCGACGTCGAGACCCTCGGCTCGCTGGAGAACGCCCTGCTGGAGTTCCCCGGCTGCGCCGTCGTGGTGTCCCACGACCGGTGGTTCCTCGACCGGGTGGCGACGCACATCCTGGCCTACGAGGGCACCGAGGAGAACCCGGCGAACTGGTACTGGTTCGAGGGCAACTTCGCCTCGTACGAGGAGAACAAGGTCTCGCGGCTCGGTGCCGACGCCGCCCGCCCGCACCGCGTCACCTACCGCAAGCTCACGCGCGACTGACGCACCCCGCGCACCGCACGGACCGGCCGTCGCCCCCTACCCGGGGGCGGCGGCCGGCCCGTCTCCCGGGGCGGGCGACCGCGCCGGGCGGCAGGATGGGCGGATGGCCGACGACACGCCTGTGACGAGCCCCGGCGCGGTGACCGGCGCGGACGCCGCGCTCGGCGACGCCCTGGAGCGGTTGCGCGCCCGGCTCCGCGACCTCGCGCTGCCGCTCGACGCCCCGGGGTCGGCCCAGGCCAGCGCCGACCGCCGGGCCGCGCTCGACCAGCTCGACGACTACCTGCTGCCGCGGCTCCGTTCCGTCGGCGCGCCGCTGCTCGTCGTCGTCGGCGGCTCCACCGGGGCGGGGAAGTCGACCCTGGTGAACTCGTTGCTCGGCGAGCGGGTCAGCGATCCCGGCGTGCTGCGCCCCACGACGCGGTCGCCGGTGCTGGTGCACCACCCGCTCGACGGCGGCTGGTTCGCCGGCGACCGGGTGCTGCCGGGGCTCGCGCGCCTGGCGGGGGACCGGGGGCTCGGCGACGGCAGCGCCGCCGAGCCCGGTGCCGCTGCCGTGCGCCTGGTCCCGAGCGGCGCCCTGCCCCGCGGCCTCGCCCTGCTCGACGCACCCGACGTGGACTCGGTCGAGGAGGCCAACCGCCGGCTCGCGGCCCAGCTGCTCGCCGCCGCCGATCTGTGGCTGTTCGTCACGACGGCCGCCCGGTACGCCGACGCGGTGCCGTGGGACCTGCTGCACACCGCCGCCGAGCGGCACGCGCAGGTCGCGCTGGTCGTCGACCGGGTGGACCCCGGCTCCGAGGCGGCGGTCGAGGACCTGCGCCGGATGCTCGACGCGAACGGCCTCGCCGGCGCGCCGCTGTTCCCGGTGCCCGAGGGCACGGGACCGGACGGCCTGCTCCCGGAGGAGGCGGTCGGCGCGGTCGCCGCCTGGCTGTCGGACCTCGGCGGCGACGCGGCCGCCCGGCGCGCGGTGGCGGTGGCGACCCGGGACGGGGTCGTGGACGACCTGGCGCGCCGGGGGCTGGCGCTCGCGCAGGCGGCCGACGGCCAGGTGGTCGCGGACGCCCGGCTCCGGGACGCGGTGACGCGCGCCTACGCGGAGGCGGCGACGCAGGTCGCGGCGGCGACGTCCGACGGTGCGATGCTCCGCGGCGAGGTGCTGGCGCGCTGGCAGGAGCTCGTCGGGACCGGCGACCTGCTGCGGTCCGTCGAGCGCGGGGTGGGACGGGTACGGGACGCCGTCGTCGGGTTCGTCCGCGGCCGGCCCGCGGCGACCCCGCCGGTCGAGCAGGCGATCGCGCACGGGCTCGCGGCCGTCGTGCTGGACGCGGCCGACGCCGCGGCCGAGCGCACGCACGCGGCGTGGCGGGGCGACCCGTCCGGGGCCGCGCTGCTGCCGGACCTCGGGCTGTCCCGGTCCTCGGCGACCCTGCGGGCCGAGGTGGATGCCGAGATCCGGGCCTGGCAGTCCGACGTCCTGGCGCTGGTCGGCGAGCAGGGCGCGCAGCGGCGCGGCACGGCCCGCGCGCTGTCGTTCGGCGTCAACGCGCTCGGCGTCAGCCTGATGGTGCTGGCGTTCGCCTCGACCGGCGGGCTGACCGGGATCGAGGTCGGCATCGCGGGCGGCACCGCCGTCGTCGCGCAGAAGCTGCTGGAGGCGGTGTTCGGGGACGACGCGGTGCGCCGGCTGACCGCGGAGGCGCGCGAGCGGCTCGACGCCCGGGTGCGCGGGGTCCTCGCCGGCGAGGCGGCGCGGTACACCTCGCAGCTCGACGCGCTGGTGGTGACGGGCGGCGACGCGCTCCGGGCCGCGGCGCAGGCGGTCGAGGACGCGGCGCGGGCCGAGCGGGCGGAGCGCGCGGCGGCGGGGCTCACGCCGGGCGGGCCCGCGGCGGGCGACCGGGCGGCGGGCGGTGCGCCCGTGCCGGGAGCGCCGGGCGGTGCCGCGCGCGATGCCGACCTCGATCCC